>JBDQGZ010000001.1:0-41502 GCA_040265115.1 Candidatus Nanopelagicales bacterium
CGCCACAGGCGGCGAGGACGCCCGCCGCCCCAATCGCCCCTCCTGCGACGATTACCGATCGACGGGAGAGTCCGGCCCCCCGACGCTCCTGCTGCGCTGGTTGATTCGTGTTATTCCCCATGCCCTCAGGCTAACCGGGGCTTGCGTCTCCCGCGACTTCGCTGTGGTCCGGCACCCGGAAGAAGCGGGGCCAGGAAGGTTCCCGTATGGCTGCCCTCGTGACCGGCCACCTCCTCGGGCGTCCCCGTCGTGACAACCCTGCCTCCCCCAGATCCCCCCTCGGGACCCATGTCGATGATCCAGTCGGCGGACTTGATGACGTCGAGGTTGTGCTCGATCACGATGACCGTGTTGCCCTTGTCCACCAGCCCCTGCAAGACGAGCAGCAATTTGCGGATGTCCTCGAAGTGCAGTCCTGTCGTCGGCTCATCCAGAACGTAGATGGTGCGTCCGGTGGATCGCCGCTGCAGTTCCGAGGCCAGTTTGACGCGCTGAGCCTCTCCCCCGGACAGCGTGGGCGCGGACTGACCCAGCCGCACGTACCCGAGTCCGACATCGACCAGCGTGCGCAGGTGGCGGGCAATCGGTGGAACCGATTCGAAGAACTCCAGGGCTTCTTCGATGGGCATATCAAGGACTTCGGCGATCGTCTTGCCCTTGTAGTGAACCTCGAGGGTCTCCCGGTTGTACCGGGCCCCGTTGCAGACCTCACAGGGAACGTAGACATCCGGCAGGAAGTTCATCTCGATACGCAGCGTCCCGTCGCCGGAACACGACTCGCATCGTCCGCCCTTGACATTGAACGAGAACCGACCCGGTGCGTAGCCGCGCACCTTGGCTTCCGGCGTTTCAGCGAAGAGTTTGCGGACGTGGTCGAAGACTCCGGTGTACGTCGCCGGGTTGCTTCGGGGGGTGCGACCAATCGGGCTCTGATCGACATGGACCACCTTGTCCAATTGATCCAGGCCCTTGACCCTCCGGTGTCGCCCGGGAACCGTTCGCGCACCGTGCAACTCCCGAGCCAGGACGTTGTAGAGAATGTCGTTGACGAGCGTCGACTTGCCCGATCCGCTCACCCCTGTGACCGCCACGAGGCAGCCAAGGGGGAAGTCGACACTGATGTCCGCGAGATTGTGCTCGCGTGCTCCCTCGACCGTCACCATCCGCTTGCGATCGATGGGGCGACGAATCGCGGGCGTATCGATGGCACGACGTCCCGAGAGATAGTCGCCCGTGATTGATTCCGACGACTCGATCAACTCCTCATATGGCCCACTCACCACGATGCGGCCGCCATGCTCACCGGCTCCGGGACCGATGTCGACGATCCAGTCTGCGGTTCGGATCGTGTCCTCATCGTGTTCGACCACGATGAGGGTGTTGCCCAGGTCACGCAGGCGAACGAGAGTGTCTATGAGACGTCGATTATCCCTCTGGTGCAGACCGATGCTGGGCTCGTCGAGGACATACAGAACTCCGACAAGTCCCGAGCCGATCTGGGTCGCGAGTCGGATCCGCTGAGCCTCCCCACCTGCGAGGGTCCCGGCCGGACGGTCGAGGGAAAGGTAGTCCAATCCGACATCGACGAGGAAGGTCAATCGTTCATTGACCTCCTTCATCACGCGGGCAGCGATCTGTGCATCCCGTCGGTCGAGATCGAGGTTTCCGAGGAAATCGGCTGCCTCACCGATGGGCATCGAGGCGACCTCGGCGATATTCCGCTCGGCGATGGTGACCGACAGGCTCACCGGCTTCAGCCGAGCACCCTCGCACTCATGGCAGGGCACCTCGCGCATGTATCCAGCGAACTTCTCCCGGCTGGTGTCCGTCTCAGCCTCAGCGTGACGCCGTTCGACGTAGGGGATCACGCCTTCGAAGGTGGTGTAGTAGGACCGCTGCCGTCCATAGCGATTGCGGTACCGGACATGGACCTCGGTCGGATGCCCGTACAGGACCGCCTTGCGCACCTTCGCGGGAAGTTGCTTCCAGGGCGTGTCGGTGTCGAAGTCCAACTCATCGGCCAGCGCATCGAGCAGCCGAGCGAAGTAGTCCGTCACGTGACCGGCGGACCAGGGGGCGACTGCACCTTCGGCGACACCCAGGGTGTCATCGGGCACGACGAGCTCGGGGTCGACCTCCATGCGTGTGCCGAGGCCCGAGCAGGCGGGACAGGCACCGAAGGGGGAATTGAAGGAGAACGATCGAGGCTCGAGCTCCTCGAAGCTCAACCCGTCACGTAGGCAGGCAAGGTGCTCGCTGAACATCTGCTCGCGCTCTGGATCCTTCGGATCCCGATCGACCTGATCGATCGTGACGAGGCCGCCGGATAGCCGGAGGGCGGTCTCCACCGAGTCGGTGAGTCGTCGCCGGTTGCCCTCCTTCACCACGAGTCTGTCCACGACGACATCGATCGAGTGCTTCTCCGACTTCTTCAGCTTCGGTGGATCCTCGAGTCCATGGATCTCACCATCGACACGGACGCGGGCATATCCCTGCGCCTGCAGTTGCCGGAACAGGTCGACGTACTCGCCCTTGCGCTCCCGCACGACCGGGCTCAACACGGCGAATCGGGTTCCCTCCGGCAGGCCGAGGAGGCGATCGACGATCACCTGCGGCGACTGGCGGGCGATCGGATCGCCGCACTCGGGGCAGTGGGGCTTGCCGATCCGGGCATACAGCAGGCGGAGGTAGTCATAGACCTCGGTGATCGTGCCCACCGTGGAACGGGGGTTGCGGGAGGTCGATTTCTGATCGATCGACACCGCCGGAGACAGGCCCTCGATGAAGTCCACGTCGGGCTTGTCCAGCTGGCCGAGGAACTGCCGCGCGTAGGCCGACAGGCTCTCGACATATCGACGTTGCCCCTCGGCGAAGATCGTGTCGAACGCGAGGCTCGACTTGCCTGATCCCGATAGGCCTGTGAAGACGATGAGGGCATCGCGCGGGAGGTCGAGGTTGACGTCCTTGAGATTGTGTTCGCGGGCACCCCGCACCAGCAGCCGCTCGGACACGTCGTCAGGCTAGTCGTAGGCTGTTCCAGGCGCGCGAGGGGTGACCCATATGGGGCGGCCCTGCCTGAGCAAGCGGGCGGGACACAAGGGGATCGACAAGGGAGAAGACATGACCGATGAGGTCGTTGACTACGACGGACACGTATCAGTAGGCGGCCCCTGGGCGACCCGCTCCCTTCCCGGGGTAGACATCGTGAAACTCGCAGTCGGTCCCTATGACAACAACTGCTACCTCGTCCGCAGCCAGGCAACGGGCCAGGCGCTTCTGATTGATGCGGCCGCTGAGCCTGAGCGAATCATGGACATGATCGAGGCGACGGGATCGACGGTGGCGGCGATCCTCACCACTCACGCCCATCCCGATCACTGGCAGGCCCTCGGCAAGGTTTCGCAGGCGACAGGAGCGCGCACCCTCGCCGGTCGCCTCGATGCCTCGGATATCCCGGTGGAGACCGATGTCCTCCTCGACCATGGCGCTGAGATCGAGGTGAGCGACCTGCGATTGCGCTCGGTCCACCTGCAGGGCCACACCGATGGTTCGATTGCCGCGATCTACGACGATCCGAGGGGACATCCGCATGTCTTCACCGGTGACTGCCTGTTCCCCGGGGGTGTGGGAAAGACCTGGGACGACCCCGTCCGATTCGCGTCCCTACTCGACGGCGTCGAACGTGAATTGTTCAATGTGCTGCCCGACGACGCGTGGGTGTATCCCGGCCACGGTGACGACACGACCCTGGGCCTGGAGCGCCCCCACCTCGCCGAGTGGCGCGCCCGAGGCTGGTAAGCACTCAACTTTCCAAATCTCGCAAGCTTTCCCGTGTGGAGGCGGTTGCGGAGTTCCGGTCATTCCTCTGTTTCAGGTTCGGGATGACGTGGTTCGGTGACCGTCCCGGCGTGCGCTCGGGCACTCGGATCCCGTCGCACCTTCCACCACGATGCCAGCGTGACGGCAATGAGCACTCCCGCGATCACGGCCAGCGATAAGCCGGTCTCTATCTTGGGGATCGATGCATTCATCTCATGGGCGAAGGTGAGCACCAGTTTCACCCCGATGAAGATCAGGATGATCGCGAGACCGATCGATAGGTAGATGAGGCGATCGAGCAGGCCGCGCAGCACGAAGTAGAGGGCCCGTAGTCCGAGTAGAGCCGCCGCATTGGCCATGAAGACCAGATAGGGCTCGGTCGTCACTCCGAATGTCGCCGGGATCGAATCAAGGGCGAACAGCAGATCGGTGCTGCCGATGGCGATCATGACGAGAAGCAGTGGTGTCACCATACGCTTTCCGTCGATGCGGGTGAAGATCTTGGTCCCGTCGAAGTTCGGCGCCACGGAGAACCATCGGCGGGTGATACGTACGACGAGGTTCTCCCTGGGTTCGGGATCGTCGTTTCGGTGACGAGCCAACTGGACACCGGTCCAGATCAGGAAACCGCCGAAGATGACGAAGGTGAAAGAGAAGTACGCCAGCGCAGCCGCGCCGATCGCAATGAACACCGCCCGGAAGATCAGGGCCAGCATGACCCCGAACAGCAGCACACGCTGGTGCAGGACACTCGGGACCGCGAATTGCCCGAGGATGATGACGAAGACGAACAGATTGTCCACACTCAGGGATTTCTCCACGAGGTACGCGGCGAAGAATTGAGTCCCCAGGGTTGGCCCCTGCCACAGCCACACCGTGACGCCAAAGGCGATGGCGACGACGATGTAGAAGATCGACCACAGCACTGCTTCACGGAACGACACATCATGCGGGTGACGACTGACCGTGAAAAAGTCGATAGCGACAAGAGCGAGAATCGCCCCAATCGAGATTGCCCAGATCGCCAGGGTTACCTCCACCAGCGATCGGTCCTTTTCCTCATTCCCACAGGCTACTCCGCGGCCCGCGCCTAATCCGGGATCGCCGAAGGGGGGGCAGCCTCGGTCATGGCTCGCAGTTCCTTCTTCAACTCGGCGATCTCATCTCGATATCTCGCGGCCACCTCGAACTGCAGGCTCCCCGCCGCCGCATGCATCTGATCGGTCAGTTCCGTAATCATCGCTGCCAAGTCCTCGGCCGCTGCGCCACCTCGCAAGGGTCGTGCAGGCCCCTCTGGGATGACGCGCCCGCTCAGGAGATCTTGCGTGTCCGCATCCTCTCGAGCCAGCAGATCGGTGATATCGGCGATCTTCTTGCGTAGTGGGGTGGGGTCGATCCCATGCTCGGTGTTGTAGGCCACCTGCTTCTCCCGGCGGCGGTTTGTCTCCTCGATCGCTCGCGCCATCGACGAGGTGATCGTGTCGGCATACATATGCACCTCCCCGCTCACATTTCGTGCGGCACGACCCGTTGTCTGAATGAGTGAGGTCTCCGAGCGGAGGAAACCTTCCTTGTCCGCATCGAGGATGCTCACCAGGGAGACCTCGGGAAGGTCCAGACCCTCGCGGAGGAGGTTGATGCCCACGAGGACATCGAACTCTCCCTGGCGCAGTTCGCGAAGGAGCTCTACCCGCCGCAGGGTGTCGACCTCGGAATGCAGATATCTCACCCGGACACCCTTGTCGAGCAGATAATCGGTCAGGTCCTCCGCCATCCGCTTCGTCAGCGTCGTCACCAGGACCCGTTCATTGCGCTGCGTGCGAAGGGTGATCTCGTGGAGCAAGTCATCGATCTGTCCCTCGGTCGGCTTCACCGTGATGAGTGGATCGATGAGTCCGGTGGGGCGGATGACCTGCTCCACGACCTCTCCCCCACTCTGGGCCAGTTCGAAAGACCCCGGTGTCGCCGAGAGGTACACCGTCTGCCCGGTCCGCTCGCGGAATTCCTCCCAGCGCAGTGGGCGATTGTCCATCGCACTGGGCAGGCGGAAACCGTGCTCGACCAGCGTCCGCTTGCGACTCATGTCGCCCTCGTACATTCCTCCGATCTGGGGCACGCTCACATGGGACTCATCGATGATGAGCAGGAAATCCTCCGGGAAGTAGTCCAGCAGGCAGTTCGGGGGTGAGCCGGGCTCGCGACCATCGATGTGCAGCGAGTAGTTTTCGATCCCAGAGCAGATACCCATCTCACGCATCATCTCCAGGTCGTATGTGGTGCGCATCCGTAGCCGCTGTGCTTCCAGCAGACGACCAGAACCTTCAAGTTCCTCGAGCCGTTCGGCAAGTTCAGACTCGATTCCCTCGATTGCCTGACGCATCCGCTCGGGCCCTGCGACGTAATGGGTGGCGGGGAAGATCGCGATCTCGGTGTCCTCGGTAACGATCTCTCCAGTCACCGGATGCAGTGTCATCAAGCGTTCGATCTCATCTCCGAACATCTCGATGCGAACCGGGTGAGTCTCATAGACCGGGAATACCTCAATCGTGTCCCCTCGAACACGGAACGTCCCTCGCTCGAAGGACAGGTCGTTCCGGGCGTACTGAATATCGACGAAGCGGCGTAGCAAGGCATCACGGTCGTGCTCCTCGCCGACCTTCAGTCGCACCATGCGATCCACGTACTCCTGGGGCGTACCCAGTCCGTAGATCGCCGACACGGTAGCCACCACGACGACATCGCGGCGTGTCAACAGGGAGTTCGTCGCCGAATGCCGGAGTCGCTCGACCTCCTCATTGATCGAGGAGTCTTTCTCGATATAGGTGTCCGTGGTGGGGACGTAGGCCTCAGGTTGGTAGTAGTCGTAGTAGGAGACGAAATACTCCACCGCATTATTGGGCAAGAGTTCGGTGAACTCCTGCGCCAACTGCGCCGCCAGCGTCTTATTCGGCGCCATCACCAGGGTGGGTCGCTGCACGCGCTCGATCAGCCAGGCGGCCGTCGCACTCTTGCCCGTGCCCGTCGCACCGAGGAGGACGATATCGCGTTCGCCCGCCTCGATGCGCTGAGTCAACTGCTCGATCGCCTCGGGCTGATCTCCACTCGGCGAGTACTCCGCAACGACCTCGAACGGCGCGACCGTCCGCTGCAGGTCGGTGATCGGTCGAATCAGCTATCCCCGGTGAGCTTGTCGCGCAGGGCCTGCAGCGCCTCATCTGTGGCGAGCGTCCCGGCGTCCTCACCCGTTGCCTCTGAGGAGTAGTTCGACGGGACCTCACCGGACTCGAGCATGGCCGCCTGATCCGCGGTCCGAGCCTCGTCCACCTGCTTGCGATGCGCCTCCCAGCGAGCGTGGGCGTCGGCGTACTCCTTCTCCCATGCAGTCCGCTGATCCTCGAAGCCGGACTTCCACTCGCCGGTCTCGGGGTCGAAGCCCTCGGGACCGATGTAGTTGCCGGATTCGTCGAATGCCGGTGCCATCCCGTAAAGGTAGGGATCGAACTCCTCGGTCGGGGACTCACTCGACCCAGACTCATTGGCCTGCTTGAGGCTGAGGGAGATGCGGCGTCGCTCGAGATCGATGTCGATGACCTTCACGAAGATCTCGTCGCCGACCTGGACGATCTGTTCGGGGATCTCGACGTGACGCTCAGCGAGTTCGGAGATGTGCACCAGCCCCTCGATACCCTCCTCGACCCGCACGAACGCGCCGAAGGGAACCAGCTTGGTGACCCGGCCAGGAGTGACCTGGCCGATCTGATGGGTACGGGCGAAGTGCTGCCAGGGATCCTCTTGGGTCGCCTTGAGCGACAGGGAGACGCGCTCGCGATCCATATCGACGTCGAGCACCTCGACGGTGACCTCCTGGCCCACCTCGACGACCTCGGAGGGATGGTCGATGTGCTTCCAGGACAGTTCGGAGACGTGCACGAGACCGTCGACTCCGCCGAGATCGACGAAGGCTCCGAAGTTGACGATGCTGGAGACGACTCCGCTTCGGATCTGGCCCTTGCCCAACTGGGTCAAGAAGGTGTGGCGGACCTCGCTCTGGGTCTGCTCGAGCCACGCGCGACGAGAGAGAACGACGTTGTTGCGGTTCTTGTCCAGCTCGATGATCTTCGCCTCGAGGGTCTTGCCCACGTAGGGCTGCAGATCGCGCACGCGGCGCATCTCCACCAGGGACGCGGGAAGGAAGCCACGCAGGCCGATGTCGAGGATGAGGCCGCCCTTGACGACCTCGATGACCGCTCCCTCGACGACGCCGTCCGCTTCCTTGATCTTCTCGATCGTGCCCCAGGCCCGCTCGTACTGAGCGCGCTTCTTGGACAGGATGAGCCGACCTTCCTTGTCCTCCTTCTGCAGGACCAGAGCCTCGACATGATCACCGACATTGACGACCTCGTTCGGGTCGACATCGTGCTTGATGGAAAGCTCGCGGGAGGGGATGACCCCCTCGGTCTTGTAGCCGATGTCGAGCAGGACTTCGTCGCGATCCACCTTGACGATCACACCTTCAACGATGTCCCCATCGTCGAAGTACTTGATCGTGGAGTCGATGGCGGCGAGGAATTCCTCCGCGGTGCCGATGTCGTTGACGGCTACCTGAGGGGTCGTGGCAGGTTCGGTGATCGTGGTGGACAGGGACGTCACAGGGAATGCTCCGAAGGGATGGGTGGGTCGACGGACGCGATCCGGCCCGGTGTCCTGGCTGCCACCTCGTGATCGCGGCAAGCCACGAACGAATGTCGATCCAAGACGCCGCGGGACCCCTAGGTCTGGGACCAGCGCGGACCCGAAAGCGCTGGCTCAGGATACGAGCCGGCGCTCCGCAAGGTCAACGCGGGGTGGTCAGGCCCTTCTGGGACGGATCGCCACGAGGATGATTCCCACCACCAGCAAGACGATGCCGACGATTCCGCCGATCAGCGGCAGGGTGTCGTTGAACAGCCTGATCTGCGAGGCCAGGGAGCTGGCCGTCGAGACTCCCTCGCTGACCTCGCTTGCGCTGGTCCCTACTACCGCATCGATGACCGTCACCTTGTCGGTGCCGTCCGGGCCCCGCAGGGTCTGCACCTGACGCTCCTCGCCCTTCACGATGGCGCCGGTCGTCGGCTCCACCCAGAGGGTCCGCTCATTGGCGTAGTAGCGGGGGGCAACGAAGGATGGCAGGGGGAACCCAACAAGATCACCGGGGACTTCCAGAGTCCCGATCTGCCGCGCTTCGATGGTCTGTTCGAAGCGGTAGACGCTCAGACCCTCCAGATCCTCGGTGCCGACGTACTGGATCGGCACAGCCTCCTCGAGGGTGGCGTCGAAGTAGCGGTATTCCTTCGGCTCGGTGAACATCGGGAACTTCAGCGGGTTGATCCCGGCGAACTCGATCTCCTGGCCGTCGTAGTTGGCCCCGCAGCAGTTAGACAACTCCGACGTCACGCGGTCGAAGGCCACGCGGATCGTCGATGCGGTCACCACGGTGCCGGTGTTGTCTTCGGTCCGGATGAATGATTCGTAGATCGCAAGGTCATCGGCAAGAGCCTCGGAGGTCTGGCTGGCCGGCACGTCACCGCGGGTGAAGCGCGTCGCGGTCAGCGGCACATCAGTGCGCTCGGTCAGGGTCGCGGGATCGAGCAGCACGGCGGCGACGCCGTTCTGGTCGGTCTGGGTCACACCGCCAGTGTCCTCGCCAGGGGATAGCGGCGCCTTGGCGATCGCCGGCACGACGGTGAAGCGCAGCAGCGCCGCGAGGACGACGAGGAACACGCCCAGTCCGATCAGAACGATTCCTACACCACGCCTCATCGATTTCCCTCCCTGGTCGGTCGGATCAGGCCTTTCCGAGGGCAGGCGCACCCGTCAGTCCCTCTCCTGAGGGGGGACCGTACCGCAAAAAGGCGCCCTGCGGTGATCAACCCGACATGATGGGGGCGTGTTTCCGCTTCTCGACGGGTATCGGGCCATCGCGGCCCTCATGGTGCTAACAACCCATGTGGCCTTCACCACCGCCGAGATCTTCACCCCCGTCGTCGGGCCGCTGCTAGGCCGCATGGACTTCGGGGTGACCCTCTTCTTCGTTCTCTCGGGGTTCCTGATCTATCGACCCTGGGCCCTCGGCGCCATGATCGACGAGCCCGGTCCCGCCCTGGGTCGATATGCCGTCCGCCGAGCCGGGCGCATCCTCCCGGCGTACTGGCTCATGGTCGTGTTCACCCTCGCCGTGCTGCCGGAGATACAGCCGGTGTCGTGGACGACGTGGGCAGTCCACCTGGGCATGTTCCACATCTATGTGCCGGGGTTCTCCCTGGAAGGACTCACCCAGACGTGGAGCCTCGCGACCGAGGTGTCCTTCTATGCCTTGCTGCCGCTGCTCGCGTGGCTGGCCGGTCGCCGCATGCGGGGACACGCCGATGCCAGCGCGCGCCGCCAACTGTCTCTTTTCCTCATCCTCGTCATAGTGGGCTGGGGATTCAATATCGCCCGCGTGAACGTGGGTGCCGTGGATCTCACCCTCACCGGCTTTTGGCTGCCGGGGTTCCTCGACTGGTTCGCCCTCGGCATGGCGCTCGCGGTCATCTCCGCCCGCTTGTCGCTCCCGGATCCCCCGGCATGGATGGAGCGGGTCCGCTCGCTGGCCCGGGATACCCCGACCTGCCTGCTCATCGCGGCCGCCGCCTACATCATCATCGCGACTCCCATCGGTGGTCCGCTGACCTTTACCCTCGCGGCGCCCTTCGAGTTGCTCGTCAAGCACGCCGGCTTCGCGGTGATTGCCGGCTTCCTCCTGCTGCCGGGATTCCTCGGGCGCTGGGATGACTCGTCAGCCTGGGCCCGGCTCCTGCGCCATCCGGTGGTCGTCTACCTCGGCACTATCTCCTACGGAATCTTCCTGTGGCATCTGGTCTTGATGAGGCTGCTCATCGACATCGTCGACTACCCCGTGTTCACCGGTGGCTTCTGGTGGCTGTGGCCCGCCACCATCCTCATGAGCGTCGTCGCCGCGAGCATCTCGTGGTTCGCCATCGAGGGTCCTATCCAGCATTGGACTCATCGGCGCGCTGGACGACGCGCGGGTTCGGTCCCGCTGTCGCAGCCAAGCCCAGCACCGTGAACAGGGCGGCCAGGCCGATCATCCATCCCGGGGCGTCCAGGCGCTCCGGCCACGGCATCATCGCGGCGAGGATGCCCGCGACCAGAATCGAGGCTCCCGCGAGAATCGCTCGGGTCTCCACCGCACGACCCTTCTCAAGGCCGCGTCGGCGAGCACCCCACACGAGAGCGCCGATGCCGACCGCACCCACTGCGAGCCCCGGCAATCCCGCAAGCAGAACGCTCGCGATGAGCCCCATCCCCGCCAGTACTGCCGGGCCGACAGGACCTTCGACCATCGACTGCGGACCATATCGGCGCCTCGTCGGCCAGACCAACAGGACGATCAATCCGAGCAGGCCCATCGCACCGATCCCGAGCCCTAGCTGGTAGGCGCCGTTCGGCGCGAAGGCCATGTCGACCTGACCACCCTGTCCCGGCGGGATCACCCATGCCTGTCGCCATCCATCGACGCGGAGTGGAGTCAGGGCAACGCCATCGAGTTCGGCGGTCCACCCGGGATTGAAATTCTCCGTAACCTCCAGCAATCGCGGCACCGACGCAGGGGCCACCTCGACGGCCCGCTCGGCAGATCCCCAGCGCAGTACCTCGGGGGTGTCGACAGTTGCGGAGGATCCCGCTGGGGCCACCGGCTCGAGCAGGACCGATTCCACCGTGAATTCCGGGGACGAGGCGACCTGGAGCTGGTGCGTCCCTGCGGGCAGGTCGATCACACGGCCGCCGCATGGTCTCGCCGTGACGAGCGAATCGGTCAGAGCCTCCCCTGGAGTCCACGAGACCTCGGTCGCCAGGACCGTCTCCCCTTCCACGACAACGTTGGGGCCATCTCCGCATGGCAGGGATAGCACTTCTGCGGGCGTGGGGCCCTTGATCAGGTCGGACGCCCCCAACACGCTCACCTCGCTAACCGCGATCGGCAGTGGGGTCAAGGTGCCCGTGAGGGGATCCAGGCTTCGCACCGTCGATGCGTTGTCGAAACGGATCGTGAGGGCACGTGTCACCGTCGTTGGCATGCGCACGATGCCGTCCTCATCGATGACCGAGGTCGTCGTGATGCCATTCGCGATGAGGGTGACCGTCAGCGGTCGGGAGGAGGCAACGGCCGAGTTGATGCCGAGCCGAACTCCACGCACCTCTCGTGCCACTGCCCACGACAACCGGAGTTCGGGCCGGGTGTCTCCCATCTGGGCCATCCAGGATGTCTCCAGGCTTCCGTCCACCGCGGCCTGCGGACGCACCGCTGGGTCGGGGACTTGTTGACTCGTTGCCGTTGCCGTGATCGCGTTCGGGTCGGATGCGGTCAATTTCCAATCCAGGGCTTCCCCCACACGCGGGC
Source organism: Candidatus Nanopelagicales bacterium (assembly GCA_040265115.1). Taxonomy (GTDB): domain Bacteria; phylum Actinomycetota; class Actinomycetes; order S36-B12; family S36-B12; genus M55B157. The sequence goes on from JBDQGZ010000001.1 coordinate 12,260, forward strand.
GGACCTTCACCGCGACGCGATACTTCCCGTCCTCCGCTACGTCGAACTGTCGGACGATGCCGGCACGTTCCTCTCCGTAAGCGATCAAGGAATCGCTGCATCCGAAGACGCCGCCGATGGTTAGGCAGCCGGCAGTGTCGCCTCGTCGAGCGGTGAACACCAGCGGGCCACCCATCGCCACACCTGCCGTGTCATAGACGCGAGTCGGTGGCTCCGGAACGGCGATCTCGCGGATACCGAAGACTGACCCGCGCGAATCGGCCTCCTGGGCCGTCAACGTCACACGCAGGAATAATGTGGGGCCCTCCGGCACGGCGAGAAACTGCTCACCCTCGGTTGCCTCCACCCGCGTTATGACGGTCCCGGCGTCTGTTGTCACCTTGACCTCCGCAGGTACAGCCCGCCGTTGCTCATCAGCCACGAAGCGCACCGCAAGAGGATCGCCGGTGAAGTCGCGGTCCTTATCCCATCGGACCTCCCACCATTGGCCCACCGCTTGCTCGACTCCGCTGCTCATCCATGCGGTAAACGGATCACCATCGACACCGGCAAACGGACCGCTGCCGACACCGCGCACGAAGAGCGCGTCCGCATCCGCTGCGGAGGACGACGCTCTCACCGACCCCCCTTCGTAGAACAACGTGAGTTGTCGACCTTCGGGATCGATGGGCTCATAGTCGTGCACACGACGATCGGCCTGGAAAACATCATCGCCACCGAGCACGCCCGACCTGTTCCGCCAATTGCGTCCGAAGTTGACCTCACTCCGCGGATAGGAGTCGCTGATGCCGCGGCTGAGGGTGACATCACCCTGAGCCACCAGCGGTTGCTCATCCCCCGCGATCACCACCGGCGTTCCGGGATCGAGGGCCCCGACGTCCGCAAGATCCAGCATCCCCTCGGCTGCACCACTCATCACGAGAACCTCGTCGGCCGGGCGCAGCGCAACTCGCGGATCCCCGCCACCCTCGCCAGACATCACTCGCCAGATCTCAACAGCGGACTTCGTATCTCCTAGACCATTGTCGACCACGGTCGTTTCAGTCCGATACGGCGGCAGCACGGGTCCGAATGAGGCCACCGGCACGAAGCCTCCTGACCTCAGCAGACCCTGCCTGATGAGTTCACTTCGACTGGATTCTGAGCGGCGACGATCGAGATCATTGCGCACCACGATCCAAGAGATCCCCGCTCGAGACATAGCCGCAGACAACCCCGGCGCTCCTCGTCCGGTCGTGAGACGCTCGTTCACGCCATCGAGCCAGCGGATCGCTCCAGCGCCCGACAGCGGCACAGCGTCTCGCACGACCCACGGGGTTGACGCCAGTACCTGCAAAGGTTCGTCATTCGTTCGTCCCCAGGTGTAGACCCCGAAAGAGGCACTCGGGAGCAGCAGTGCGCGCCCAGCCTGCTGTTGATCGGCGAGCCAGGAAGCCGCATCGGACCAATAGGTCGGAATGTCCACGAAACTACGGTCGCGGGTCAGCATCCCGGCGAGCGCAGGCTGCGCACTAGTGATTAACGACAGGGCGATGACTCCGACTGCCAACATCCCCGACCATCGTGTCCACCTGTTCCGCTTGCTCTCCGCCGAGTTGATGCGTGTCCACAGCCAGGCCACCGCTCCCGCGACGCCGATGGCCATGGGCAGCCGGATGAGTAAGTCAAACTTGTGCGTGTTTCGTAGCGGGGCGAGCGCTCCATCGAGCAAGGTTCGCGCCAGATCGGCCCCGAGGCCGGGGATCTGCCCGACATGGCCGAAGCCGACCGCGATCACGCCGATCAACAGGATGCCCACCAGGAACAGGCGATGCGGGGTCGCGCGTAGTGACAGTCCGAACACACCGACCGCGGCGACGACCCCTGTCGCAAGGATCAGACCGGTCGACGTCACCAATGCCCATCCGCTGGGCCAGACCGGTCCGCTGCTGTCGGAGATGTAGGCCACCCACTGCGATGTCCCGCGCACGACCGTGTCGGGAGCCGTGATCGAGGTCGTGACGGACGCCGACTCAATCCAATCCAAGAAGGGTGGCGAATACTGACCCAGCACGAGGAGAGGGATCGCCCACCACAGGGTGGCAGCCACCACCGCGAGACTCCACCACCCAAGCATCGAGCCAAGCCGCCGTCCGCGGAATCGCGTGAGGATCCACCAAACTCCGAGGGGAAGCACCGCAGCACTTGCGACCGCGTTGACGCCTCCCGCGCAGGCGATCGCCACACCCGACCATGCCGCCCAACGCCGAGGCGATCCGCCCTCGGCCGCTCGAACGAGCGGGATGAGCACCCACGGCGCGATGGCGAAAGGAAGCACCTCGACCGACAAGACCCCGAGCTCCGTCACCATGCGCGGGGCGAGGACATAGGCCAGTCCACCCGCGAGTCGCGGCCAGAATCCCGTGATCCCGAGTAGGCGGGCGAGCCGCACGATGCCGAGGAACGCGACGACGAGGAGCAGAGACCACCACAGACGCTGGATCACCCACTCCGGGGCGCCAAGGATGTTCCCGATCCAAAAGAATGGGCCCATCGGAAACAGGTAGCCATACCCCTGGTTCTGCAACTGACCGAAGAAGGCCAGCGGCTCCCACAGGTCTCCCGCGCGACTGAGGAGCCCTCCGGGGTTCACGATGAGGTCGAGTTTGGTGTCCGCAGCGATCCGGCCCGGGTCCTGGGTGAACGCCAGCGCCACTAGACCGAGGCAGGCTGCAAACCAGCGCCATCGGACTGTCGACACGCTTGGCGTCGGATGATCCGTCGCCGTCGATCCCCCGGCGGGCTCACCTCCGGTGACCCCTACCGTCATGGAACATCCCGACGGCGCAGCACGAACATGGCGTTCCAGCAGACGGCTTCGCGCAGGACCGGAACCATGGCAACCGACCGGGCCCACTCCGGGAAATATCGAGGGATCACCGCTATTAGTTCAACCCTGTGCTGACGCCGCGCCCACCTTTCACCCTCAGCGAGGGTGATCGGGAACAGCGATGATCCGAATCTGTTCTTGGGTTCATGACCGACACGCCGTCGATATCGCTGGGCTGCGCGCTCTCCCCCGAGCAGATGCCAGGGGGACGTCTCATGGCCGCCCCAGGGGCCCCACCACAGGGTGTAGGAAAGCACGATCGTTCCCCCGGGGCGGGTGACCCGGACCATCTCATCGGCCATCCGCCAGGGTTCGTCAACGTGCTCGGCGACGTTGGAGGAGTAGGTGACGTCGAAGGTAGCGGTAGCGAAGGGAAGTAGCCGGCCGTCCGCCTGCACGGTTCGACTCGACGGGCTCCGTCCATGCAGTCGCATCTCACCGGCGTCGGCGTCCACGGCGATGTAGGCGGCGCCGCGGGCCTCGAACGCCGACTGGAAGAACCCCGGGCCTCCTCCCACATCGAGCATGAGAGCTCCCGCGAGCGGATGCCAGGAGTCGACCTGTCCGGCAGAATCGGCGGCCAGCGCCCGATAGAAGCGATCGGGATCGGATTGCTCGACGAGGAAGTCGGTGAACAGCCGACGCGAGCGCGCCACCGTGGCGCGCCAGGGGCTCACCTCAGGCACCGGCTTCGACACCGGGTGACGGTACCCCACCCACGGCACGGGTTTCTTCACTACGGTGTCCCGGTGCGCATCGCGTGGCTGAACTGGCGAGACACCGCCAATCCCGAAGGGGGCGGGTCGGAGGTTTATCTCGAGCGCATTGCGACGCTTCTCGCTGAGCGCGGACACGAAGTGACGGTGGTCTGCGCCGCCCATGACCGCGCTCCGGGGGACGAACGCCGTGAGGGGGTGCGCTTCGTGCGCCGCGGATCGAAGTTGGGGGTGTACGGGCAGGCTCGCCGGCTGCTGCGATCGGGTGAACTCGGACCCGTCGATGTCGTGGTCGACACCCAGAATGGCATTCCTTTTTTCGCGCCGTGGGCGACGCGGGCCCCGGTGCTTGTTCTCGTCCATCACGTCCACCGAGAGCAGTGGCCGGTGGTCTACGACCCCGTCAGATCCCGCGCCGGGTGGTTCCTGGAATCCCGGATCGCACCGTGGGTCTACCGCCGCCAGCGCTATGTCGCCGTGTCGGGTCGGACCCGGGAGGAGCTCATCGAACTCGGAGTAGACCGCCGGCGGATCAGCGTGGTGCACAACGGAACGGACACGCTCGGACCAGAGTCCACCTTCGAGGACCTGATGCGCCAGCGGGCTCCACGCCCCACGATCGCGGTGTTGGGACGTCTCGTCCCACACAAACGGGTGGAGCATGTACTGAAGGCTGCGTCCAGCCTGCGAGAGTCAATTCCGGATCTGCGGGTGGAGGTCATCGGTGATGGTTGGTGGGCAGATCGCCTCGTGGATGCTGCGAGCGACCTCGGTGTCGATGACCTCGTTACCTTCCATGGGCACGTCGACGACGCGCGCAAGGACGAACTCCTTCGACAAGCCTGGGTGCTGGCCCTGCCTTCGCTGAAGGAGGGTTGGGGCCTGGTCGTCATGGAAGCAGCAGCTCGGGGTGTTCCCGCCGTGGCCTACTCCAGGGCTGGAGGGGTGGCGGAGTCGATCCGATCCGATTGCACCGGTGTGCTGGTGGAGGGCGAGGAAGACGACGAATACGGTGGAATCAACGGCTTCACGGCCGCTCTGCGGCGGGTTCTCACCGACACCGGATTCCGCGAGGACCTCGGGCGGTCAGCCCACGCCCACGCCCACGACTACGACTGGAAGGCGAGCACAGATGCTTTCGAAGAGGTCTTGCGTCAGGTGACGGGCGAACGACCGAACTCCCACTGGGAGGGTGTGGGTCAGTTCGTCGATCCGTAGACGACGTAGGGGGCGTCGACCGTGGCAGGGACGGCGGACTGAGACGAGATGATGCCGAAAGCGGCACCACCGGCAATCACAGCACCCACCACTGCGGCAATGATCGGCCCGACGACGGCGCTCATCTGCTCACCCCGATCCTTCTCGGCATTCGATGCGGACCGCTCCACGCGAGGCCGCCGGCGACACAGTAGCAGGATCGAGTCGTGTGCGGGCATGTTCACTACCGAGGCCCATGAACGAGTCGCCGGTCACCCGGGGGCGTGTCCCCCCCGGAGCCGATGACGCACCGTCACTCCAACCGCGGCGATCAATCCCAGGATGACGGCTGCATCGACCGCGAGGATCCATGCAGCCGCCGCTGAGGGCTCGTGGGTGTCGATGGGCTCACCCGCCGGCAGGGCCCACCAGACGAAGTCGCCCGCTGCTCCCGCGGGCCGCAGTCCCCGAAGGATCCCGGCCCCCGGTTCGGGTTGCTGGCCTACCTCGACCAGGACGAATCGGGCACCGATGGGGCCCATGATCTCCGCCAGAGGTCGCCCCTGCGCGATGGCGGTGCTCACGATCGCCGAGCGAGGATCATCCCCGGTGATCTGCTCGATCTGGCCACTCCTGGCCACCGCGAGGGTGTCTGAGGCGATGGAGGATCTGGGCAGCCACCGAGGAGCCGGATCCAAGATAGTCCGATTGGCGTTGAAATCGAAACGGCGGAAGTTCGACCAGGGCAACACGATGACATCACCCGGCTCGGGATCCGCGGCGAAGGCCGCGCGCATCTGCGCCCATTGCGTCGGATAGTCGACGGCACTCAACCGGCCCTGGACTCCCCACACCCCATCGGGGATCAATGCGACGGGGACGATGGCGCAGGCCACCACCAAGACGGCGCGCGTCGTGCGGTCGGCGATGCGCCGTCCTATCTGGGCGATACCCGGGCCAGCCAGGATGGCCAGTAGGGCGACCAGCGGAGCCAGCAACTTCTGGGAGTCTCGGGCCAGCCCGCCCCCGGGGACGATGTCCAAGACCGCGGCCCACGCCGTGCCCCAGGTGGCGGAGACGCCTGCTGCGAGGAAGCCGACCGCGGCGAGACCGGTCAGCCAGCCCAGAGGGCCGTTGCCGAGATGCCTCCTCACCTCGCTCCACCCGAGCACCGCAGCGGCCAGGGCCACCAGCGTCAGCACCAAGGCCAGGACGGTGCCTCGGGAAGCCGGCACGACCTCGGCGTTCCACAGGCCACCGCCACCGAGGGCCGTCACCCATGGGCCCCAGGGCCCTTCGCTGCGCAGCGCGAAGACTTCTGCTCCCGCTGGGTCGCCAACTCCGACGTTGGGGTGCACCAGGGCGGGGAGGATCCAGGGCAGGTTGACACTCACCACTGCCGCGGCCCCCGCAAGTCCCCGAGCCCATCCGACGCGCGGGGGCCAGCAGGCGATCGGGATCGTCACCAGCGCCAGGAGGATCCCGCCCGAGGGAACGAGGGATCCCGCGGCGCACAGCCAGATAAGCGCGATCCAGCCGCGTCCCGTTCGCCGGATGCGAATCGCGGTGCCCACGGCCCACGGCATCAGCGCGTATGCCAGCAGCAGCGCCCAGTGCCCCTGGACAAGGCGCTCGATGACGAACGGGTTCCAGATCATCAAACTCACGCTGATGAGCTGCGCGCCTAGCCCCGCGAATGAGACCAGCCGGGCGACTCCGAGCCCGGCCAGGATCGGAATCGCGAGGAGCACGAGGTGCTGTAGCCAGGCACCGTCGATGACGGTGGTTGCCGCCGCTACGACGGCGTCCTGGGGCACCGAGCGGGGCAGTCCACCCTGGAGGCCGAGGAATTCCGGCAGCAGGCTCTGCCGCGGGACGAAGACCATGTCGTAGCTCAGGGTGAAGCCCCGGCCTAGGGAGGGCCCGAGGAGCAGCACAGTGAGCAGCGCTGTCCACGCCCACACGAGGACGTCTCGCCAGGTCCACCGGGACAACCACCGGGATCGGAGCGCGCCAGCCTGCCACCCGGTCATTCGGGTCCGCACTCCGTCCTTCGCCGTCATCGCGCACTATCGTGACACCGGTGAGCGAGGTGGCGCCGGATTCTTCCCGTCCCACCGAGGTGTCGTCCGCTGGTCGCCACTGGGCTCGCGGGACGATCGTCGTCGCCGCCTCCTTGGCCATCGCCCAGATCTTCGCCTTCCTCGTCAGCATCATCGCTGCCCGCGCCTTGGGCCCCTCCCAGTTCGGCGTGCTCGCCGCCCTGCTGAATGTCCTACTGATCGGCAATGTGATCGCGCTCGGCCTGCAGGCGGTCATCGCGCGCACGATCGTCACCCTGCCCGGTGCTGAACGAGGGGCAGCGGGTCGCCACGCACTCGCCACGGGTTTGACCATGGCGGTTGCCGTCAGCGTCGCAGCGCTCGCGATTTCCCCACTACTCCAATGGATTTTGCAGATCCAGGGATGGTGGTCGGTCCTCCTCGTCGCCGCCACACTGCTGCCGCTGACTTGGATCGGAGCGCAACTCGGCGTCGCGCAGGGCCGGGAGTCCTTCGGGCGATTGGCCGCCGTCTACGCCGCGGTCGGCGTGGGTCGAGGCATCGGAGGTATCGCGGGAGCGATCCTGGCCTCCACCGCCACATCGACCCTCCTGGGCATCTTCATCGGAACGACCGCCGGGGCGATCCTGGGTCGCCTCGTCGTGTCCTCGCTCACAAGCCACGGGGATTTCCGTATTAGCCGCATGTATTCCCAGGTCGCGCATGCGGCCCATGCGCTGCTCGCCCTGTTCGTACTCACCAATGTCGACGTCATCCTCGCCCGAGCGTTGCTTGACTCTGATGAAGCCGGTCTCTATGGAGTGGGGGCGGTGATCGCCAAGGTGGCGTTCTGGCTGCCGCAGTTCGTCGGCGTCGTCGCCTTTCCCCGTCTCGCCGATGATCGGCGGGCCCGGGCATTGGTCCTCACCGTGGGGGCCGTGGGCGGACTAGGCGGACTGGTCGTCCTCGGCACCGCTGCATTTCCCGGCCTGGCGGTCGGTGTCGCGGGCGGACCCGACTACACCGCGCTGGTCCCCCTTGCCTGGCTCTTCGCCGTCATCGGCGCCCTGTTCTCCCTGGCCCAGGTCCTGCTCATGTCGCGACTCGCCGTCGATGATCGGGCGGCAGTTTTCGCTGTCTGGGCTGCGATCGCCGTGCTGCTCATTCTCGCAATTTGGGTGCTGCCCCACACGGTGACGGGGCTCGCAACGAGCGCCGCGATCGCCGGAGCCGTCCTCGTGATCGCCGGCCTCATTCAGGCGATCATCGAACGGACCCCGACACCGAACTGAACTTCGCAACAATCAGCGATTCACACGCGCCGATGGAGTTGCGGAGTTCAGCTCATGGCGTCAGCCGACAGGGACCAGACCCTCGGGAGCCGGCCACGGCCCCGGCAGGTAGATCGGGTTGTAACCGCTCTCCTGGCCCATCGCCCCAGCAATGGCACCTTGCCCGGGGTACACGCCCTCGCGGACCCATCGGTCGAGCAGGTCGATCACAGCGATCCGGGACTGCGGCGTGAAGTTGCAGTGGCCGGCGCCGTACGGCGTGCCCGTTTCCGAGGAGTACTCCGGCGGCGGCACGGTGAAGATCTGCACCATGTCGGCGCGTGCCTCACCCGCTGCTGCCTGTGCATCGAACCTGTTGCGGTAGACGGTTTCGTTCTGGGAGATCACCCAGTCGTCGGCCGTGTGCATGGAGATCACCGGAACGTCGATGGCTCCCGTGGGGTTGCCACCGCGATCGATCGCGGCCTGCCGTGCGGTGGGATCGGCAGCCACCCGGGGACCGTTGTCCAGCGTGGCTAGATAGGAGCCGGCGGCACCTTCGCCACCGATGGTGTCGATGAACTCTCGCTCCGCAGCGTCGACCCGCGCCGCATAGTCGGCCAGTTCGTTCCCGGAGATATTCCCGCCGAAGCGCTGCTCGATGTCGTACCGGCCGACCGTGGCATAGCCGAGCACGGTCAGCAGATTCTCAATCGTCCCGGTCACCTGGCTGGCCAGGCTCGCCGCATCCTGGGTCCGAGTACGGCTTGGGGCATCGGAGATCGCTGCGATCGTGAAAATCTTGGAGATCACATCGGTGTCCTGCTCAGTCGCTCCTTGAATCAGTCGGGACGCAGCGCCCTCCCAGGCCATGACCGCCTCTTCGTAACTGGCGAAGTCCGCGATGACCATTTCAGGGTAGATCAACTGCTGAATCGCGTAGGCCACATCGAAAGCGAGGTCGATGTTGGCGACCAGACCTGCGACGACACCGCACAGCGGTGCTGCTCCATCGATCCAGTCCGAACCCTGCTCGGCGAGCACCGCGGTGATGAGCCCACCGAGGGAATCACCCCAGACCAACACCCGGTTCGGCTGGCCAATGGAGGAAGAGAAAAAGTCGTAGATCTGCCCGGCGGCAGCCACTCCGTCCTCGACCGCCCAGCCGTTCGAGGCGTAGGCGGACCCGGCGAGGGCATACCCGCGCTCCAGCAGGGCTTCGCCCAGGGATCGGTCACCGGTGTCCCATCCGGGTGCCGGCGACGCTGAACGCACGATGGGGCTAAAGGTCGGTGGGAATGGCTCGGCCGGGCGATAACCGTGCGAATAGATCAGCAGGGTCCCGTTCCAGGTGTCGGGCATGACGATCTCGTAGTCAGCCCCCTCGATGGTCCCCGTACACGCCACCGAATCGCATCCGGTGAATGGCACATCCGTGCTCGTATCACGTGTGGGAGATGAAGCCGCAGCTGAGCAGCCCGCTACGAGGAGGGCTGAGGCGGCGATGGTCGCAAGAACCCCGTGCATTCGCATGGGGCGAAAGTGTGGCACGACCAGGCCCGGCGCGCTCGCCACTTGGACTTTTCCTGCCATCCAGCGCCCCCGGAGATCCTTCACCGAGAGCCGGTACTCGTTCGTATCCCTCCGCGCGCGAAGGCCTACCGAGGGCCGTCGTGGGGCCGCTCAGTGGCCCGCTTCCTCCCAGGTCCGCCCCACGCCTACCGACACCTCCAGCGGAACGTCGAGGGAAATCGCCGATCCCATGGTCTCGATCAGCATCCCCCGGGCGGCTTCGAGCTCTCCTGGCGCGACCTCCACGACGAGCTCGTCATGGACCTGGAGCAGCAGGCGTGAATGAGCCCCGGTTTGCCGCAGCCGGGCCGCGACGTCGATCATCGCCTTCTTGATGATGTCCGCGGCCGACCCCTGGATCGGGGCGTTCAACGCCATCCGCTCAGCCATCTCCCGACGTTGGCGCTGATCGCTGGTCAGGTCTGGAAGATACCTGCGTCGGCCGAGCATGGTCTCGGTGTATCCCGTGGTCCGAGCATGCGCCACAACGGATTCCAGATAGTTCCGCACTCCCCCGAAACGCAGGAAGTACTCCTCCATGAGCTCCTTGGCCTCGCCCGGATCGATCTCGAGCTGCTGGGCGAGCCCGTAGGCGGACAGCCCGTAGGCGAGGCCATAGGACATGGCCTTGATCCGCCGCCGCATCTCCGGATCGACCTCTTCCGGGTCGACATCGAAAACTCGAGCGGCGACCGTCGAGTGCAGGTCCTCGCCCTCCGCGAAGGCCTCGATCAGGCCCTGGTCGCGCGACAGGTGCGCCATGATCCGCATCTCGATTTGGCTGTAGTCGGCGGTGAGGAGCGTCTCGTAGCCCGACCCCACGACGAAGCATCCTCGGATCCGTCGACCGGCATCCGTTCTGATCGGGATGTTCTGCAGATTCGGGTCCGTACTGGACAGACGTCCCGTCGCGGCCACAGTCTGTTGGAAGGTGGTGTGGATTCGACCTGTGTCATCGACCAGCGGAAGCAGCCCATCCACGGTTTGACACAATTTCGTCACATCTCGCCATCCGAGGATGCATTCCAGGATCGGATCCTCCGTCTTGGCATACAGCGCATGCAGCGCCTCGGCGTCCGTGGTGTAGCCGGTCTTGATCTTCTTCGTCTTCGGCAGGCCGCGCTCGTCGAACAGGATCTGCTGCAACTGTTTTGGCGACCCGAGGGCAAATTCCCTCCCAGCGATTCGATAGGCCGATTCCTGCCAGCGATCTGCTTCGGCACCGAAATCCTTCGACAGTGATCGCAATTCCACCTCGTCGACCGCGATCCCGGCGTGCTCCATCTCGGCAAGGATCACCGTCACAGGGATCTCGATATCGTGCAGCAAGTCCCCCGCCCCCGCTTCGGCCAAGTGCGGCTGCAACACCCGACGCAGTTGGTCGATGGCTGACGCTTGCGCCGCGAGTTCTTCGTCCGGCTGCGACGTGGCGTCATCCCCGAGGGCCAACTGCTCCGCCTCCGGCGCACCCGCGGAGAGGCTGCGCTTCAGGTAGGTCTCGGCAAGGTCCGCCAGGGAAAGTCCCCGGCGGCCCGGCTGCAGGACATAGGCAGCCAAGGCGGTGTCGAACGCGATCCCCCCGATAGTCCATCCCCGGGCCAGGACTCCCAGGAGCGGTCCCTTCAGATCGTGTCCGACCACCGGCGTGTTCGGGTCGGCCAGCCAGGCGGCAAGTGCGGCGAGGTCGTCCTCCCGCAGGGTCTCCAGATCGGCCACGGCAACACCCGTGGGTCCTCCAGCCTTAGTCTCATGCTGAGCTTCCCCGTCGCCTTCCGCCACGCTCAGCGGTTGGAACGCAATCCGGGTGAGCGATCCAATTCCTCGGCCCCAGATCCCATCGAAGGCGAGGCTGGCTCCTTGATCGCAGGCGTTCCGCAACCAGTCCCCCCAACCGCCCGGATCGACAGTCACCGTGTGGGTGGCCACCCCCTCGGTAACAACGGCGCGCTCTTCGGCCACCCCCAGGGCCTGGTGAATCCGATCGCGCAGCGCGCGGAACTCAAGTGCCTCGAGCAGCGCATCGACCACAGCCGAGTCGGGCCTGGGCACTTCGCACTCCCCGGGACCGAAGGGGATGGGGACATCTCGGATGAGTTCGGTGAGTTGACGGTTGACCAGAACCTGCGGCAGTGACTCGCGCAGGGCATCGCCCACCTTGCCCTTCACCTCGTCGACATGTTCCACCAGGCCCTGCAGGTCCCCATAGGTCGTCACCCATTTGGTAGCGGTCTTCTCTCCCACACCAGGAATGCCTGGCAAGTTGTCGCTGGGGTCTCCGCGCAATGCGGCAAAGTCGGGATACTGCGCGGGGCTCAGGCCGTACTTCTCCTCGACCGCCTCGGGGGTCATCCGCGCCAGGTCGGAGACGCCCTTGCGTGGATACAGCACCGTGACGTGATCCGTCACCAACTGCAGGGCGTCCCGGTCACCGGTCACGATGTAGGTGTCGAAACCGTCGGCACTCGCCTGCGTCGCCAGGGTGGCGAGGATGTCGTCGGCCTCATAGCCGGGAATCTCGATGCGACGGATCCCCAAGGCGTCGAGTAATTCCCGGATGAGATCGACCTGTCCCTTGAATCCCTCGGGACTCGACGCCCGCGTGGCCTTGTAGTCGGGAAACGTCTCGGTGCGGAAGGTCTGTCGAGATACATCGAAGGCCACCGCGATATGCGTGGGCCGCTCGTCCCGCAAGGTGTTCACCAGCATCGAGGCGAAGCCGTAGACCGCATTGGTCGGCTGGCCGGTCGAGGTAGAGAAGTTTTCCTCCGGCAGCGCGTAAAACGCGCGATAGGCCAGAGAATGGCCATCGAGGAGGAGCAGCCGACCGGTCACCGGGTCGCGGGGGCTCATGGTCCCCGATCCTAGGCTGTGCGGCATGGACGCACCCCGGGAGTCGAATCGACCCACCCCAGAACAGGCCCTCGCTGCCATCCAGGCCGCCGATGGCGGAGGCCTCGGCGCTCGCATGGGCATCGAATGGCTTGAGGTGGGTCCTCAGCGCACCGTTGCTCGCATGCCCGTGGAGGGCAACACCCAGCCTTTCGGCCTCCTCCACGGCGGTGCCAGCGCGGTCCTCGCGGAGTCCGTAGGTTCCGTCGGGTCGAACCTGCATGCGGGAGAGGGTTGCTATGCCGTGGGCATCGAGTTGTCCTGCTCCCACCACCGGGGCGTTCGAGACGGATACGTCACGGCCGTTGCCACACCCCTCAGCCTCGGTCGTTCGCTGGCGACCTACGCCATCGAGATCACCGATGACGACGGTCGCCTGATCTGTACCGCCCGCCTCACCTGCATGATCCGCTCGGCCTGATCCGCTCAACCCTCGCCCGAAAACGCGCCATAAACAGCATGCGACGGGATCGTGACCTCGATGTCAACGATTGGGAACACGTGTGCCCGGATCGTGGCTATGCTCGCTCATCAGGCACGCGAGTGGCGGCAGCCATGCTCGAGTGCAGACGATGACGGCGAGACGACTGAGGAGGTCGTGTGCACCAGCGCACAAAAGGATCATCTGCCCGCTGGCTCCTCAGGCTCGTCATCGTCGGACTCCTCGGTCTTGGCGTCAGCCTGGGGCTAGCCCCCTCCGCCTCAGCTGAGGACCTCCAGCTCACGGTCCGCGTCCAAGATGAGGAGCGCAACGCCATTCCCGATGCCGCGGTCACCGTGGAGGGACCGGATGGCTTCTCCGCAGCCGGCGTCACCGATGGCGAAGGTCTGGCACTCGTCCCGATCCCCGCGAACACCACCGTGACCGTCACTCTCGACGAGGCAACCGTGACTCAACCGGTGATCGAGGGCAATGTGCGCGAGGTGCAAATTCTCAGTAGGGACAAGACGGTCATCTTCCGCCTCGGCGAAGGTGGCGGCGGAGGTGGTGGTTCGAGTATCACCCTCGAGCGAGTCCTGCAGCTGCTCTTCGGTGGCGTCGTGCTTTCCTTCATCATCGCCCTGGCCTCGCTGGGCCTCAGCCTCATCTTCGGGACCACCGGCCTCACCAACTTCTCTCACGGCGAGCTCCTCACGCTGGGTGCGTTCACCGCACTCGTGCTCAATACCGCCGGCGGCTTGAACATCATCATCGCCGCACCCATTGCCATCGCGATCAGCGCTGCGCTGTGGGGTTGGGGCCAAAATCAGCTCCTCTGGAAGCCATTGCGACGCAAGGGCACAGGGCTCATCGCCGCGATGATCGTCTCCATCGGGCTCGCCATCACGATCCGCTATCTCATCGTGTTCTTCTTCGGTGGCGCCCCCAAGAGCTTCGAGCAGTTCGCCGGCCAGGCGCCTATCGATCTCGGGCCGATCTTCGTTACCCCGAAGGAACTCATCCTGTCGGGCATCGCCATTGTGGTTCTCACTGTCACGGTGTGGTGGCTCAAGGTCTCTCGCCTCGGCAAGGCCACCAGAGCGGTGTCGGACAATCCCGCTCTCGCCTCGTCCTCCGGCGTCAATGTTGAGCTCGTCATCTCGGCCGTGTGGATCCTGGGCGCAGCACTTGCTGCATACGCGGGCGTGTTCCTGGGACTCACACAGAACGTCGTGTGGACGATGGGTCAGTATCTCCTGCTGACCTTCTTCGCCGCTGTTGTCCTCGGCGGACTGGGCACTATCGGAGGAGCTATCGTCGGCTCCTTCGTCGTCGGCATTACCGTGCAGTTGTCCACCTTGCTGGTGCCCACCGAACTGAAGACCGCCGCTGCGCTCTTCCTCATGATCATCCTGTTGCTCATCCGGCCACAAGGATTACTCGGCAGACGGGAGAGGGTGGGTTAAGCCATGGACTTTGGATTCATCCTGTCTCAGTCGATCACGCAGGCCATCGGTGTCACGGCGATCATCTACTGCATCGCGGCCATCGGCCTCAACGTGCAGTTCGGCTACGGCGGCCTCCTCAACTTCGGTCAGGTCGGCTTCGTGGCCATCGGCGCCTACTCCGTCGGTGCCACGGTGGTCAAGGTGGGCTCCAGCCTTTGGCTGGGCATCATCATCGGGATCCTGCTCGGGGTCGCCCTTGCGCTGCTTCTGGGCATACCCACGCTTCGATTGCGGGCGGACTACCTCGCCATCGTGACGATCGCTGCCAGTGAAATCATTCGATTCGCATCCAAATCCATCGACTTCCTCGGTGGCGCTCAGGGTGTCACCGGCCCTATCGGCGCAGACTTCTACGCCCTCAATCCCTTCCCCGAGAGCCTGGATCGCATCGGGTTCGGAGACTTCTCCTTCACCCGCATCGACATGTGGCTCGTGGTCACCGGATGGGCCATCATCGCGTTAATCACGCTGCTCACCTGGGCGCTCATGCGCAGCCCGTGGGGTCGAGTCGTCAAGGGCATCCGAGAGGATGAGGACGCAGTTCGTTCCCTCGGCAAGAACACCTACCTGTTCAAACTGCAGGTGCTAATCCTCGGTGGCGTCTTCGGCTCCTTCGCCGGCATGTACTCGGCCGTTGCCAAGGGTGCGGTGCAGCCGGACGGATTCGTTCCCGACTTCACTTTCTTCCTTTACGTCATGCTCATCCTCGGCGGCACCGCCCGGGTCATGGGCCCCCTCCTCGGCGCTGCAATTTTCTGGTTCCTGCTCGTCTTCGTCGAGCAGACCCTCAAGGAGGGCGTCTCCAGCGGGGTGATCTCCTTCATCACCACGACACAGATCGGCCCGATCCGCTTCATCCTGGTCGGGATAGGACTGATGCTGTTGATGATCTTCAGACCCCAAGGCATTCTGGGCGACCGGAAGGAGCTGATGCTCGATGCCCGCTGAGACCACCAACACCGGAGCCGTCGGCCAGGAGGCCGTCGCAGCCCTTGCCAGCCTCTCCCCCGAGCCAGGAGTGGCCAAGCCCGACCCGATCCTCATTGCCGACCATGTCGTGAGGCAGTTCGGCGGCCTGCGCGCCGTGGACGTGGCCCACCTCGAGGTTCAGCGCGGCGCCATCACCGCCCTGATCGGCCCGAACGGAGCCGGCAAGTCGACATTCTTCAACGTCATCAGCGGCTTCGACACCTCCGACGGCGGTACCTGGTCGTACAACAAGCACGTCATCACCAACACCTCCCCCAACCGGCTGGCCCGCAAAGGGCTGGTGCGCACCTTCCAGCTGACCAAGAGCCTGTCGCGCCTGAAGGTCATCGACAACATGCGGCTCGGCGCCGCGGGACAGACCGGTGAGCGCATCCTCCCGGCGATCTTCAAGTTCACCTGGGGCAGCCAGGAGGACCGCATCACCCAGCGTGCCATGGAGTTGCTCGAGCGGTTCAACCTCGCGGCGAAGGCCGATGACTTTGCGGGATCGCTCTCCGGCGGTCAGCGCAAACTCCTCGAGATGGCCCGAGCCCTCATGCTTAGTCCGGATTTGATCATGCTCGACGAGCCCATGGCCGGTGTGAACCCGGCCCTCAAGCAGAGCCTGCTGGACCACATTCGTGATATCCGCGAAGAGGGCACCACCGTGATGTTCGTTGAACATGACATGGACATGGTCCGTGACGTCAGCGACTGGGTCGTCGTGATGGCCCAGGGCGAGATCATCTCTGAGGGAACGCCGACGACGGTCATGCGCGACCAACGCGTCATCGACGCCTACCTCGGTGCCCACCACGAGTCCGCGTTGACCGACAGCGGGCAGGCGTTGACCACCAGTGGCGAGCAGGAGGCCTAGGACATGAGCGGTTTCGATCCACGAGCCGGGACGCCCGACAACATTCCCGGGCCCGATGACCTGCATGAGTTCGAAACTGAACTCGATCTCGACGCCCGCCAGGACACCAAGGCTCCCGCATCACACGATCCAGACGCGGCCAACTACCTGATCGACGCCCATGAGCTGGTCGCGGGATATTTCCCCGGCGTCAATATCCTCAATGGCTGCAACCTCACCGCGACCGAAGGTGAACTCGTCGGCATCATCGGGCCCAACGGCGCAGGCAAGTCCACCCTGCTGAAGGCCATGTTCGGCCTCGTGCGCATCCACGAGGGCAACGTCACCCTGCGCGGCAAGGACATCACGAATCTTCGGGCAGACAAGCTCGTGACCATGGGCGTGGCGTTCGTGCCCCAGACGAACAATGTCTTCCCCTCCCTCACCATCGAGGAAAACCTCCAGGTGGGGTGTTATCAGCAGCCAAAGAAGTTCTCGGCAAGCTTCGAGCGGGTGGCCGATATCTTTCCGGCTCTCGCCGAGCGCCGGAAGCAGCGGGCCGGGTCGCTTTCTGGTGGTGAACGCCAGATGGTGGCGATGGGCCGTGCACTCATGATGGATCCCAGCGTGCTGCTGCTCGATGAGCCCAGCGCTGGCCTGTCCCCCTCATTGCAGGACGAGGTGTTCGTCCGAGTGCGTGAGATCAACAAGACCGGTGTCACCGTGATCATCGTGGAGCAGAACGCCAGCCGCTGCCTCCAGATCGTCGATCGGGGCTATGTCCTCGACCAGGGCACCAACGCCTACACCGGTACCGGCCAGGAACTGGCCAATGACCCGAAGGTCATCGAGCTCTACCTCGGCACCCTTGCCAAAGCCTGACCTCTCCACCGCACGCGCGGGATGACCACGAAGCCCTCTGGCTAACCAGGGGGCTTCGTCATGTCGTCGACGCTCACGCCCCCTGGACCGCCGGGCCGATGTCTCCGACGAGCCGTTGGTTGCTGAGGGACCACGCGTGAGTTGCTGGTCCCCAGACATGGTTGCTGGTCCCCAGACATGAATGTGGCCCGACCCCCCGAAGGGAGCCGGGCCACACCCGGTTGTGCGTGGACCCTTACGGGGTCGGCACCTCAGCTGTCACCTGTCCGATTTCCTCGAACTCGGTGTTGCTGATGTACTCCACGATCGCGATGGTCGCGGCCTTGGGATCGCCGTACTCGTTGAAGTCCAGCGGTCCGGTCGCACCATCGTAGTTCGGAGTTCCGCCGGCCTGGATGATGGCGTTGCACTCATCCCAGGTCTTGCAGATCTCGTTACCCGGCGCCTCGTTGGCGATGATCGGCAGAGCGTTCGCGATGGCCCGGGCGTCAGCGCAGCCAGCGTACTGGGCAGCGATGGCGACCAGCATTGTCGCGTCGTAGGCCTGAGCACCGTAGGCGAAGTCCGTCAGATCCGGATCGACGGTGAGCAGACGCTCGTTGAACGCGTCGATGTCGGAGTTGGGATCACCGGTCGGAACGGTCGCGATAACGCCGTCCATGGTGCCCGCGGGGAAGTCCGCGTAGGCCGTGGTCGAGATGTTGCCGTCGACCAGGAAGACCTGCACGTCCTGCGGGCCGATGCCCTGCTTGATCATCTCCTGCAGCAGCTTCGTGGTCTCATCGAAGCCGATGACCTGCACGAACTCCGGGTTGCCCGCAGCGATCTCGGCCACCTCGGCCTCGAACGACGGAGCGGCCGGGTCGTACTTCAGGTTGGAGGTGATGGTGCCACCTGCAGCCTCGAAGTCCTTCACGAAGGCCTCGCGAAGGCCGTTGCCGTAGGGATCGTCACGCGAGATGGTCGCACCTGCGGTGAAGCCCAGGTCGATCGCCTCGGCAGCCACGATGGCGCCCTGCAGAACGTCGGACGGAGCGGTACGGAAGTACAGGCCATCGTCAGGGGCAGTGGTGAGGCTCGGCGCCGTGTTGGCCGGGGAGATCACCAGCATGCCGTTCTGAACGGTTGCCTTCTCCAGGATCGTCGAGGTGACACCCGAGGAGGCAGCACCGATGACGACCTGCACACCCTTGGAGATGTGGGAGTCGATCGTCTGGCTGGCCAGGTCGGTCTTGGTGTCGCCAGAGTCACCGAACTCGTTGATGACCGGCTTGCCCAGGACACCGCCGCCTGCGTCGATCTCCTCGACGGCCAGGTCGACGCCGGCGTACTCCGGCGGTCCGAGGAAGGCGAGGTCACCCGTGGCCGGGAGCAGGGTGCCGATGATCAGCTGATCATTCGAGCACTCCGTATCCGGCGACGGGGCGGGCTCGCTCGTCGTGGGCGCCTCAGACGTGGGAGAGGGCGCTGCAGACGTCGCGGAGCCGCTGTCGTCGCTTGAGCCACCGCAGGCGGCAAGCACGAGGCTGGCCGCACCGATGACTGCAAGCGAACCGGCAATGCGTCGCTTCATATGAATGTTCTCCTTAAAGGGCGGGCCGGCATGGTGCCAACCCGCATCGTTGGAACAACGGTGAGCCCAAACTACCTGCCCGTGCGTGTCTAGCGTGCTCCCGCTCCCCGTTCCCGGCAGATGGTTGTGAATCCGTGACCTGGCTCGTTATAAATTCGTTACCTAAAGCTGCTCGGTGATCATGTTCTGAGCCACCCGTCCCATCGTGGTGCGGGCATCCATGGCCCGCTGACGCAGCGCGGCAAAGGCCTCCTCCTCGGTGAGCCCCTGGGCCATGAGCAGACCCTTTGCCCGGTCGATGTGCTGGCGCTCGGCAAGCCTTCTGGCCAGGTCGGTGGCCTCCGCCTGGAGTTCATGGGCCGCAACCCAGCGAGCGGCAGCGATCTCGATCGCGGGAACAAGGTTCTCCGGTCCGATCGGTTTGACCAGATATCCCATCGCCCCAGCCTGAGTAGCCCGCTCGATGAGATCGCGCTGTCCGAAGGCCGTCAGGACGACGATGGCTGTCCGCTCCGCCGCCCGGCGGGTGACCTCCAGTCCGTCCATGCCCGGCATCGCGATATCGACCACGGTGACGTCGGGGCGCAACTGATCGATCTTCGCCAAGGCCGTCTCGCCATCCCCCACCGCAGCGAGAACGTCATATCCAGCCTCGCGCAGGGCCTCGACCAGATCGAGTCGGATCACGGCCTCGTCTTCCGCCACCACGATGCGCAACACGGGTCCGAGAGTAGCCAAGCGCCTCCCCGCGCATGGGCCTCCCCCGCACCCGATCAACGACGCATCGGACTACGCTGTCGGGCGACGCCCCGGTATCCCAACCGGTAGAGGAAGCGGTCTCAAACACCGTCCAGTGTGGGTTCGAATCCCACCCGGGGCACCCATGCAGCAGCCGGTGCAGGGAATGGCCTCGCGACCTACTCTGCCGCTGCGGAGCTTCCGTCTGTCGACAACTCCAGGTAGGGGCGCATCTCGACCAGCCGCGCCAGCAAGCCATTGATGAAGCCCGGCGACTCATCCGTCGACAGTTCCCTGGCCAGATTCACTGCCTCGTCGATGACGACCGCGTCAGGGGCATCGTGTCCCCACAGGATTTCGAAGGCCCCCAACCGCAGGATGTTGCGGTCGATCGCCGGCATCCGCGACAGTACCCAGCCGTGGGAGTTGCTCTGCACCAGGTCATCGATGCGATCGCGGTGCGCCTGGACCCCCTCCACGAGTACGACGGTGAAATCGTTCGGTGTCACTCCCTCATCAGCCAGTCGGCGGGCCGTGACGTCCGCGAGAACATCGACGGGGTTGGCTCTCCTCACATCGGCTTCATAGAGCACGTCGAGGGCACGCTTGCGGGCCTTGCTTCGAGCAGACATGGATAGCGACGTTCGACCTAGTTCACACGGCCGAGATAGGACCCATCCCGGGTGTCCACCTTGACCCTCGTGTCCGGCTCGATGAACAGGGGCACGGCGATCTCCGCGCCTGTCTCCAGGGTGGCCGGCTTGGTTCCCCCGGTCGATCGGTCCCCCTGCAGTCCTGGCTCGGTGTAGGTGATGAGAAGTTCCACCGAGGGCGGCAACTCGATGTAGAGCGGTACTCCATCATGGGTTGCGACCGTCGCCGAGTTGTTCTCCAGCAGGTAACGGGAGGCCTCTCCCACGACGGCGGATGGCACCGGCACCTGGTCGTAGGTCTGACCGTCCATGAAGATGAAGTCGTCACCATCCCGGTAAAGGAACTGCATGTCGCGGCGATCGACGTTTGCGGTCTCGACCTTCACGCCCGCGTTGAACGTCTTATCGACGACTTTGCCCGACAGCACGTTCTTAAGTTTCGTGCGGACGAAGGCCCCACCCTTACCCGGCTTGACGTGCTGGAATTCCACGACGCTCCACAACTGGCCGTCGAGGTTGAGCACGATTCCGTTCTTGAGGTCGTTCGTCGTCGCCATTGCCAGGCCTCCATCGGGTCGCCGCAGTTGAGCCAGCCGAGCATACCCGTGCGGCCGGTCCCCCCCTGGGCTCGACCCAATTGAGTATCAGTCTGTCGCGCCGCGGCCGAGAACAGCCGCCAATCCTTCGAGGGCGATCGCGTAGGAATCCATCCCGAAGCCAGCGATCGTGCCCGTGACGACGCCGGACACCACACTGTGGTGACGAAACTCCTCGCGGGCCGCTGGATTCGACAGATGGACCTCGATCACCGGGCGTGCACATTGGGCCAGGGCATCACGCAGTGCATAGGAGTAGTGGGTGAATGCCGCCGGGTTGATGACGATTGGCTGATCTGCATCGATGGCCTCGTGGATCCAGCGAATCAACTCCGCCTCGTCATCAGATTGACGAACATCCACCTGCATGCCCAGCCGGCGCGCGTTGTCCTGACACAAGGTCACCAGATCCTCGTAGCTGGCCGTCCCGTAGATCTCGGGCTCACGACTCCCCAGGCGAGCGAGATTCGGCCCGTTCAGCACCATGACCGAGGTCATCGGGACACCTCCGAGTACGCCGCCGCGAGCAGGGCAGGATCAGGACCCTCCAAAAGCACGGGTCGCGCCAGATCGTCCAGGATCACGAAGCGAAGCATGTCACCCCGCGACTTCTTGTCCAACCTCATCGCCGACAACAGCGCGTCCCACCGGCCAGCGGGATAGGTCGTGGGCAGGCCGAGTTCGGTGAGGACTCGTCGATGGCGATCGACCACATCATCACCGAGACGCCCGGCAAGGCGTGCCAATTCCGCGACGAACATCATGCCGACACTGATCGCCGCCCCATGGCGCCACGTGAACGACTCCACCTTCTCGATGGCATGACCGAAGGTGTGACCGTAGTTCAGCACCTCTCGCCCGAGGACTGTTCCGATGCGCTCATGCAGATCGCCTGCGACGACCTCCGCCTTGACCCGGATGGCGCGTTCTATCAACTCCCGCAGCTGCGGCGAGTCGGGTTCGGTGCACGCTCGGGGATCGGACTCGATGATGTCAAGAATCTCAGGGTCGGCGATGAAGCCGCACTTAACGACCTCGGCGAGTCCCGCCACAAGGTCGTTCGTCGGGAGGGTCTCCAAGGCGGTCAGATCACAGAGCACCCCGGCCGGTTCGTGGATGCATCCCACCAGGTTCTTCCCCTGGGGCACGTTGATGCCGGTCTTGCCCCCGACCGCAGCATCGACCATGGCGAGGAGCGTCGTGGGGACCTGGACGATGCGGACTCCTCGCAGCCACGTCGCCGCGATGAACCCCGCGAGGTCGGTCGTGGCGCCTCCACCCACCCCGAGGAGCGCATCCGTTCGGGTGAAACCAGCCTCCGCCAGGGCGGTCCACGCGAAGGCGGCCACCTCCGGGGTCTTCTGGTCCTCGCCGTCGGGAACCTCGAGCACGACCGGCGTATACCCCTGGGCTTCGAGGTCATCTCGGATCGCATCGCCCGTGCGGGTCAATGACGCCGGGACCACGATCCCCACCCGCACTGCCGCCGTGCCGATCAGTGCAGGCAACTCGCCGAGAACACCGCGACCGATCACCACCTCGTAGGGGTGAGCCGTTGCCACCGGGATCCTGGTCACACTCATGACGCGAGCACCTTCCCGCTGACTTCCTCGACGATGTCCTTCACGGTGCGGTCGTCAGTGTCGACGGTGACCTCCGCGAGATCGGCGTACCATGGCGTACGTTCCTGCAGCAGCGTCACCAGTCGACCCCGCACATTGCCCATGAGCAGCGGGCGCGCTCCGGACAAGCCGACACGCGAGGCCGCCTGTCCCGGCGACACCTTCAGCCAGACCACGCGATGATCGCGCAGTGCTCGTCGATTCTCCTCGGAGACGATTGCTCCCCCGCCCAAGGACACCACCGCCCCCGACCGGGTCAGCGCCTCTCGAAGTGCGTCCGCTTCGAGGGTGCGGAAATGGGGTTCCCCATCCTCGATGAAGATGTCCGAGACCGGCTTGCCCGCCCGCTCAACGATCAAGGCGTCCGTGTCGATGAATTCGGCATCTAGGCGACGTGCGAGAAGCCGACCGACGCTGGATTTGCCTGCTCCTGGTGCACCAATGAGAACGGCAATCGGACGATCCTCGCTGTTCGACTTATTCGCCTGCGGGATTGTCATCGAATGGCCAGGTGCGCGAGATAGGACTCCAGATTCCGCCGGGTTTCGCTCACGTGGTCACCACCGAACTTCTCGACTACAGCGTCGGCGAGGGTCAGGGCCACCATCGCCTCGGCGACGACTCCTGAAGCGGGGACGGCGCACACATCCGAGCGCTGGTTGATCGCCTTCGCTGCCTCCCCGGTAGCGACATCGACGGTGTCGAGGGCGCGAGGAATAGTAGAGATCGGCTTCATCGCGGCACGGACTCGGAGGACCTCACCCGTCGTCATCCCGCCCTCGCTACCCCCCGAATGGCCGGATGTCCGTCGCAGGCCTGCGTCAGCGGTGACGATCTCATCCTGCGCAGCGGACCCGCGGATCTCGGCGAGCCCGAATCCATCACCGAACTCCACGCCCTTCATCGCCTGGATTCCCATGAGCGCAGCCGCGATGCGCGCATCGATGCGACGGTCCCAGTGCACGTGGCTTCCAAGGCCCGGCGGCAGTCCGTGGACGACGACTTCGATCACCCCGCCGAGCGTGTCGCCGTCACGATGGGCTGCACTGATCTCCTCCTGCATCGCCTGGGAGCCGTTCTCGTCAGCGCACCGCACCGGATCCTCGTCGATGGCGTGAGCGCGATCGGCCGCCGGAGGCGGGATCTCGATCGAGGCCCCGCCGATGCGGACGACGTGACTGAGAATCGTGACTCCGGCGCCGTCGTGCAGGAACGCTCGGGCGACGCTTCCCACGGCTACCCGCGCAGCTGTCCCCCTCGCGCTGGCTCGCGCGCGGAACGGTCGGGCATCAGCGACCCCGTACTTCTGGAGTCCGGCTATGACAGCGTGGCGGGGTCGAGGGCGAGTCAGCGGAGAGTTGCGGGCCAGACCCTCCAGTTCCTCCGCGTCCACCGGATCAGCGGACATGACCTGTTCCCACTTCGGCCATTCGGTGTTGGCGACCTGCAGGGAGATCGGGCTGCCTAGGGTGAGTCCGTGGCGCACACCGCCGAGGATCGTGACCTCATCGGCTTCGAACTTCATTCGAGCGCCGCGGCCCACTCCAAGACGACGTCGACGCAGCTGCTCAGCGATCTCTGCGGTCGTCACACCCACGCCGGCAGGCATGCCCTCGAGGATGGCCACGAGCGCCGGACCGTGGGATTCACCGGCGGTCAACCATCGCAACATGGCCCGCATCCTCTCAGATCGCGCCGTCAGCCCTCGCGGAGAGTGCGGTGAACAGGGCCTCGCGCATGGCCTGTGCCGGGGCATCGCGGCCGGTCATGAGGCGCACTTGATCGAGGGCCTGACCGAGCAGCAGATCGGCGCCGGTCGCCACCTGTCCCCCCGCCTCACTCCATCGAGTCGTCAGTGCGGTGGGCCAGGGGTCGTAGGCCACATCCATGAGCAACTTGGGCATGAGTTCGGACGGCAGATTGATGTCTTCGGCTGCGGAACCCGGGAGCGTGCTGACGACAAGGTCGGCGTGCCACGCCGAGGACACTTCCTCCCATGAACGAAGCGACACCTGTGCGTGAAGGGCATCGCCCAGCTCCACAAGACCCCTCGCGCGGGATAGTGAGCGCGCGTAAACGTCGATCACCACCGATGGTCCCTGTCGCTCGATGACCGCGGCCAGCGCGCTACGCGCCGTCGCCCCGGCTCCGATGATGGCCGCGGTCGTCACCGCGTCGCGATCGACCGCCACGCTGTCCAGCGCCCGGATCATGCCGGGAACATCGGTGTTGTGTCCGATCAGGCCGTCAGAGGACACGATGATCGTGTTGACCGCTCCCACGAGGCGAGCACGCTCGCTGATCTCATCGACTAACCCGACCGCTTCAGTCTTCAGGGGCATCGTGAGGCTCAGGCCCGCCCAGGAATCATCGACGTCGACCAAGAAAGCCCTGAGCCCACCCTCGGGCACGTCATAGGCGTCGTAGTCCCAGTCCAAACCCAGGGCTCGGTACGCCGCACGATGCAGGACCGGGGAGAGGCTGTGGCCGATGGGTGAGCCGAGCACTCCCGCGCGTCTCGGACCCGTCACGGCGTTCCAGGGGCAGGCGTGGACTCCATCATGCGGGCGTAGTTCTCCTGGAACTCCACCTTGAACTCCAAGAACTCTTCATAGGAATCGGTGAACTTGGTCTGCAGCGTGGCCGGATCGACAGTCACGAAATACAGCCAGTCCCCCTTCGCGGGGCGCAGCGCTGCTTCGAGTGCGTCCTGGCCCGGGGAGTTGATGGGCGTGGGCGGTAGGCCCGTGTTCAGGTAGGTGTTGTACGGAGAATTCACGCCCAGCATGTCCTCGGTGACCAAGAGCGTGGATGTGCCGAGGGCATAGTTCACCGTCGAATCGAACTGCAGCGGCAGTCCCTGCTCGAGTCTGTTGTAGGCCACGCGCGCCACCTTGCGGAAGTCGTCGGGGGCGGCCTCGGCTTGGACGAGCGACGCGACAATAAGCACCTCGTAGGGGGTGTAGTCCAACCGCCTGGCTCGCTTTTGCAGATCGACCTCACCTGCGGCGATGTCGAAGCGTCGCACCATGGCGGACAGAACATCCTCGGCCTGCGCTCCCGGGATGATGTCGTAGGAGGCGGGGAACAGGAATCCTTCCGGGCGCCCCAACGCCCAGGAGGGCAGATCGAGTCCCTCAGGATCAATCAGCACCTGGCTGAGTTGCTCTTCGGAGATTCCGCTGTGCTTGGAGGTGAGGCGGACGGTGTCGACGAGCCGCAAGCCTTCCGGGAGGACGAGCGGCGCCGCTCGGGAGGAAGGATCCAGCATCAAGGTGATCGCATCCAACGGATCCATCCCCGTCAACAGGTTATAGACACCGGGACCGATGGTCGCCGCACGCTCCTCGAGTTCTGCAGCCGCCAGGAATGCCGATGTCGACGTCACAACCGAGGCGTCGACCAATTTTCTTCCCACCGCAGTCAACGAGTCACCCGCGTCGACCACGACCACCGTCGGCAGTCCGGGGGTGACCGCCGCGGACTCCTCCGGAAGGACTCCCCGCACAGCCTGGGTCGCCCAAGCGACCCCGACAATCAGACCGACGATGCCGAGGAGCGCAGCCGCCTTGCCGATGAAACTGCGGTCGTTGCGCGAGGGCGGCAGCGGATCGGTGGTGAGGAAGGGAACGAGCTGGCTCACACCGCACCTCCTCGCCCTTCACGCTCCAACTCCCCGGTGTGGGAAGCGCTACCCCTCGAGGTTAACCCGCCTGCCGGCGGGAATCCCGCTGGCACGCTGCGCATCGAGGGCATGATTGAGCAGGATCACCGCAGCCGCCTGGTCGATGACGGCCCGTGAGCGACGCGTGTCCCGTCCGGCTCTATGCAGCCCCCGCTGTGCCTCTCGGGTCGTCAGTCGCTCATCGAGCAGTCGCACCTCTCGGTCGGTCCGGCCGGCGAGTTCCCGGGCAAAGCCTTGTGCGGCGTCAGCGGCCGGACCCGGTTCTCCCGAGAGAGTCAGAGGCAGTCCCACGATGATGGCGCGCGCATCGAATTCCTCGGCGAGGTCAAGGATTCGCTGCACCGTGGTTTCGTCACGTGCGAGGGTCGCCTCCGGCAAGGCGAGCACGCCGTGTAGATCGCTGCGCGCGATACCCACCCGAACTGAGCCGACATCGACAGCGAGAAGCACGCCCATCGGCGATATGCCCGGCGAGGGCGTGGTGGCCTCGTCATCCGTGGTCATGCCATCCCTCTGCTGACACCACAGCGATCTTTCAACGCCCCTCAGCGCGCTGCGTGACGAGAGCAATCACATCGTCGAAGGCCCGATCGACTCCGTCGACGCGGGTGCCACCGCCCTGCGCAATGTCGTCCTTACCACCCCCGCGACCCTCCACCGCGGTGAGCGCTGCGTCGAGGACCTCCTTGGCGGTGAGCCCGAGTTCACGACAACGCTCGTTGACGACACTCACGAGCGCGACGCGGCCATCGGCAACAGCAGCACCGATCATGGCGACACCCCGGTCAGGGCGCACAGTTCCTCGGGCCCGCAGGGCAAGCTCCCGCAGGTCTCCAGCGTCTGTTCCCTCCGGCGCGCGATAGCACCAGACCCGGAAGTCACCCACATCGCGTCCCTCGCCAATCACACCTTCGACGTTGCTGGTCAACTGGGCAGTCTTGATGCGCTGCAGTTCCCGCTCCGCGTCCTTCAGGCGCGTCATGAGTGTCTCCATGCGTTCGGGGAGTTCCTCCGCCGGGACCTTCGCCAGCGACGCCAGACGATTGACCAGGATGTGCTCGCGGGCAAGGTGCTGATAGGCATCGACTCCGACGAGCGCCTCCACTCGACGCACGCCGGCCCCGATCGAGCCTTCCGAGAGGAAGGTCACCACGCCGAGTTGCCCGGATCGCTGCGCGTGGGTGCCACCACATAGTTCGTGCGCCCAGTCTCCGACCGACACGACCCGCACCCGGTCGCCGTACTTCTCGCCGAACAGGGCCATGGCTCCGAAGTTTCGGGCCTCATCAATGGCCATCTCCCGCGCGGTCACATCGAGGTCAGCGATAAGCATCTCGTTCACTCGTGCCTCGACATCGCCAAGCACGGACTCCGGTACGGCCGAGGCCGAGGGGAAATCGAAGCGGAACCGGCCCGGGGCGTTCTCCGAGCCCATCTGGGTGGCCGTCTCACCCAGGATCTCGCGAAACGACCGATGCACCATGTGGGTGGCGGTATGAGCCCGGGATATCGCGCGACGCCGTTCGGTATCAACGCGCCCCATGATCTGCGACCCGGTGTTTACCTCACCAGAGGACACGCTGGCGCGGTGGACGAATAATCCGGGGACGGGTGACTGCACGTCGAAGACCTCGAGGACCGCACCGTCTGGTGTCTGGAGCATCCCATGATCGCCGAGCTGACCACCTGCCTCGGCGTAGAACGGACTGCGATCCATCACTACTTCGACGTAGTCGCCCTCGACCACGGCATCAACCACGGCACCGTCTCGGAGGAGCCCGGTCACTCGGGCTTCGGTGTCGACCTCGTCGTATCCGGTGAAGGTCGTCGTCCCGCCAGAATCAAGGATTTCCCGGTAGACCGTCACCGGGGTAACCCCTGACTTGCGCGATCTAGCATCAGCCTTCGCTCGCTCCCGCTGCTCCCCCATGAGACGCGCGAAGCCCGCCTCGTCAACATCGAGGTCTGCCTCGCGCGCCATCTCGAGGGTCAGTTCGATGGGGAAGCCGTAGGTGTCGTGCAGTGCGAACGCCTGCTCCCCGGACAGTTCGCGGCCACCCCTGTCCTGGATTTCCTGGGCGGCGACGTCGAAGATCTGGGTTCCGGTGCGCAGCGTCTGGGAGAAGATCCCCTCCTCCTGCTCGGCTACTGACTCGATGCGTCGTGCCTCGTCATTCAACTCCGGGTACTGCGGAGCCATTGCCAGGATGGAGGCCTGCATGAGTGAGGTGATCGATGGTTCCTCGCAGCCGAGCAGGCGCATCGTGCGGATCACCCGGCGCATCAGGCGACGCAGAACATATCCGCGCCCCTCGTTGCCGGGGAGGACTCCGTCTCCGATCAGGAACGCGCAGGTGCGGCTGTGGTCGGCAATCACCCGCAGGCCCACATCGGAGCGTTCATCGGTGCCGTAGCGGACGCCGGTGAGATCGCTGGCGCGCTGGAGAATCGCCATCGTGGTGTCGATTTCGTAAATGTTGTCCACGCCCTGAAGGAGGGCTGCCATGCGCTCTAGGCCCATCCCGGTGTCGATGTTCTTGGCCGGAAGTTCGCCGAGGATCGGGTAGCCTTCCTTCGCCGCACCCTCGCCGCGTTCGAACTGCATGAACACGAGATTCCACACCTCGAGGAATCGATCCTCATCGACGATCGGGCCGCCGTCGGGACCGTACCGCGGGCCACGGTCGTAGTAGATCTCCGAGCAGGGCCCGCATGGTCCCGGAACGCCCATCGACCAGAAGTTGTCGATCTGTCCGCGCCGCTGGATGCGATCCTTCGGCATTCCGACGTCGCGATGCCAGATCTCCGCCGCCTCGTCATCATCGGTGTATACCGTCACCCAGAGCCGATCCTCGGCGAAGCCGAAGCCACCATCCGCGGTGGAGGATGTCAGCAGTTCCCAGGCATAGGGAATCGCACGTTCCTTAAAGTAATCACCGAAGGAGAAATTGCCCGCCATCTGGAAGAACGAGGCATGTCGAGTCGTCTTGCCGACCTCATCGATGTCGAGGGTGCGCACACATTTCTGGACACTAGTCGCCGTCCCGTAGGGCGGCGGCACCTCTCCCAGGAAATAGGGCTTGAAGGGAACCATGCCAGCATTGACAAACAGCAGGGTCGGATCGTCGAGAAGCAGCGACGCCGAGGGAACCATCTGGTGTCCTCGATCAGCAAAGTAGCGCAG
>JBDQGZ010000002.1:0-38163 GCA_040265115.1 Candidatus Nanopelagicales bacterium
ATAACCCCCGCTGCGGTCGAAGGCAATCGAGTCGACCACACCCGATGATCGGAGATCTTCTCCCGCCGTCGTGGCGGGCAGACGCAGGACCCACTGCCAGGCCCCCGCGGTCGTCATCTTGCCGACGAAACTCTCCTGGGGACCGAATTCCTCGCCCGCGATCGTGATGGCCTCGTTGGTGGTCCGACCGGGGTTAGCACCTGCGATGATCGCGCCGCCGCTCACCGAGAGGGACGCGGTGATGTCGTACTCGAGGGGTGCACTCCACGTACTTGGCCCGTTCTGCGGAACCGCGGCGAAGGCGGCATTGGGTGTGCGCCCTGTCGTCGCTGGATTCGGGGTCACGTAGTTCGAGTACGTGACTTCCGAGGCACGGCCATATGGGCTCACCGACCACACCCCGAACTCCACGGGAACGCCATTCCTCAATCCTGTGATCTCGATCGAGCCACCGTTGCCACCGGATGCCAGGACCTGCAGGTAGTTGGTCATCCCGATGCCACGGATCCGGTAGGCGAACACGTTGGAGGTGTCCTCGGGTGCGTCCCAGGTCACGGTGGCGCGCTCATTACCGGCGATGGCTCGAACGTTCCTCACCTCCGGCGGGGCCTCGGTGTTCGCTGCCTGCACCCCCTCTCCCGACGTGGCCTCCCCCGGATTCGCCGAGGCGACCCGGCGGGCAGTCCGGCCATGAGGCCCACGGCGAGGGCGGAGGAGGAGAGCAGTGACACGAGGCGTCGCGCAGATCCGGCCATGGGATCAACCTAGGAGGAACCTCAGGGGCGGCGAATGAATTCGGACAATCCGGGGCACTAGCTCCCCACGAGGAGTGACCTCAGGAGGGGTTGCGCCACCCACCGAGGAAGCGGGTGAAGCGATCCGCCTCATGCGGGCCCCAGGATCCGGGCTCATAAGCGATCACCGGCGGCGGGGCATCGAGGACCGGCTGCACGATCCGCCAGGTCGCCTCTACCGAGGGCCAGCGCGGGAACAGGGTGTGATCCCCCAGCATCGCGTCGTGCAGGAGCCGCTCATAGGGGGTCGGCAGGTCACCGAGCGTGGAGGCGAAGTCGAGGCTCAGCATCTCCGGCTCGACCTCGTCGACTCCCGGCTTCTTCACCCGCACCCCGAAGGACACCCCCGAAGGCTCCCCGATCCGCAGGAGAACATCGTCATGCCCGGCGACCCGCTGGGTGCGATCCCCCCAGGTGAACTTCGGGGCCTTGCGGAACCGCACCGCGACCTCGGTCGCCTTCACCGGCAGCTTCTTGCCGGCCCTGATCACGATCGGCACCCCCGCCCACCGCCAGGTGTCGCAGTGCAGCCGCACGGCGACATAGGTCTCGGTGTCCGAATCCGGCGCGACCCCCTCGATGGAGCGGTAGCCGTCGTATTGACCGCGCACGACGTCGTCCGGTTCAAGCGGTCGGATGGCACGGAACACATCGAGACGACGATCCCCGATCGGATCGTCCCCCGCGCCCGGGGGCTCCATCAGCACGAGGGCGAGCACCTGCAGCAGGTGGTTCTGGACCACATCACGCAACGTCCCGACATGGTCGTAGAAGCTGCCGCGGTCCTCGACGCCGAAGGATTCGGCCATCGTGATCTGGATCATCTCGACGTATTGGCGCCGCCACAGCGGCTCCAGCCAGGAGTTCGCGAAGCGCAGAAAAGCGATGTCCTGCACCGGTTCCTTGCCGAGATAGTGGTCGATCCGCAGGATCTGATCCTCATCGAGAACCTGGTGCAACCGGGTGTTCAATTCGATCGCGGTCTCTAGGCTCGTACCGAACGGCTTCTCGACCGCGACGCGGGCGCCCTCGACGAGGCCGGCCGCCCCGAGCTGCTCGACCACCGGGCCGAACAGCGACGGTGGGATCTCCAGGTAGAACAGTGGGTGATGCGCTCCGGTGAGGTGAGCCACCAACCGGGTGTAGAGCCCTGCATCGGTGAAGTCCCCGCCCACGTAGGTCATCCGCTCGACGAGACGCGTCAAGACCTGCTCGTCGACATCCGACCCCTCGACGTTGTGGACCGCCTCGCGGGTCATCTCCCACAACTGCTCATCGCTCAGGTCTTGAGCGGCGACCCCGACGACGGGAATGGTGAGCATGCCGCGCCGCTCGAGGTGATACAGCGACGGAAGGGTCATCTTGTGGGCGAGATCCCCGGTGATGCCGAAGATGACGAGCCGGTCGGAGGGAGTGCGATCGGCCATCGTGGCCCCTTCGGTCTCGGAGTCCAGATCCCCCGCGGATCCGGACCAGATTCTCCTTAGAGATACAGCCCGGTGTGTCTAGCACCATCGCCCTCGGTAGCGACAGCGTGGATATCGCGTTCGCGCAACAGGACGTATGCACGGCCCTGCAGTTCGACGCTCGCTCGGTCCTCTGGCTCGAACAGCACCCGATCCCCCACCGCCATAGTCTTCACATTCGGACCGCAAGCGACCACCTTCGCCCAGGCAAGCTTGCGTCCCACCTGTGCCGTGGCGGGAATGAGAATGCCTCCGCTGGAGGTGCGCTCACCGTCCTCATCGGCGGAGCCGACGAGGACTCGGTCGTGCAGGAGCTTGATGGGGACCGAACCATCGGCCACGGGTGCGCTCATGGAATCTGCGGCCTCAGCGGCACATGCAGTAGCGGCGCGCGCGCCGTGAGCGGCGCCAGCGCCGCAGGACAACGAGGGTCACCACAGCACCCGCCGCCATCGCGACGCGCTCCGGGCGGACCCCGCCGTATTCATCGACGAAGAATCCCGTCACGGCCGCCTTTCCCCGGCGCACGAGCGCCGACGGGGCTGTCTGCTCCTTCAACTGCGCGATCGAGGCCACCAGGTCATCGCGGGCCGCGGCGATCTCGGCCTGCAATTCGGCTTCATTCGGTTGCCGCTTCTTCGAGGCTGCTTCGCTCACGGCGCCCACCCTAGCCATTCCTTCGCACTCGCGACCCCTTGGACCACGGAATCCCCCAAGCACTCTTATTGCAACTATTTTGCATCTACTCCCTTTTCGCCATAGGGTCTCCCCATGCGTCGATCTCTGCTGGCCTCCCTGGCCGGAGCCTCTGCCCTCGTCCTCACCCTCTCCGCCTGCGGCGGAGATTCCAACTCCGGGTCAGACTCCAGCAGCGACGGCCTCATCGTGGCCACGACGGTCTCACCGCTGACCAATATCGTCTCCGTTGTCGGTGGTGATGCGGTCACCGTCGAGGGCATCGTCCCCGAGGGCACGAACTCCCATACCTTCGAGCCGGAGCCTTCAGCCGCCGAACTGCTGAGCAAGGCCGACATCGTGTTCGTCAACGGCTTGAAACTTGAGGACCCCACCATCGAGCTCGCTCAGGCGAACCTGAAGGAGGGCGCGGAGATCGTCGAGATAGGCACCCGAGTGCTGCCCGAGTCGGAGTACCTCTACGACTTCTCCTTCCCCGAGGAGGAGGGCAAGCCCAACCCCCATCTGTGGACCGATCCGAACTACGTGATCGCCTATGCCGACCTCGTCCGCGAGGTCTTGAGCGAGCGTGATCCTGACAACGCGGCCACCTTCACCAGCAACTTCGATGCCTTCGTCGTCGAGGTCGACAAGCTCGAGGCGGCCCTCCTCGCCGACCAGGAGACTCTGTCCCCTGATCAGCGCAAGCTCGTCACCTACCACGACGCCTACGCCTACTTCGCCAAGAACTACGGCTGGACCGTGGTCGGAGCCATCCAGCCGGACAACTTCGATGACCCGGCACCGGCGGAGGTCGCGAACCTGATCGAGCAGATCAAGGCCGAGGGTGTCACCGTCATCTTCGGCTCCGAGGTCTTCCCCTCCGCCGTCCTCGAGGCAATCGGCAGCGAGGCCGGCGTTCGGTACGAGGACTCGCTTCGCGATGACGACCTTCCGGGAGCGCCCGGCGAGGCGGAGCACAATCTGTTGTCGCTGCTGCAATACAACTACCGGACCATGATCACCGGACTCGGTGGGACGACGGTTGCTCTTGACGCCCTGGTCTTCGAACTCCCCACCGACAACGCCTACTACCCGCAGTAGGGTGAAGCGCGTGAAAGCCGCCCCACTGATCTCCCTGCGGGGCGTTGCGGCCGGCTACAAGGACTCCGTCGTCATCCGGGACGTTGATCTCGACATCGACACCGATACGTTCACGGGAATCGTCGGGCCCTCCGGGGCGGGCAAGACGACGTTGCTGCGCCTCCTGCTCGGCTCCCTCGAGCCGTCACATGGTGCGATCGAACGCGCACCCGGTGTCGCGGTCTCCTACGTACCCCAGTTGGAGACGGTGAACTGGAACTTCCCGGTCACCGTCACCGAGTGCGTGCTGATGTCGCGCGGTGGACGTCGCGTGCCGTGGCCGAGTCGCAGCGAGAAGGCCGAAGCCGCCGCTGTGCTCGACCGACTCGGGATCGGCGATCTGGGTCATCGACACATTCGCGAACTGTCCGGTGGCCAGCAGCAGCGCATGTTCCTCGCCCGGGCACTGATCCGTCGCCCCCAGATCATGCTGCTCGACGAACCGACCAGCGGTGTCGATATCTCGACTCGCCACGACGTGCTCCACCTGCTCGCCGAGTTGCACGACGACGGCATGGGCATCGTGTTGACGACCCACGACTTGAACGGCATGGCGGCGCACCTACCCGATCTGGTGTGCGTGAACGGACGCATCGTTGCGCATGGCACGCCGGAAGACGTCATCACTCCTGCCGTCCTGGAGCAGACTTTCGGCGCACGCATGGATGTCCTGCAGCATCTCGGCATGATCGTCGTCGTCGACTCCTCCGGCCCCGGCCGATTGGCGGGCTGATCCCATGGAGGCGCTCTTCGATCCGCTGCAGTACGGCTTCTTCCAGCGCGGGCTGATCGTCGCGACCCTATCCGGCGCACTGCTCGGGTTCATCGGTGTCTACATCGTCCTGCGCGGCATGAGTTACATCGGTCACGGCCTCTCCCACGCGATCTTCGGCGGATTCGCCGCGATGCAGTTGTTCGCTGCATCCTTCTATGTTCTCGGTGCCGGGCTGTGGGGGATCGCGTCCGCCATCGCGATCACGAATGTCGCACGGCGCAGTCGACTCGGGGCAGACGCTGCGATCGGTGTCATCACTACCGCATCCTTCGCCCTCGGTGTCGCCCTGTTCGCGAAGTTCGGCTCCAGCGGACCGGCCTTCGACAACGCCCTGTTCGGTTCGATCCTCGGCATCAGCAACTCCCAGATCGTGTGGCTCCTGCTCGTCATCGCCTTCACCGCGATCGTGGTGTTCACCCGCTACCGCGCCCTGCTGTTCACGACCTTCGACCCCGAGGTGGCCGATGTGTCCGGGGTGAAGGTCGGGCGCACCGAGGCACTGCTGATGGTGGTGCTGTCCCTGTCCATCCTGGTCACCCTGACCGTCATCGGCGTCACCCTCGTCGCGGCCATGCTCGTCATTCCCGCGGTCATCGCTCGCATGTTGACTGACTCGTTCGGTCGCATGCTGGTGCTGTCCACCATCATCGGTTCGATCTCCGGTCTGGTGGGCATGTATCTGAGCTACTACGCCGGCGTTCCCTCGGGAACGATGATCGTCCTGGTCGGAGCAGCCGCATTCCTCGTCGTCCTCGCGATCACCGGGGTTCGCGGAATGCGCCGCACGATCGGCCTCGACAGCCACGCCGCCCCTGCGACGAAGGAGTCGATCCGGCCATGACGTCAGCGGTCCGACTCGAACCTGGCGATATCGCCCCGGCCTTCACCCTCGACGACGATCACGGTCAGAGTGTCTCGCTGTCCGACTTTGCCGGCCGTCAGGTCATCCTCTATGCCTATCCGGCAGCCATGACACCCGGGTGCACCACGCAGGCGTGCGACTTCCGTGATTCGCTCGCGTCGATCTCTGCGGCCGGCTATGTCGTGCTGGGCATCTCTCCCGACGCGGTCGACAAGCTCGCGGAGTTCCGGGAGCACGACGGGTTGAGCTATCCGCTGCTGAGCGATCCTGACAAGGCCGTCCTCACCGCATACGGTGCCTACGGCGAGAAGAAGCTCTACGGCAAGGTCGTCGTCGGGGTGATCCGCTCGACGTTCATCATCGGCGCAAACGGCCTGATCGAGGAGGCCCGCTACAACGTCAAGGCGACCGGTCATGTCGCGAAGCTGCGTCGCGACCTCGGCATCGATTGAGGCGTTTCCCTGAGCGACTAGGCTGAGGGCCGCTTCACGCGGGTGTGGCGGAATTGGCAGACGCGCAGGATTTAGGTTCCTGTGTCCGATGGACGTGAGGGTTCAAGTCCCTCCACCCGCACGCTTAGAGCAAATCCGCCAGGTGTCGAAAGGCCTGGCCACGGTGGCTGATGGCGTCCTTCTCCTCCGGCGACATCTCCGCGGTCGTGAGCTGCTCCCCCATCGGAACGAAGATCGGGTCGTAGCCGAACCCGCCCTCACCATGAATCTCCTCGGCGAGCCGCCCTTCGAGCACGCCTTCGACGATCTGCTCGGTCCCCGACGACGGATCAACGACCACGGCTGCGCACACGAACTGCGCACTTCGACGCGGCGCAGGAGTCTCGGCCAACTGCCCCAGCAGAAGTTCGAGGTTAGCCCGGTCGTCACCATGACGACCGCACCAGCGAGCAGAGTGGATCCCCGGCATTCCGTTCAGCGCGTCCACGCACAGTCCTGAATCGTCAGCGATGGCCGGCAGCCCGGTGAATTCCGCTGCTGATCGCGCCTTCAGTAGGGCATTCGCAGCGAAGGTCGAACCGATCTCCTCGACGTCTGGTGCCTCACCGGGAAGCGGCAGTAGTTCGATGTCGGCCCCCGAAGCGGCGAGGATTCGCGATACCTCCTCAACCTTGTGCGCATTGCGCGTCGCCATCACATAGGTGCGCGGCACGGTCAGTCTCCGGTGTTGCTGAGGGCCTCGCGCTGCAACTGGGTCAACTGCGCACAACCGGCTGTGGCAAGGGCGAGCAACTGGTCGAGCAGGGCCTTGTCGAATGGCTCCTGCTCCGCAGTGCCTTGGACCTCGACGAAACGGCCGTCTCCGGTCATCACGACGTTCATGTCGGTGTCGGCATTGACGTCATCGTCGTAATGCAGATCGAGGCGCGGCTCTCCGCCGATGATCCCGACGCTGACGGCCGCCACGGAATCGGTGAGCGGGTCCCCGGTCACGTGCCCCTGACGCTTGGCCCAGGCGACCGCGTCGGCGAGGGCCACATAGGCGCCAGTGATCGCGGCCGTGCGGGTCCCGCCATCGGCCTGAAGCACGTCGCAGTCGAGCACGATGGTGTTCTCGCCTAACGCATCCATGTCGATGATCGCTCGAAGGCTGCGCCCGACGAGACGCGAGATCTCCTGGGTCCGACCGCCGAGCTTGCCCTTGACCGACTCGCGATCACCGCGGGTGTGGGTGGAGCGCGGGAGCATCGCATACTCCGCCGTGACCCAGCCGCGGCCGGAGTCCTTCAACCAGCGCGGGACTCCTGGGGTGAAGGAGGCGGTGCACAGGACGCGGGTGCGACCGAAGCTCACCAGTGCCGACCCCTCAGCCTGTTCGATCCAGCCTCGAACGAAGGTGACCGGGCGAAGTTGATCAGCGGCGCGTCCATCGGATCTCGTCATGAGGACGACCCTAGTCCTGGAGTACTCGGCTGTTGGGGTCAGATCGAGAGGGTGAGGCCGGGGGTGGCGATCGTGACCTCGCGCCCGAAGCCAGCCGAGCCCTGCTCCGCGCTCAGCGCGGGGTCGTTCCAGGCCACCAGGTGGGTGAGCACGAGGTGCGCGACCTCAGCGGCGGCCGCATGTTCCCCGGCCTGTCGCGCGCTCAGGTGGACCGCATCCTCGGGAGCACCGTCGAGGTAGGACGCCTCGAATAGCGCGATGTCCGCACCCTGCGCCAGATCGACGAGTGCGCGCGTCGGGGCCGTATCCCCGGAATAGACCACCGACCGACCACCGGCATCAACGCGGATCGCATAGGACTCGACCGGATGCACCGTCGGCGTCGTGGTGACGGTGAACGGACCGATCTCGAATCTCGCCGGACCGCCGGCGCCATCTCCCAGGGATGCGAAGTCGAATCGGCGGCGCATCTCGGTGTCGTCCACCATCCCGTAGGCCCGTGCCAACTGCTCCGCGGTTCCTTCCGGGCCGAAGACCGGGATGGACGGCAATTCACCCTCGGGGTGATAGTTGCGGTACACGTAGAACGAGGTCATATCGATGCAGTGATCAACGTGCAGGTGCGTGAGCAGCACCGCATCGATGCTGGCTGGAGCAATATGGCGCTGGAGCGATCCGAGGGCACCATTGCCGAGGTCGAGCACGATCGATGCTCCCTCGTGCTCGACGAGATAGCAGGAGGCAGGGGAATTCGGCCCGGGAAAGGATCCCGCGCAGCCGATAACGGTGACCTGCATGGCTGAAGCCTACGGGGACCCAGGACGAGTCAGGATCGATTGAACGCTGGAGTGTGCTCGACCTCGCCGATCTCCGGGCCGAGGAATCGCTGGCCCAGACGGGTGAAGTCGCCTGCATCACCCGTGGCAATGAATCGATGCTGTGGCGGCGCATCGTCGGATCGCAGGAGGTCATGCGCCACGAGGGTGCGATAGACGTCTTTCGCCGTCTCCTCCGCACTAGACACCAGCGTCACCCCGTCACCCATGACATAGGAGATGACGCCGGTGAGCAGCGGATAGTGGGTGCAGCCGAGCACGAGGGTGTCCACCCCTGCGTCCTGCAGCGGTGCGAGGTATTCCTCGGCCACCCCGATCAATTCCGGGCCGCTCGTCACTCCCGCCTCCACGAACTCCACGAAGCGCGGGCAGGCCTGGCTCGTCACCCGTAGGTCCGGGGCGGCGGCGAAGGCGTCGTCATACGCCCCGCTAGCAATCGTCGCCCGCGTCCCGATCACGCCGACACGGCGATCACGGGTCGCTTGAACGGCACGTCGGACCGCGGGATGCACCACCTCGACCACCGGGACGTCGTATCGCTCGCGAGCATCGCGCAGCACCGCGGCACTCGCCGAGTTGCACGCGATCACGAGCATCTTCACGCCGGAGTCGACGAGGTGATCCATGATGTCGAGGGCATAGGAGCGGACTTCTGCAATCGGGAGCGGGCCATAGGGCCCGCGAGCGGTATCCCCGACGTAGTAGATCGGCTCGTGGGGCAGTTGGTCGAGGACCGCGCGCGCCACGGTCAGGCCGCCGACTCCGGAGTCGAAGATCCCGATGGGTCGGTCCCCGATGTCGATTGCCTCGCGCATGTCGCCCACGATCGTTCAGGCTAGGCCTAGGCTGCCCCTATGGGGACGCGACCCGCCCGAACCGGCGCCTCTGCGGCATCGGTTCGCCCTCCCCGCCCGCTCGCTATCCGGCTCACTGTCACATTCCTCATCATCGCCGCGACCGCCAACCTCGCCGGTGCGATCGTTAGTGCACTCCTGCTGTGGCAGCCCGCAGAGAACCAGTTGCTGTTCGGCTCAGGTGTCAGCGACTGGTTCTGGGCGCTCTCGGCGGTGCTGTTCCTCGCCCTCGCGCTCGTCTACGCCTACGTCACGCGAGCCGTGCTCAAGCGCGACGCGGGCGCCGGACTCGCGGTGAGCATCCTCGGCCTCCTCGGCGTCGGCTACAGCCTGCTGTCCATCACCCACGCCTACGGCTGGGGGGTGCTCATCATCTCCCTGGGGATGCTCGCCTCGAACCAGGCCGCCACTGCTCAGGGGTACTACACCGGTCACGCGCTATCGATGCGCGACGACTAGCTCACAGCGCACCGTCAAGCCGAGCGACTACGCCCAGACCTGGCCTTCGAGACGTTCCTCCGCCTCGTCGAGGGTGCCCTCATAGGCGCCGGTCGACAGGTACTTCCAGCCGCCGTCACAGACGATGAAGGCGATATCGGCGCTCTTGCCCTCCTTCACCGCCTTGTTCCCCAGGCCGATGGCGGCATGCAGGATCGCTCCGGTCGAGATACCGGCGAAGATGCCCTCCTCATCAAGCAGCTCGCGTACTCGGCGCACCGCATCTCGCGGACCGACCGAAAATCGCGTCGTCAGCACCGATTCGTCGTAGAGCTCGGGAACGAAGCCTTCATCGAGATTGCGCAGACCGTAGACGAGCTCCCCGTAACGCGGCTCGGCTGCCACGATCTGGATGTCCGGCTTGTTCTCCCGGAGGTACCGCCCCGCACCCATCAAAGTTCCCGTCGTTCCCAGTCCCGCCACGAAGTGCGTGATCGATGGCAGATCGGCGAGGAGCTCCGGCCCGGTGGATTCATAGTGCGCGAGGGCGTTTGCCGGGTTGCCGTACTGATAGAGCATGACCCAATCGGGATGCTCCTCGGCCATGCGTCGCGCAACACGGACGGCCTCGTTGGAACCCCCGGCGCCGGGCGAATACACGACCTCCGCGCCCCACATGCGCAGCAACTGCGTGCGTTCAGAGGACGTGTTCTCGGGCATGACGCAGACGATCTTGTAGCCCTTGAGCCGGGCAGCCATCGCCAGGGAAATACCGGTGTTGCCGCTCGTCGGCTCCAAGATCGTGCAACCGGGTGTGAGCAGTCCATCCTTCTCAGCCTGCTCGACCATCTTCAACGCCGCCCGATCCTTCACCGAGCCGGTGGGGTTGCGATCCTCCAGCTTCGCCCACAGCCGCACATCCGGCGACGGTGATAGCCGCGGCAACCCCACCAACGGGGTGTTGCCGACAGAGTCGAGCAGGGAGTTGTAGCGCATGGGCGATGGATCGCTGGTCAGCCGCCGGCGACGGCGGGCAGGATGGTCACCGAGTCACCATCGGCGAGCGGGGTATCGATACCGCCGAGGAAACGCACGTCCTCGTCGTTGAGGTAGATGTTGACGAAGCGCCGTAGCGATCCGTCCTCCACCAGGCGCTCCCGCAATCCGACGTGCCGGGAATCCAGATCTGCGATGAGTTCAGCGAGCGTGGCGCCATTGCCTTCGACGTTCTTGGCGCCGTCGGTGTAGGGGCGCAGGATCGTCGGGATTCGAACCTCGATGGCCATGAAGTCTCCGCGGGGTGAGAGGACGTACAGAAGATCCGTTTCGGCCCTGCCACTGTACGGGAGCGAGGGCACGGGTGAATCAGAGGACCTCGACGGGTTCCTCGGTCACCAGACCATCCACGATGCGGAAGGACCTGACCTCGACCGGCCCCTCGTCGATTCCACACTCCCGCGTCGAGACCAGCAGATAGTGGGCCTCCGGCTCGGATGCGTAGGAGATGTCGGTGCGTGAGGGGTAGGCCTCGGTGGCGGTGTGGGAGTGGTAGATCACCACCGGCACCTCATTCCGATCGTCCATGTCCCGGTAGAGCGCGAGCAGATCCCGGGAGTCGAACTCATAGAAGGTCGGGGACCTCGCGGCGTTCACCATGGGGATGAACCGGGTCGGGGTGTCCGAGCCTTCGGGGCCGGCGATCACCCCGCAGGCCTCGTCGGGGTGGTCGGCCCGGGCATGGGCGATCACCGCGTCAAGCAGGGTGGAGTCAAGCCTCAGCATCCCCTTAGCCTAGGGGGCAGTTCCCGATCTTTACGCACCGGTAGGGGTCCATAAATCGATTCGTACCTTGTTCAACTTGCGCGAAGTTTCTAATAGGTGAACGCTTCGGGGCATGACCCCATCGCGCGGGGTCTGAACATCGGACTCGGGTCCGCCGGACCCACCGTCATGGAGGTACCGCGTGCCAAACGTAGAAATGCTCACCAATGGACAGTTCCAGGCTGTCTATAACGTGCTTTCGCTTGCTCTCGCGTCGATGGTGGCCACCACCGTCTTCCTGCTCGTCGTGAGCCAGCGAGTGCTCCCCCGCTACCGCATTGCAGTCATCGTGTCGGCGACGGTGACGCTCATCGCCGCCTACCACTACTGGCGCATCTTCAACTCCTTCTCCGACGCCTACGTGGCAGTCGAAGCAGGTGCGCCTGGCGTCGCCGACTCCTTCGCCCTGATCCAGGGTGTCGGCTTCAATGAGGGCTACCGCTACGTCGACTGGTTGCTCACCGTCCCGCTGCTGCTGTTCGAGACGATTGCCGTTCTCGCGCTGCCGGCTTCAACCCGTTCGTCCCTGCTGTGGAAGCTCATCCCGGCTTCGGCCCTGATGATCATCCTCGGCTACCCCGGTGAGGTCACCGCTGAGATCGCTCCCAAGGCCATCTGGGGCGCGCTCTCGACGATTCCGTTCCTCTACATCCTCTACGTGCTCTTCGTGGAGCTGTCGAAGGCGGCCAAGAGCCAGCCCAACCAGGTCGGCAAGGACCTCGCCGGTCTTCGCTGGCTGCTGCTGGCCACCTGGGGCGTCTACCCGATCTCTTACATGTTCCCGATGTTCGGGCTCGACGGAGCGGATGCGTTCGTCTATCGCCAGATCGGCTACTCCATCGCCGACGTTCTCGCCAAGTGTCTCTTCGGCCTGCTGATCTTCAAGATCGCTCGCGTGAAGAGCATGAACGACAGCGCCGAGTTCGCCGAGACGGAGATGAAGGCTGCACCTTCCTCCGAGAAGG
Source organism: Candidatus Nanopelagicales bacterium (assembly GCA_040265115.1). Lineage (GTDB taxonomy): Bacteria > Actinomycetota > Actinomycetes > S36-B12 > S36-B12 > M55B157. The sequence continues at coordinate 12,525 of JBDQGZ010000002.1, forward strand.
CCTCTGCCTGATCTAGTAGTCACTCCCGCGAGGGGGCGTTGGTGCCGAAAGGCATCAGCGCCCCTTCGCTGTTTCTAGCCCCTGGGCATGAGGCAGCGGACCAGGGACTCCGCTAGATAGGTCAACCAGTCGTAGACATGGAACAGGCCGCCGCGAGGATCATCCTCCGGAAGGTTCGCCAACGTCTCGTGGTTGTCCTCGGTCACCTCGAGGCGCGTGCCGATCGCGAGTCGCAGGTCATTGAGGGCGGTGAGCCACGCGCGCGCCTGGTCCTCTGACAGCGTGACCTTCTCCCCCGATGACGCGAGCGTGGATATCGCCGTGTTCGCGGCAGCGACCTTCGCCTCGCGCAGGCCTCGCTCGGTGTATCGGCGGAACTCCGCCGACGCCTCCAGATCATCGGCATAGGCATCAGGGAACATCCGGACGAGCGCCGGATCATCCGGGCGTTCGGTATGGACGTCGATTCCGACCAGCGCCGCAAGCGGATCCGCATCCGGATCGGCCTCTGCCGGAGCCACCAGATCGATCATCTGCTCGAGCAGGGTGTTGAGCAGTCCCTTCTCCACGACGTCGACCCGCAGCACGATGCGACCGGTGAGCGTCCGGGTGAAGCCGTGCACCTCGGTGCTCATCACTCGTCCTTCGCCATCGTCGCCCACAGCCCATAGGAGTGCATCGCGCCGACATCGCGCTCCATCTCCTCGCGTGTCCCGTTCGACACGACGGCGCGGCCTTCCTCGTGCACCTGCATCATCAACTGCTCGGACTTCTCACGGGGATACTTGAAGTAGGTCATGAAGACATAGGTGACATAGCTCATGAGGTTCACCGGGTCATTCCAGACGATGGTGATCCAGGGCCGATCAAGTTCGACGACCTCATCGGTGTCGGGGCGCTCGAGTTCGGTCGGCGCAGTCATGACCGCTAAGCCTACGCGGAGTGCTCGATCACGAGCCCGAGGTGACCTCGAGAGTGATCTTCGGGGAGACGCCCCGGATATAGCCGTCGTTATTGCCCGCGACGAATCGATAGACGACCGTCTTCGGCTTCAGCACACGGACGTTGCCCTCGATACGGCCATTCCCGTCAGTGGTGATCTTGCGAATTGTGCTCCACCCGTCATCGGTGAACTTCTGCAACCGGACGGTCACGCCAGCCTGTGCCGGGCTCAAGGCCGCGGCGAGGGTCACAGTCTCGCGCTTCACCGCGGTGTACTCGCGCGAATCGACCTTCACCTTCCAGCGAACCCGGGTGCGCATCGCATCGCTGGCTGCCGCAGTCTGCTGGTCAGTCGCGGCGACCTCGACCCAGAAGTAGCCGGTGCGCTCGGGGGAAACGCGGAACTTGCCGGTGCCGTCATCGTCGAGCACGAGGATGTCGACGACCTCGGCCTTCGCCTCGGCGGCGGTGGTGGCCCCCTCGGCTGTCGGCGACCACAGCAGCGTCGCTGTCGCGCCCGCTGACGGACCCTTCTCCGAGGTGGTGGCGATCTTGATCGCGGCCTTGCGGCCGTATGTCACCGTGGAAGAGGCCGACGTGGTGAGTGTGGTCTCCGCTGGCGCGAGCTCACGCCCGTACTCGAGGAGTCGAGGGTAGAAGTCCGGCTGGACACTGCCGAAGTTCCACACCGCGATGCCGGCGATCCCGAGGTCGGGAACCATCTGGGCGTCGGTGAGCGCGCTTCGAGTGTCGCCGAACCACACCTCACGCTCCACGGTGCACTCGCGCTCCACCTGATCACCCTGCTTGGTGAAACGTCCGTTGATCTGCGTGGTGTAGGTGAAGGACCACTCGCCCTGCGTGGAGTTCCACTTCGGCTGCTGGTCATTGGCCTTCGCGACGGCTTCGGCTGCCGCCGGAGATGCCATCGACTGCATCGTGGTGGAAATCCACATCCCACGGGTGTTGTAGTAACCGGGCGTCCAGCCACTGGGGCACTTGTCGTCGATCCCGTACACCGGGTTGCTGTAGGTGCCCTGGTTCACGACCCACTGCCGGCCGTACTGGGGGTTGCCGACCCAGAGCTTCGCCGCATTCTCCTGGCCCACCGCGGCGATCGCGGCTTGCAGCTGACTGCGGGCCCAACCGGTGGGCCCGATGGGACCGGGCACGTTCCAGCTGTAGTCATAGGTCATGAATCTCACCTGATCGGCGAACCCGATCACCTCGGCGAGGGCATAGACGCCGCCCTCGCCGCCCCAATACGCCTGACCACCGGGAATCGTGAGGGACAGTTCGAGGCCCTGGTCGTGCAGTTCCCGCGACAGCCGCTTCATCATGGCGATCCAGCGCGGGCGAGTCTCCGCCCAACTGATGCCGAGATCGCGATCGCGGAAGGCGAAGTTCTCCCAATCCAGATCGACGCCGTCAACCCCGGCGTTCTTCGCGTAGCGGGCGATGGTGCGCGCGTAGTCGCGGCGGTTCGCAGGGTCCTCGAGATAGGGGGACAACTGGCCGGCATAGGTCGAACCGAGATCCGTGATCGACCCGAAGACCTTGATCCCGGCGTCTTGGAGCATGCGCCGCTGACCGTCGAACTTCGAGTTCGTCCAGGGGGTCGATCCACTCGGGTCGCAGACGCCGTTGGTCGCGCTGATCACGCAGATGGGATTGTCCGGCCCCGCGAAGGTCCACCAGAAGATGTTGACCTCACCGACGACGCCATCGGATTCCTCGATGAGGGTCTGCACCTGGGAGTCCTTCGCCCACCATCCGAACCAACCGCTGACGATCGGCTCAGGCTCGACCGCTGCTGAGGCTGCGGATGGGGCGGCCACTGCTGCGAGACCCGCGACAAGCGCGGAGGCAGCGAAGGTCGCCATCGAGGCGGTGAGTGAGCGTCGCACGCGGGTGAACCCTCCCAGGTCGTTCACGAATGAAGAGCAGCGTCCTGCTCTCCACGGTACGACGCGTCGGGGGCGGTTCTGGTTCACCGCGCGGTGATCTGCCACACATTCTCAGGGAGATCTGAAAACCCGCCCGAGTGGACGTCCACCAATCCGGGTTCAGGAGAGGGATCGGGTGATGTCCGCAGCAGCGCGGGCCACCAGGGGGCCGATCCGGGCCTCATCCGGCTCGCTCAACATCACAACTCCGACCACGGACTCAACCCCGGGGATTCCGGTCACCACCGCAGCGACCCCGTAGCCCCCGGTCGCGGCGTCCCCGGTGGAGATCACCCACGGTGGATCCAACGGGCGCCCTCCCGTGGTGCGAGCCGCGAGAATCGCCCGCCCGGCCGCCCCACGTTCCAAGGGCGAGCGGGAGCCGACCCGGAACGCCACGTGCACCTCCGCTGACGCAGGTTCTGCTCCGGCCACCGAACGCAGCTCCCCCGCAGCGACCACGCCCAGATCCGCGGTCGCGCCCGTGTCCTCGGCCAGAGTCCGAAGAACAGGGGTCGCGATATCGCGGAGAAGTGGCTGGGCCTGATGAGCGAGGGCGAGAATCCCCAGCCCCAATCGGGCCCGACCATCCCCGGCTCGCCGCACGAGGGAATGGGACTCCAGGGTCACCACGAGCCGGTAAACCACGGTCCGGCCGATCCCGAGGGCATGGGCGATCTCGGTGATCGTCATGCCCTCGGGCGTCCGTGCCAACAACTCCAGGACCGTCAGCCCCCGGTCGAGGGTCTGCGAGGTCTCCGCGGGCATCGAACCGGCCGGTGACGGACGGAAGCGACTAGGCCTTGGCGGCCCGATCGCCCATCATCTTGACCTGGAAGGCTGAGATGACCTCGAAGATGCCAAGCACGATGAGCCAGATGCCGGCAACCCAGACGAAGATCTCCACCGCATAGGGCGTCACGAGGAGGACGATGCCGGCGATGAGGTAGACGATGCCGTTGAAGATCGCCCAACCGCGCCCCGCCTGAACCTCGGCTGCGCCGAACAGAGAAGCGATACCGGAGAACAGGAACCACACGCCGACGAAGATCCCGAGGATCTCGATCTTCTCGTCCGGGCCGAAGCGCAACATAAGCAGACCGAGGAGCAGGCCGATGGCACCACCGATGATGAGCAGGGCTCGATAGCCGCCGGGCAGCCCGGAGGCGAATGCTCGGACGAGGGAGAAGATGCCCGACACGATCAGGTAGATCGCCAGGAGTACGGCGAGAACCCAGGTGGAACCGGCTGGGCGGAAGACGAGCAGAACGCCGACGATGGCGCTGATGATGCCGACGAACAGCAGGACCCACCAGGTCTTGCCGATGCCGGCGACGATCTCGCGTTCGTCCGCGGTGGTCATCCCCGTGAGTGGATCGATGCTGGCCATGAGTCCTCCCAATGCCTCGCTGGCCCGCACGGTACGGGCCCCGCTGCCGACGAGACTAGAGGTTCAGTTCGATTATCGGTTGGAGCGACGCGCGCCACTGATCGGCTAGTAACCGTCGCAACGGCCGATGGCTCGGCCGACTCAGCTTTCGCCGTCGGACTCCCCAGGCGGGAGACCCTCATAGATCCGCTGGCAGTCCGGGCAGATCGGGAACTTCGATGGGTCGCGTCCGGGGACCCACTTCTTACCGCACAGCGCCCGCACGGGGGTGCCCGTCACTGCGCTCTCGACGATCTTGTCCTTTTGGACGTAGTGGGCGAAGCGCTCGTGATCCCCGTCGTCGGTGGAGGCAGTCCGCTCCTCGACGAGAGTGTCGCCACTGGGCAGGGTCTGCGGATCATCGAGGGGGGTCGTCATGGCAGTCCAGTCTAGGACGAGCCGGATTTTGGTTCGTTACGGTGAGGGGGTGGGTGCGTTGACGGTGTGGGAGACACTGCGGGAGCGGGTCCGCCGCGAGCCCGCCCAGCCCCTCATCACGTTCGTCAGCACGCATGAGTTCGACAGCCAGCGGATGGAGTTATCGGCGGCGAGTTTTGCCAACGCCGTGGCCAAGACCGCCGGCCTCCTGCGCGATGACCTCGACGTCCAGCCCGGGGACAGGATCGCCGCACACCTGCCCCTGCACTGGCAGACCGCCGTCTGGTTCGCCGCAACCGCCGCCCTCGACGCCATCTGGTGTCCCGGTGCCGTCGCCGGAGCGGTCGGCGTGGCCACCTCCGATCGCCTGGACCTGATCGAGGGATGCCCAGAACGCGTTGCAGTGTCCCTGGCCGCCTTCGGGCTGCCGGAGGGAAACTCGTTGCCGCCCGGGGTGATCGAGGCCGCCATCGAGATGCGTGTGCACCCCGACGAGTTCACCCCGTACTCCCCGCCCGCACCGCAGGCACCCCTGTTGAGCCTGCCGAGTGGGGACTGGACCGAGGAGCAGTTACTGGCCCGCGCGGGCGTATGCGCCGCGAACTGGGGACTCCAGGCCGGTGGTCGACTGCTGCTCACCGATGCCGACTGGGATGAGGGCTCATCGGACTGCTGGGCTGCCCTGCTCGCCGCCCCGCTGATCCGGGATGCCGCCGCGGTACTCGTCGCTGGCTCCGATCCTGATCAGATCGCGGCAACCACGCGGGCCGAGGGTGTCACCGCGACCGCGTCGGTTCGAGACATCACCTAGCGGATCGTGGCCCTGCGGGTCGGGCTCACGGCAACGATCTCATCCCCATCGAGGGCGACCACCCGCCAGGAATAGGTCTGCCCCGCAGGAGCGATATTGGTGAGCTTAAAGCCGTAGCGGCCCTTGCCATCCGGAACGGTGGTCTCACGCTCCTGCCAGCCCACGCCACTCCAGGTGACCTGCCGCTGCAGGACGACATCGGCGTCTGCGGGAAACACGCGTCCGCGCAGCACCGCGGTGGAGCCGGCGCTGATCGAACCCAGGGGACGCCGGATGAGGGACACCGACACCTCCGAGCTCGGCTGTGTCGTCGTGGGCGTGTCAGCGTTGGGTGAATCGGCCGGTGGCTCTTCGGTCTTCTCCGCCTTGATGGTGCCCTTGCGTTCTGGACTCATCGCGACGAGCGCGTTGCCCTGATAGACCAGCACACGCCAGTAGTAGGTCATCCCGGCCGGGCCGATATTCGGCAGATCGAAACTGTATTTTCCATTCGAATCGGGGGCGATCCGCTCCCGGTTTTGCCAGCCGAGGCTCCCCCAGCGCACCTGGCGCTGCACCTCGAGGGTGGTCGGCGACGCATCACCGGACGTGACTTTGACCCGCCCCCTGAGTACCGCGGTGGAGCCCTCGGGGATCTGGCCCAGGGGCCGCCGGATCAGGTTGACCTTTGCCTCGATAGTGGGCTGCGGAGTTGGAGTCACCCCACCACCACCGCCGCCCGAACCGCTCTCCTGATCGCCGAGGACGTACTCGATGTAAGTCGACCGCAAGCCGAGAGCGGAGCGCAAGGTGCGACCGGAGACCGATGCGGTTCGACCATCGTAAGTCGTGGCGACCAGTGAATCAGCTGCCCCGGAGGTCTGCGAGGGGATCACCTCGATCGTCATGATGTCGCTGACGCCGAAGATCTGAGCCATGCGCGACTGCGAAGCCGTGACGGTCCACGTCCGGTAGGGATTGCCCTCGACCGACAGGCTCCAGCGGTCATCGACGCTCCTCGACCAGGGGTAGCCGGCTCCGCCCCACACCTCGCTACTGGACTGGGTGCGTCCGCCGGTCGCCGCGGTGTAGAACGCGGGGATGGGCGAGCCGCCGTAGGTCAGCATCTGGCCTCTGGTCGAGGTTACGGCCGAAACCCATTGCGCCCCATAGGTTCCCGACTCGACGTGATAGGCGTGGAAGGTCTGGTCGTAGAACGGGCCGCCGCCGTCGTCCATGTGGCACAGGCACGATGAGCGCACCCCGCTGCGGTACTTCCACATCGCGTAGGAGCGTGACGCAATGGCCTGTGACTGGACCGCTGGGCTCGGCCAATTCGCCGGCACCTCGGCAATCCCCTTGAGATAGGACTCCATGTCAAGCACATTCACGACCGCCAGACGCTGCCCACCATTGGTGGACACACCACTCACCTCGACGGTGCCATAGCGATAGCGATGCTTCGGAGAGGCGAAGGATTCGCCCGGGCCGATGACGTTGAGCAGAGTCGGCTGCGTTCCTGCACCGCCGGGGTCCGCCGTGCCTGACCAGCGCAGGGTCACCGTCCGGCCGCGACCGAGGACCGTCTGCTCACCGCCGAGGCTCTGCGTCACCCGAACGTATTCATCGCTGGGTTCGAGCCGGTAGTTCGCGCCACTGACTCCGGGGAAGGCGGTGTTCCCGATGCTGATCTCCAAGCCGCCACCCGCTCCGTTGATGCGCTCGGTGCGCACCTGAGCGAAGCTCGACTCGTAGAGCAGCCCGATGCGCAGATCGGAAGCCTCCGCAGCGGTCTCCAGCCTCGTGCCCGGGAAATAGTGAGACAGGATCTGGGCGGTCGAGCGGCCCTCACGAGCCTGTCCGAGCGCGCCCCACTGGGACAATCCCACCCCGTGGCCATAGCCGGTGCCCGTGACGGTGAATTCACTCGGCGGGGAGCAGGGATCCGGGGGCGAACCCGGCGAGGTCGAGATCCGCACGAAGCCGGTCCAGTCATAGGCCTTCTCGCCACCGACGTTTCCGCTGACGACGACGGTGTAGCGCCCTGGCGGAACGCGCTTGCCCTTGGCATCCGTGCCATTCCACGACAATGGCAGCGGCCCTGCCGCGGAGTTGCTGCCCTTGACGACGCGGACTTCGTCGCCGCAAGCCGAACTGAGCGTCATCGTGAGGTTCGCGGCCGCGGTCGTGGTCGGCGTCACCACGATCGGAGTGCCTGAGCCCCATCCCGATCCAGAGCCGGAGATCGTCGGGGCGTAGAACGTGCTCCCCTCCCGTTCGGCGACCAGCTGACGCAACTGCGGAACGTAGGGCCGCAGGAAGGTGCCCGGGCAGGAGGTGTTGCCGATGTCTCCGTGACCGGTGATGGTCGGGGTCGGCACCTTCTCGCCCGGCCAGTACATCGACGTGCCCGCCCCGATCGGTCCCGGACCAGCGGAGGTGAGAACCGTGGTCGCAGTGGGGTCCACATGGTGGACGGCGAATTTCCAGGCGATGAGATCGGCGATGGCACCGACGATTCGATTCGCCTCCGCCTTCTTCGGATCAAGGGTGTCGGCGTTGCCGAGGAAGGACACGGCAAAACTCTCGGAATTGAATCCCTGTGTGTGGGCCCCGTTGACCGCCTTGTCGATTCCCCCGGCGCGTCCCTCGTAGAGGTTGCCGAAGCGATCGACGACGAAGTTGTAGCCGAAGTCATTCACGCCCACACCCTGGGTGAACCAGGAATAGACGTTGCGCATCTGCTGGGCGGCCTGGGCCTCGGTGTAGTCGTTGCTGGACACCACATGGTGGACGAAGGCGACCTTCAACTCATCGGAGTAGGAGGTGGAGCCGCGGCGCAGAGATTCATTGGCTCCCCACTCCGCGCGCGAGATGATGCGCGGTTGCGCCGCAGCAGCATTCGCCGCATCCACGGGGAGTGATCGGGTGCCGATGAGCGCGTCCTCATCGGTGATCGGGTTGTCAATCATGGTGACGCGAGTGTCGGTGGGAACCGAGCCATCGGGGGTGTCGATGCGGACCTGGATTCCGTCGGCACCTGTCGTCACCAGCGGCTCGGTGGCGAACCGTGCGCGCTCGGCTTCATCGGTTCCCGGGTCAGGGCGATGCTCGCTGACCGGCAGTTCAGCCCAGTCGGTCCAGCCCTGTGGCTCCCGGATGCGCACCACGATGCGTGTGCCCTCGTCGAAGGGTTCCTGCGCGGTGATCCCCATGAGTCCGAAGTCGCTCGTGTCGGTCTGCGCGGTCACGACGGCCGGCTGCAGCCCCTCGACCTCTTCGGAATGCGAGTGGAGGGTCGTTCCATCCGGATCCCCAACGACCGGGACCTCCGCCTCGGCGTTCGGTGATTCCGCGAGGCCCTCGGGATCGACCTCGGCTAGGGCCATGCTCGACACGGTGGGCGTGATCGGGTCTCGGTCGCCCAGAGACAGGCCGGCGGTGAGGGACGAGAAGTCCACGACGGGCAGGGCGAGCGTGGCGGGGATCACCAGGGTTGCGGTCGCCAGGGCGAGGATGCGTCGCTGTCCCCGGGATGCCATCGTCCCAGCGCTCGCAGCGCGACGACGATCAGCCGGGGGGTCCTCCCCGGCTGAATTCCCGGACCTCACCTCGCCAGGGTCTCCCGCGGGCCCCCGGGCATGTCAAGCCGACGCACCCGTCACACGGGTCACTCTCATCACATTCCCAGGAAGTCCCCGCGCATGAGGGATATCCCCAGCCGGAGCCGACCGGGCCTCGGGAACCGTACCCGGGGGCCGTCGCGTCCTAGGCTTGGTCTCGTCGCCCCTCCCTGACCGGGGCTCACCTTCGCAAGGAGTCGCACGTGTCCGAACCGACTACGCCGCCGCGTCGCGGACGTGCGGTGCGCGTCATCGTCGGCCTGGCCGCTCTCGCGGTGATCGCCACCGCACTGGTCGGTGCCGGTATGGACTTCCTCTATGGGCGACTCCAGGGCAACATCACCTCGGTCGATGTCTCTGGCGTGATCGGTCGGGCGCCCAACACAACGGTCGTCGATGAGGAGGGCAACTACGAGCCCCTCACCATCTTGCTCATGGGCTCCGATAGCCGTGAGGGCCAGCCCGATGCACGGTACGGCGATCCCGCCATCCACTCCAATGCCCGTTCTGACACGACGATCCTGCTGCATGTCGCCGCGGACCGGAGTTTCGCCACCGCGGTCAGCATTCCCCGCGACACCTGGGTGATGATCCCCGAGTGCCCGCGCACCGGGAGCGGTGAGATGGCCGGCGGCTTCGAGGCCAAGTTCAACACCGCCTTCGAGCTCGGTGGACCGGGCTGCACCATGAAACTGGTCGAGCAGATGAGCGGACTGCAGATCGACCACTTCGCCGTCATCGACTTCATCGGCTTCACCAACGTTGTCGATGCGCTTGGCGGAGTCGAGGTCTGCCTGACCGAATCGGTCAATGACCCCGACAGTGATCTCATCCTGCCCGCGGGGACGAGCACCGTCGATGGCGAGCAGGCCCTGGCCTTCGTCCGCGCCCGCAAGACCCTCTCCGACGGCTCGGACCTTTCGCGCATCAAACGCCAGCAGGCCTTCTTGTCCTCGATGATCCGAGAAGCCACCGATGCGCAGATCCTGCTGAACCCGGTGCGGCTCTATTCGGTCCTCGACGCGGCGACCTCCTCCCTCACCACCGATCCCGGCCTCGCCGACCGCAACGTCCTCCAGGAAGTCGCGCTGAGCCTTCGGTCGGTGCAGCCCAGCGACATCACGTTCCTCACGATGCCGTGGGTCGAGCGGGGCGACGGGGCGAACGTCGTGATGGACGATGAGCGAGCCGCCAAGGTGTGGGCATCCATCGCCGATGACGTGCCCTGGAAGAAGCCGAAGAAGTCGACCAAGACCGATGGGAGCACCACCGACCAGGGGGCATCGGATGGCGACGCCCTCACCGTAGCCCCGTCGGACATCACACTGCTGGTTCTCAATGGCAGCGGGGTCGCTGGACGGGCCGGCGACACCGCTGCAGCCCTGACCAGAGCTGGATTCGCCATCTTCGGTGTGGACGATGCCGATCGACCCGACTATGCCGTCTCGGAGATTCGCTACGCCCCGGGTTCACTCGAGGCCGCTCGCACTGTCGCCGCCGGCCTGCCAGGTGCCCAACTCGTCGAGGATGCGACCGTAGCGACCATCACCATCGTGCTCGGCCAGGACTTCGCCGGAGTGACCGACGTGACCGTGGCGCCCGCGCCGAGCCCGGAACCGCTGACGGATGAGGACGTGGATGCGGTTGCCGACGTAGTCGATGACGCGATCACCGACTCCACCACCGCCGATGCCGTTCGCTGCGACTGAGCGCGTTTCGCCCGATCAGTTCGCCGAATCGCTTCCCGATGTAGGGACCGTGAACACCGCGGCCCCCTTCTCGAAGTCGAACTGGCGCAGACTCAAGTGAGGGAAGCGCTGCGCCCAATCCGCGACGATCTCCTGCTCATCGCGTCGGATGAGGTCATCGAGAACTACCTGGGCACCCGGAGCGAGTCGGGCGCGCAAGAGGGGGAGCGCGGGCCATCGAGCCTGCTCGGTCCCTGACCCCGGTGGCCCATCAATGCTCAGCAGATCGATTTCATCGAGATCCGCGAGCGCATCGGGATCGTAGAACTCCATGGTGCGCCCCTCAATCGTCACCGACACCAGCGGTGCATGACGAACGTCGAGCCAGCGCGAGAGACCCTGATCAGCAGCGAGTTGTCGCGTCACTTCTGCGTAATCGGCGTCGTGGTCGATTGCGACAACGCGGCCGGGTGCCCCACTTTCCTTCAACGCTGCTGCCATCCACACACTTGACTGGCCACTGCCGAGATCAACAATGAGTGCCGGCTGACGGCGCAGCACTTCACCGACCAACCACAGCAGGAGATCCTCCGAGGCAGCCCACGCGCCAGCACGCGGCATCGGCCGGGGTAGCGGCACCAGTCGCTGCAACTGCAGGTACGACTCCAGCAAAGCGACCTGATCATCGAGTTGTCGACGGGACGCCTTCGCCGACGTGGTGATCTCCTCGCGAACCTTGCCCAGCGACTTGGCAAGGCGAGTATCTCCGGCCTCCAGCGTCTTGCGCAGATTCTCGACCGATCGTGACTGGGTTATGTCGCTCGAGGTGACCGCCTCGCGCGTCTTCTTGCTCTCCACGGCGAGGACATCGAACAGCCGCTGCAGGGCGAACTCGGCTCGGCGGGCCGAGCCGGCACCGGCACGAGCCCAGGCAGCGGTCTGACCGAGGACGCCGCCGATGAACGCTGAGAGCACGACCATGAGAACGGCGGGCACCGGATCCCAGGACAGGCTCATCGCGATCGCCAGTGCAAACGCCGCAAATACGACAGCTGCACCGATCGGCAGAAGCCGAGAGGCAGACAGCACAGCGCGCACCCGTTCCTCACCCTCCTCGATCAACGAGCCCTCACGAGGCCCGTGAACTTGGTGCGAGGCTACCCTGCATGGTCATGAGCACGCCTGCGCCTGGAACTGCTGCGCCGGGTGTGTCGGTGATCATGCCGGTGCTCAATGAGGAACACCATCTCGCGGATTCAGTAACCGCGATCCTCGCCAGTGAGTACACCGGCCCGATCGAGGTTGTGCTCGCACTCGGGCCGTCCCAGGATGAGACGGACAAGGTCGCCCACGAGCTCGCCGCGACCAATCCCAGAATCACCCTGGTCGACAACCCCAGTGGCCGCACGTCTGCCGGCCTGAACGCTGCGATTGAAGCGGCTCGCCACGACATCATCATCCGGGTCGACGGACATGCCCTGATCCCAGCGGACTACGTCGCGACTGCCGTCCGCACGCTCGAGGACACTGGCGCGGACAATGTCGGCGGAATCATGGGGGCTGAGGGTGACAGCGACTTCGAGCGTGCCGTCGCCGCCGCGATGACGTCATGGTTCGGCGTCGGCGGAGCCGCCTTCCACATCGGTGGACACGCGGGACCAGCCCTCACCGTCTACCTCGGCTGCTTCCAACGCAGCGCCCTCGAGCGAGTTGGTGGCTTCGACGAATCGATGGTGCGAGCACAGGACTGGGAACTCAACCACCGAATCAGAGCGACGGGCGGCGAGGTGTGGTTCACCCCCGAATTACACGTGACCTATCGTCCGCGCAGCAGCGTCAAGGCACTGGCACGGCAGTACTTCCAGTACGGCCGTTGGCGACGCGAGGTCACGATACGTCACCCCGAGACCATCTCTGTGCGCTATCTCGCCGCGCCGGCCACCGTGGCCGGAGTCGCGATCGGCGCCGTGATCGGCGTGATCGGTTCGGCCACTCGACATCATCGGCTCGCTGCCCTCGGCTGGGCAGCCCCGATGGGATACACGCTTGGCAACCTGGCGGCCTCAGCCTGGATCGGCCGCGGGGAGTCGACAGCTGTTCGCGTCCGCATTCCCGCGGCACTGGCGACTATGCACCTCGCGTGGGGAGCCGGCTTCCTTCGCGGGGCCTGACAAGTCCACGCTCCGGACCACCTGTCACGCGCTGGGACGTCCTAGTCCTCGGTAGGTGAAACCCGCATCACGCCACGACACGACGTCGAGAGCGTTGCGTGCGTCGACGACCACGCGCTGGCGCATCGCCTCGGCGATGCTGGCCGGATCGATGTCGAGATAGTCGCGCCATTCGGTGAGCAGCAGCACCGCGTCAGCACCCGCGACCGCATCCTGGGGCGACTCGGCATAGGCCAGGTGCGGGAACGACTCACGGGCGTTACCCATCGCCCGCGGATCATGCACCACCACCTCAGCACCCTCGGTGTAGATCGCTGCCGCCACATCCAGCGCCGGCGAATCCCGCACATCGTCGCTGTTGGGCTTGAATGCCGCTCCCCACACCGCAACCACACGATCACGGAACCTGCCCCCCACCGCCTCACGCGCGAGATCGACCGTCCGGCGACGTCGACGCAGGTTGATCTCATCCACCTCGCGCAGGAACGTCAACGCCTGGTCCACACCCAGCTCACCCGCACGCGCCATGAACGCACGAATATCCTTCGGCAGGCAACCGCCCCCGAATCCCAAACCCGCGCGGAGGAACTGCTCGCCGATCCTCGGATCCATCCCCAGCGCCGTCGACAACGTCACCACATCCGCGCCGGTCGCCTCGCACACCTCCGACATCGCGTTGATGAACGAGATCTTCGTCGCCAGAAACGCATTCGCCGAGACCTTCACCAACTCCGCGGTCGCCAAGTCCGTCACCAACCACGGCACATCCCTGGCCAGCAACTGCGCATACACCTCTCGCAGCGGCGCTTCATCCGCTGGATCATCGACACCCACAACGAGACGATCCGGATCCAGGGTGTCTGCAACCGCATGGCCCTCGCGAAGGAACTCAGGGTTCCACGCGACATGCACGCCCGCACCGGCCGGCGCCAACGCCCGCAGCCGTGCGGTCATCTCAGCCGACGTCCCCACCGGAACCGTCGACTTCCCCACCACCAGCGTCGGCGCATCCAGATGTGGTGCCAGCCCGTCCACTGCCGCCCACACCTGCGACAGGTCCGCGGCATAGGCACTCGCACGTTGTGGCGTTCCCACACACACGAAGTGAACCTGCGCCCCCGCCGCGTCCGCTGGATCAGTCGAAAAGCGAAGGCGACCCGAGGCCAGGCTGCGCTGCAGCACCTCCGGCAGACCCGGCTCGAAGAAGGGCACCTCCCCCGCCGACAACGCCGCAACCTTCACCGGATCGGTATCGATCCCCACCACCTCATGCCCCAGCTCCGCCATGCACGCGGCATGCGTCGCCCCCAGATAGCCCGTGCCAATGACGCTGATGCGCATACCCGCGAGCGTAGTGGGCGTACCCTGATCGACTGTGGCCTACACCGTCTATGACCCTGACCTGACTCCGCACCCGCCGGAGTCTTCCCGCGTGACGCTCTCTCGGGTCATGGAGGTGATGGACGCCAATAATCTGGGAAATGTCCATGGCGGGGTGATCATGCGCACCGTCGATACCACCGCAGGAACTTGCGCCACCCGACACTGCGGCGGTCCTGCGGTCACGGCGTTCATGGACGAGATGGCATTCCTCGAACCCGTCCGCATCGGAGACATCCTGATCACGAAGGCCTCGGTGAACTGGACGGGAAAGACCTCGCTCGAGGTTGGAGTGCGCGTTGAGGCCCAGCGCTATGGCGAAATCGAGCCAAGCCATGTCGGTTCCGCCTATCTCGTCTTCGTTGCCATCGATGACGACGGAGAACCTCGCCGGGTGCGCCCACTCGATCCCCTCAGCGAGACTGACAATCGGCGCTTCCATGAAGCCGAGATCCGGCGGGAGAGCCGACTCGCCAGGCGTGCGGCGATCCGTGACTACCGCCACGACATCGGCTGAGGTCTCCCACGGTCAATGCCGCGACTCGATCAGCCCCGCCATTCGATGACGGGGCACGCATCCATCACCATCACTGCACCCGCATCGACAACCCTCTGCGCCACATCCTCATCGATCACATCGAGTTGAAACCACACCGCGCCCGCACCGGCCTCGATCGCCGCATCCGCAAACTCACCTGCACGAGATGACCGGACGAACACGTCGACGACATCCGGGGCTCCGTGGACTGCGACGGCTTCATCGATCGACCGGAAGCCCTGGACCCCATGCACCGTCTCCGCCCTTGGATGGATCGGCACGATCCGCTTGCCTTTGGCCTGTAGGAAGGCAGCGACGCTGTAGGCAGCCCGCTCTGGTGAGTCACCGAGTCCGACGACGAACCAGGTCTGGGCATCCCGGAGGAGCGCGACCTTCGTTGCCCGATCACCGTAGAGGCAAGGGTTACGCACGATGGCGGACTCGTTCACCCTTGGCCTGCGCCGCCTCACGCATCGAGTCGGCGAAGTCGCCGAGACGCTCGGACAGATCCGCATCACAGATCGCGAGCATGCGCACCGCGAGCAATCCAGCGTTTCGGGCATTGCCCACACCCACCGTCGCCACGGGAACTCCTGCGGGCATCTGCACAATTGATAGGAGTGAATCCATGCCATCGAGCTGGGCGAGCGGAACAGGGACACCGATCACCGGCAGCGTCGTCATCGACGCCACCATGCCGGGCAGGTGTGCGGCTCCGCCCGCGCCCGCGATGATCACTCGAAGCCCGCGCCCTGCAGCGGACTCGGCATAGGCGAGCATCTCCCGCGGCATGCGATGCGCGGATACGACATCTGCTTCGTAGCCGACCCCAAACTCCTCGCACACGGCCGCGGCTGCTTCCATCACCGGCCAGTCGGAGTCGCTCCCCATAATGATGCCGACGCGAGCGGCGGAGGTTGCTGTTGGTTCACTCATCGATGACTCCCATCAGGTAGTCCGCCCCATGGTGGGCGCGTTCGAGCAGGGTGTCGAGATCATCTCCCACAACGGTGACATGACCGAGCTTCCGGCGCGGGCGGATGGCCTTGCCGTAGAGATGAACGTGCAGCCCCGGATCCCGGGCCATGATGTGCCGGAAGGCCTCGTGCAAAGGTCGAACGGGGCCGGGCGGACCGACGACGTTGACCATGACGGCATACGGGGCGATGAGCCGCGGATCGCCGAGCGGCCAATCTAGGACAGCGCGCAGGTGATTCTCGAATTGGCTCGTAATCGCGCCCTCGAGCGACCAGTGTCCGGAGTTGTGCGGGCGCATCGCGAGTTCATTCACCACGATCCGACCATCGACGACGAACATCTCCACTGCCAGCATGCCGACGCAGTCGAGTTCTCCTGCAATGCGGAGAGCAAGTTCACTCGCCTCGACGGCCAGGGTCTCATCGAGAGCGGGAGCGGGGGCGACCACCTCGGCGCACATGCCGTCGACCTGGACGGTCTGCACCACCGGATAGGCGACGGCCTGGCCATGCGGAGATCGTGCGACCTGCGCGGAAATCTCCATGTCGAAATTCAAAAACTGCTCCACCAGCCACACGGCGTCCGGGGCCAGAGGGTTGTCCTCCATCACCGCGATCGCCGATGGCAGGTCGTCGACCACCCACACACCGCGACCGTCATAACCGCCACGCGACACCTTCAACACCAGCGGCCAGCCATGCGCTTCGCCCATCTCGGCGACCTGCTGGGGTCGCTCGACCCGAGCCCACGCCGGAACGGGGGCCCCAAGTTCGCTCAAACTCGCCCGCATGTGCCACTTGTCCTGGGCATGACGCAAGGCACTCGGGCCGGGCCGAACCTGGACACCGCGACTTTGCAGGCCTTCCAACAGCACAGGTGGGACATGCTCATGATCGAAGGTGATGACATCGTTCACCGCTGCGAGACGTTCAAGTGCCTCAGGGTCATCGTGATGGCCGAGGATCACCCGGCGAATCACCTGAGACGCCGACTCATCCTCGCTCGTGGCCAGGACAGAGAAGTCGATACCCAGCGCCGCGGCGGGTGCGGCCGACATGCGCGCCAACTGCCCGCCACCGACGATCCCCACCCGTGGACCGATCCCAACGCTGGTCGACGTGAGCGGGTTCACAGTCCCCGATGCTAGTGATGACCGGTCCGCCCCCGACATCCGCAGGCCGCGTGAGGGTATCCTTCAGCGGTGTCCCAAGAACGTCTCACCCATGTCGCAGACCGGTCGCCGGTCATCGCGCGCCTGGCCACATGGCTCCAGGAGACAGGGCGGACACTCCTTCGTGAGATCGCCAAGTTCGGCGTTGTGGGCCTCATCGCCCTCGTCGTTGACGTGGGCCTGTTCAACATCCTTCGCTATGCCGGTGGCGAGGGCCCGTTCTACGACCGGCCGCTGACCGCGAAGGCGATCAGTGTGATCGCAGCGACAACCGTCGCCTACTTCGGCAACCGCTACTGGACCTTCCGCCATCGCGGTCGTACAGGCATGGGCCGGGAGTACTTCCTGTTCTTCCTCCTCAACGGCGTCGGCATGCTCATCGCGTTGTCCTGCCTGTGGTTCAGCCACTACGCCCTGGGCCTCACCAGCCCCCTCGCGGACAACATCAGCGCAAACGTCGTCGGCCTTGCGCTCGGGACCATCTTCCGCTTCTGGTCTTATCGACGCTGGGTCTTCCCCTCGATCCCCCTGAGCGAATCCCCGCTCACCAACGCTGCGATCCAGCCTGCACCCGCAACCGATTAGGCTCGCTGATCTCGAAGGATCGAATCACCCCGACACCGCGAACTCGGCGGGGTGCCGTCTGACGAATGACCACCGCGGAGTCGCTGGACAACGCCAGCCCCGTGGCTGCATCGACACGCGTCGTGCCGGGCCTCGCCAACGCTGTCAGACGACTCGCCAGGTTCACCGTCGGCCCGAAGACATCACCCATCCGTCGCAGCACAGGCCCTGTCGCCACACCGATCCGAAGTTCGGGCAGATCGGGGTGGGCCGCACACCTGGCATGGAGCGCGAAAGCAGCATCAGCGGCCTGACCGGCGTCGTCGGCCACGAACAGGATTTCGTCACCCACCGTCTTGATGAGGTTCGCTCCCATCTCAGCCACGACATCCGTGCTGATCTCCTCGAATCCCTCGACGAGTCGAGCGAGATCGGCATCCTCTAGCTGTCGTGCCAGCCGGGTGAACCCCACGAGGTCAGCGAAGACGACTGTCGCTGTCGATGAATCATCATCATCAGCGCGAGCCAGTCGCCGCTCCATCACCGCCGCGACATGACGCCGCCAGACGTGGACGAGCAGCGATTGCATGGCGGGGAGCAGCGCCGCCGCTCGCTGGAACACGATGCCCAGAGCATCATCCTCATCGAGACGATCCAGGGCGTCCGCGTCGAGTTCACCACTGTCGACGAGTGCGCGACCGAGCGCTTCAACCTCCCAATCGGCCAGCCGTGCCGTCGTCTGGCCCAGCGCCCGAGCGATCGTGATCGCCACGGTCTGGTCGATCAACCCTGCTTCGATGAGATCGGCCACGGTGTCCAATGCTTCGAGATCGGCGTCGGTGAAGATGCGGGCCCCACGGGAATCCGGGAAACCCATGGCACGCCACATCGCACGTGCCACCGGCTCACTGATCCGAGTCCGCGCGAGCAGTTCGTCACGGGTGTAGGCGGGTTCCCCACCTAGCAAGAGCCGATCAACGGCCACCATGAGCCGTGTCGCTGGATCCCGTGGCGTCACGACCCGTCTCCAGGGGGCACAGGATCGCCTCCCGACTCGACACTGCGTCGCCGTCGGCGATCGTCATCCTCTTCGTGCAATCGGTAGACCTCGCGCTGAATCACCTCGACATTCGGTACGTCATCGATGATGAGGTCCTCATCCCCGGCCGATTCGACCTCGAGGCGGCCGTAATTCAGGATCCGACCGAAGAAACTGATCTCGAAGGAGACGTTGTTCACCTTCGCCAGCGGCATGTCACGACCGCGTTTCGCCACCAGTCCTGACCGAGTGATGACGCGGCGATTGGTGAAGACGTACTGGGTGGTGATCCAGTACAGGAACGGTCGGAGAGCGAAGACGATGATGAGTGAGACTCCGACGACGATGATCACCCACCGCCCGATCGACCCCAGCCCACCGGAGAACCAGGATCCCCACATGATGGCGAGCCAGGTGCCGAGGAAGACGACCGCCACAAGGAGGAGCGCGGGGATGATCAGGGCGCGCCAGTGCGGCTTGAGTTCGAAGACGATGGTCTCGCCCTCACCGAGGAGTCGTCGGGGATATCCCATTTGCGCATCGTGCCACGCGGGGACCGCCTAGCGTGGGCGGATCAGCGAGGAAGACCCGCGGAGTCAGTCCTCACCTGACGCGAGGGTCACATCCCCGGCGGTGACCGCCACCGTGTCCGGCCCTAACGCGTCTCGGCCATCCCCTGATGACCGGCGCACCAGCAGTCGCCCGGTCTCGTCGATGTCCATCGCCACGCCACGCCATGCCGAACCTGCGTCCACCTCATGCACCATCACCGAACGTCCCAGGGTCACGCAACGCTCGCGGTAGTGCGCCATGTCGAACTCTCCGGCGCTCCAGTGCCGATAGGCCACCGCGATGGCGTCCAGTACTTCGACGGCGGTCTGCTCACGCGACAGCGAACTCCCCTCCACCAACAGAGATGTCGCCCCGCCGGGAAGGCTGTCTCGCGGAGTGGTCGCGTTAAGCCCGACGCCGATGATGACCGCACCATCGGGCAGTCGCTCGGCGAGAATCCCCGCGAGCTTCGTCACCCCGGACCGTTCGCCAGCCCCATCAGCGACTCTGTCATTCTCGACAACGACGTCATTGGGCCACTTCACGGCGGTCAGGACATCGGCCGCGGCGACTATTCGATCGGCGATGCCCAGACCGACGAGCAGGGGCAGCATTCCCAGGGCCTCCAGCGGTCGGTCCTCGGGTCGAACGAGAATGCTGGCCTGCACACCCGCCCCCGGAGGCGACTGCCACTCCCGTCCGTGGCGTCCACGGCCCTGCGTCTGCTCGTCGGCGAGGATCGACGTTCCCTCCGCCTGTCCCTCCGCTGCCTGCTGCCGCATCCAGGTCATCGTCGAATCAATTCGGTCGACCACGACGGGCCTGCCCCACGGTGCCCAGGTCGGCCGGCGCGGAAGATCCTCAACAGCACGCGCAAGCAGATGCGCCCGGGTCGCTCCTTGGCTCACCTGGCTACAGTACGCAACGTGACGACCCCGGACGAAGCATCGGTCGATCCCAGCTCCGCGCCACGGACGACCGCAGAGAAATCCGCCGATCTCGAACGCCGCCGCGCTGAGGCCCGCGACCGACGATCCGCTGCGGTCGACAAGCAGCACGCGAAGGGGAAGATGACCGCCTGGGAGCGCATCCAGGCTCTCCTCGATCCCGGCTCGTTCACCCAGGTGGATGGCCTCGCTCGCCACCGCTCCCACAACTTCGGACTCTATGAGAACCGCCCCTACGGCGACGGGGTCATCACCGGCTACGGGACGGTCGATGGCCGCCCCGTGTGCGTCTTCGCACAGGACTTCACCGTCTTCGGTGGTTCACTCGGTGAGGTCTTCGGCGAGAAGATCGTCAAGATCATGGACCTCGCGATGAAGACCGGATGCCCGGTGATCGGCCTCAACGATTCCGGCGGCGCTCGGATCCAGGAGGGTGTGGTGTCCCTCGGCCTCTACGGCGAGATCTTCTATCGCAATGTGCAAGCCTCGGGGGTCATCCCCCAGATCTCACTCATTATGGGGCCCTGCGCCGGCGGCGCGGTCTATTCACCCGCCATCACCGACTTCACCGTCATGGTGGATCAGACGTCGCACATGTTCATCACCGGACCAGATGTCATCAAGACCGTCACCGGCGAGGATGTCGCGTTCGAAGACCTCGGCGGTGCACGTTCCCACAACACCAAGTCCGGTGTGGCGCACTACATGGCTAGCGACGAAGAAGATGCCTTCGACTACGTCCGAGCCCTGCTGTCCTATCTGCCGAGCAACAACCTCGACGAGCCGCCGATCCTGAACACACCGGTCGATCTCGAGATCACCGATGCAGATCTCGAACTCGACACGATCGTGCCCGATTCTCCCAATCAGCCCTACGACATGCATGTGGTCATCGAGCACATCCTTGACGATGAAGAATTCCTCGAGACGCAGCCACTGTTCGCACCCAACATCATCTGTGGCTTCGGTCGCGTAGAGGGCCACCCGGTCGGCATCGTGGCGAACCAGCCGATGCAGTTCGCCGGAACGCTCGACATCGATGCGTCGGAGAAAGCCGCACGTTTCGTGCGCACCTGCGATGCGTTCAACATTCCCGTCCTCACCCTCGTCGACGTTCCCGGCTTCCTCCCGGGAACCGACCAGGAATGGGACGGCATCATCCGCCGCGGGGCGAAGCTGATCTACGCCTACGCCGAGGCGACCGTGCCGCTGGTCACCGTGATCACCCGCAAGGCCTACGGCGGCGCCTACGACGTCATGGGCTCCAAGCATCTCGGCGCCGACATCAACCTCGCATGGCCGACCGCACAGATCGCGGTCATGGGCGCCCAGGGCGCCGTCAACATCCTCTACCGCAATGACATCACGCAGGCCAATGATGCCGAGGCGCGTCGCGCACAGCGAATCGACGAGTACGAAACCACCCTGGCCAATCCCTACATCGCGGCCGAACGCGGCTACATCGATCGGGTCATCCTCCCGAGCGAGACCCGCGAGCAGGTGACGCGCGCCTTGCGTGCCCTGCGATCCAAGCGGGCCCAGCGTCCGCCCAAGAAGCACGGGAACATCCCGCTGTGAGCGAGCAGGACAACCCCTCAGCCGCGGCGATTCGCATCTCTGGCGGAGCCACGCCACGAGATATCGCCGCCATCGTGTCGGTGCTGTCGAGCCTGCGCCCCGTCGAATCCCCTCGCGGACCGCAGCGACGCTGGGGATCCCCGGCGTGGGATCTGGGTGTGAATCCGTTGCTTACCCCCGGGCCAGGTGCCTGGCAGTCCTCAAGTCTCCCCCGCGACTAACGAACCGCGACTATCGGACACTGTCCACCAACGACGGCCACGCATGGCCCAGGGAGCGCGCGAGGCGTCGCACCGCGGGAAGTGACACCCCGATGACATTGCCCGGATCACCCTCGATGCCGGCGATGAACGGTGCACCGCGTCCGTCGAGGGTGAATCCACCCGCGACCTCCAATGGCTCCCCCGAGGAGATGTAGTCGGCGATCTCCTCATCATCAGCATCGCCCATCGTGACCGTGGTGGACACAAGTTCGCTGTCGGTCATTCCCGCAGCGACATCGATGAGGCAGTGGCCCGTATGGAGCACACCGGAGCGCCCCCGCATCTGCTCCCACCGTTTCCAGGCGACGTCAGGGTGCCCCGGCTTGCCCATCGCCTCGCCCGCGAACTCGAAGACAGAGTCGCACGCCAACACGAGCGCGCCCTCCGCCTCGGGGCGCCGGGCGACCGCCTGCGCTTTCGCTTCGGCGAGACCGAGTGCGATCCGGGAGGGCGTGGTCGGCGCCCAGGACTCGACGAGGGCGTCCTCGTCGACCCCGCTCACGATGACGACGGGACGAAGGCCTGCCTGCTCGAGGAGTCGGCGGCGGGAGGGGGAGGCCGAAGCGAGGATGAACACTCCCCCAGCCTGCCACGAACAACCACATCCCTAGACTTCGCGCGTGCGCAAAGTTCTCATCGCCAATCGTGGCGAGATCGCCGTCCGTGTTGCCCGAGCCTGCCGGGATGCCGGCCTGGAGTCCGTCGCGATCTACGCCGACCCTGATCGGGACGCCCTGCACGTCCAGGTCGCGGATGAGGCCTACTCGATTCCCGGCGCCACCGCCGCCGAGACCTATCTCGACATTCCGAAGGTTCTCGATGTCGCCGCACGCAGCGGATCCGATGCGGTCCACCCCGGCTACGGCTTCCTGTCCGAGAACGCTGACTTTGCACAGGCCGTCATCGATGCTGGGCTCACCTGGATCGGTCCGCCCCCGGCGGCGATCCGGGATCTCGGCGACAAGGTGTCCGCTCGCCACATTGCTGCTCGCGCGGGTGCGCCTCAGGTGCCCGGCACCCCCGACCCGGTGACCGGAGCCGACGAGGTGATCGCGTTCGCGAAGGAACACGGCCTCCCCGTCGCGATCAAGGCAGCCTTCGGCGGCGGCGGTCGCGGCCTCAAGGTCGCCCGGACCCTGGAGGAGATCCCCGAGCTCTATGACTCCGCAGTGCGCGAGGCCGTCGCCGCTTTCGGAAGGGGAGAGTGCTTTGTCGAGCGCTATCTCGACCGACCCCGCCACGTCGAGACGCAGATCCTCGCCGACCGTGAGGGCAATGTCGTCGTGGTGTCCACGCGCGACTGCTCGCTTCAGCGCCGCCACCAGAAGCTCGTCGAGGAAGCTCCGGCGCCGTTCCTTACCGACGCCCAGATCGAACAGCTCTATGCCTCCTCCAAGGCGATCGCGAAGGAGGCCGGCTACGTCAACGCGGGGACCTGCGAATTCCTCGTCGGCGAGGATGGCACCATCAGCTTTCTCGAGGTCAACACTCGCCTCCAGGTCGAACACCCGGTGAGCGAGGAGATCTCCGGAATCGACCTCGTCCGCGAGCAATTCCGGATTGCCGACGGGGGGCTCATCGACTACCCCGACCCGCCGCTACGCGGACACAGCATCGAGTTCCGGATCAACGGCGAGGATCCCGGTCGCGGGTTCCTCCCCGCCCCTGGTGCGCTGACCCGCTGGGAACTGCCCAGCGGACCGGGCGTGCGGGTCGATGCAGGCTTCCGGTCCGGAGACGTCATCGGCGGCAACTTCGACTCCCTGCTCGCCAAACTCATCGTGACCGGTCGGGATCGACACGAGGCACTCCAGCGCGCTCGGCGCGCCTTGCATGAATTCTCCGTCGAGGGCATCGCCACCGCCTTGACGTTCCACCGCGTGGTGGTCGATGACCCGGCCTTCGCGCCGCTTGACCCGGCCGATCCCTTCACGGTCCACACCCGTTGGATCGAGACCGAGTTCGACAACACAATCCCGGCCTACACCGACACCGCCGAAGGAGACGATCCGCCGGCGCGCACCTCGATGATCGTGGAGGTCGATGGAAAGCGGCTCGAGGTGAGCCTCCCTGCTGGATTCGCCGCGTCCAGCGCAGCCCCGACCTCGGAACCCAAGCGGGCGAAGCGCGGCCGCGGCAAGGCCGGCAGCGCAGCATCCGGGAACTCCCTCTCCGCCCCGATGCAGGGCACGGTCATCAAGATCGCTGTCGAGGATGGCCAGCAGGTGGCCGAGGGAGACCTCATCGTTGTGCTCGAGGCGATGAAGATGGAGCAGCCGCTCACCGCCCACCGTGCGGGGACGATCACATCGCTGTCAGCCGAGGTCGGCGCCACCGTCCCTGCCGGGACGGTGCTCTGCGAGATCAACGACTGACGTCGATCGCTCGAACGGGGTAACGTCGGATCATGACGCCCCTTCGTCGCTTTGGATTTTCCGGTCTGCTCGCTGTCCTAGCAGCCTTGTTCCTCCTGGGGTCGACCGGCGCCGCCCACGCCGCCACCCTCGATGAGATCGGTGCGGACCTACGTGCCGACAACGTCTACAACGACTACGCGGCTGAGAACGCACTCACCATCTCCCAGACCGTCGACCTGCAATTGCAGATCTCGGAGACGGGTCTGCCGATCTACATTGCGGTTCTGCCCGAATCGATGGCGGTCGAGGCCGGGGGGCCCGACGCGCTGCTCGTCGAGATCCGCGATGCAGTCGGTCGCGGTGGGGTGTACGCGACCATCGCCGGAAGTGCCTTCCGGGCCGGCGGCACTGACTACTCCGTGACCGGGATCGCGGATGCGGCCTTCGCCAGCCAAGCATCAAATGGCCCCTACGCGGTCCTCGAGGCGTTCGTGGCGGGCGTTGATGCTCAATACGGATCATCCTCAAGCGGAGGGGGTACGTCTTCGGGCAGTCCTGGATGGGTGTTCCTTGTCATCCTCGTGGTGTTCCTCGGCTTCGCCATCATCGTGACCTTCTTCTCCATCCGCTACTCCCGCAAGCGCAAGGCCATCTGGGCCGCGCAGATGCGGGAGGTTCTCGATGAGGACATCACCGAACTCGGCGAACGACTCGGCGGTTTCGATCTTTCGGATCCGCGATTGGACCAGGTCGGACGCGATCAGCTTCAGGTCGCGCTGGATGCCTACGCCCGAGCCGGAGACCGAAGCGCGGTGCTGAAGTCAGACGCCGATGTCATGCAGACGACGAAGGCACTCGATGACGGGCGTTACGCGCTGGCCTGCGTCGAGGCGAGCATGAACGATGAGGATCCGCCTGCGCGCAGAGCACCCTGTTTCTTCGATCCGCGCCACGGTGTCAGCCTCGACGACGTGATGTTCACGCCCATGAGCGGACAACCACATCCGGTCCCGGCGTGTGCGACCTGCTCTGCGACTGTTGCCGCCGGTGGATATCCGCAGCCACGCGAGGTCGAGGTCGCGGGGATCCGACGGCCCTACTGGGACGCTGGCGGAGCCTATGCGCCCTACGCGCGGGGGTATTTCTCCGGTTTCGGAACCACGATGGTCGCTGCCTTCGCCGGCACGATGATTGCCCAATCACTGTTCGCTCCGACGATGGCCGCGGCCTCCACCACGGGCATCGGTGACTCCGGCGGCGGAGGTTTCGGTGGCGGTGACTTCGGCGGCGGCGGCTTCAGCGGTG
>JBDQGZ010000003.1:0-35520 GCA_040265115.1 Candidatus Nanopelagicales bacterium
CCTCAGAGTGACAGAGTAGTGCCGACTAGGGACCGGCTGGCAGGTCACCGACCAAGGCCGGGTTCACCTCACTGATGCGCACCTGTCGCCAAGGCTCCCGGAACAAGTCGGAGACTCCCGGCGGCGCGATCGACTTGGCGAGTCGATCGTCGTAGTAGACCGTGAACGGCTCGTATCCACCATTGCCGCTCGGCTTCTCGATCGTGCACCTATGTTCCTGCGCCAGCGAACCGACGAACTTCAACACTCCTCGATCGACGGTGACATCGAAGTCCTGGACCGCGAAGCACCCATTGAGCACCAGCGCCGCGGCATTGATCGCCAGGTTGTCCAGGTTCGTTGTTCGCCAGGTGTTTCCACCGTCCTCAGATGCAGGCAGATAGACATAGAGGTAGCCCTGGGGGATGAGGCCCAGGACATTCGCAGAATCTGCCGGAGGCACACCGTAGTCGCGGACCGACTGTCCTAGCGCATCGAAGGGCTGGGTCCAGTTCCCGTCCACGAGATTCTCATCCCACAACTGACCAGTGATGACAATGTCCGACTCTGATGCAAGGGTCAGTTCACCTCGGTACGCGCCCTGGACATAGGCCAGGCCGGAGGAGCAGGTCGCCAGTGGCTGTCGACCGCCGGACAGGTTGTAGCCCACCCAGGGGTCCTTGCTCGGGCTCGTACTCGCCACCGGCAACCCGAAGGGCGAACCACTCGTGATGAGAGACTCCGACGGCGGGAAAGCATAGGAGTCCAATTCGCTGTAGACCTGGTTTGAGGGAATCACGAAGGGGTAGAGCGTTCCCGTTGACTTCGTCGCACACGAGGGAACCGATGTCGACGCGGCATCCGCGACATAGATGACTCCGTTGAAACCAGCCGCCACCATCGAGTCGTAATCGAGCACCATGGTCGTCTGGTCGTTCGGGTCGGTGGCGAAGTACGACTTGCCCTGCTCCCGGCAGAAAGCGTTGATCGACGCGTCCTCCGTGTCCGGGCTGGTGACGACCAAAACCCCACCCGGATGCCAGCGAATGCGCGTCGGACCGGTGAAGTAGCAGCCGGATGCCTGTGCCCGTGCTGCGAGCTCCGCAGGTGTCGGAGGCAGCTCCAGGGGTGGCGCGTACTGAGGATTCCACGCAACTTCAGTCGTCACCGGAATTTCGTTCAGGAGGTAGTCCGAGGGATTGCTGGCGTTACCAGGAGGGACAACCGAAGGATCGATCCAGCGGTGACTCGGAGGGCAACCCTCGACTCCATCACCGTCGGGGCAGGAGGAGGTCACCACGCCCTCGAAGGTGTTGTCCAAGTTGGGCCCGAGATACCAAACATCGTTGGTGTGAACGTCGCCATACCAACGGTCGTTTCCCTCGACGGCCACGAACTCACAGATACGAGAATTTCGATGGGGGCCGAGTTCAGTGCTTGCCGTCGACTTCAGAGCCGGCTCGAACCACTGCTTGCTGCAGAACGCTTCAGCCTGGTCCGGCGTCAACTCCCCACCCTTGCCCGAATATGCGTCAGGAAAATCCCCGGGAACAGTCTCGTTCCCGCTCACGTACCCGTAGTCATAGCTGGTGCGCTTGCGCAGTACCGCATCGACCGTTCTGGTGACGCCAGCAACCCAACCGGTCGAGCGCACCTTGATCTCACCGGTATTCAACGACTGATCGTCGATCAACCGATAAGTGAAGTAGGCGTTGTCCGTCCCACCGGGAATCAACACCCACCCGGTCAGCGCCGCGCTCGTGACACTCGCGGGCGAACCCACGAGTGCGAGTCTGGCCCGATAATCGTCGACTCCAGCCTCGGCAGCAGCGAGCGCACGGAACGACGTCTCGTTGGTGTCAGAGGGACGGATCGCAGCGATCACCGCCTGACTCACCATGAGAACCAGGAGCAGTAGGACCGCGCTCCAGATAATGACCATGATCATGGCGACACCGGACTCATTCTGAGTCTGCAAAGGCGCAGCGGGGGCAACTCGCTTCTTCATCGTTGATTCACCAGCGCGATCGTCTGCTCGGTCGCGATCCCCGACAGTGAGTCTTCAATTCGAACGCGAACCTTGTCGAGGTCGGCAGCCCACGCCGCAAACACCAACGAGTCATCCGTGACGGGAGGTGCGAACTCCTCGTCGACCAGAGTGCCTGACGCATCTTCCACTGCGCGGAGGTAAGTGAAGTTCACGACCGGATCCTGGGTCGACGTCGTCCGCATGAGGGCCAACGGGGCGAGATCGGTGTAGCCGGTGACAAACCCGTCCACCAGAACTGGTTCGGCGACCAGCGCGGTCAATCCTGGATTCGATCCAGTCGAGATCACCCCGAGATCAACTCGATAGGGGGCACCTTCGACGAGACCAAGACCAGCATTCGTGAAGAACTCAAACTCCGTGGCACTCGCCGACACAATCGCCGGCTGCGGATTGAAGCCTTCGGACTCATTGTCGATGTAGCGAATCGCTCGGGACATCCACAGCATCGCGTTTCGCTCGTCCTGCTGAACATCAGAGAACGATGTCGCATCTCGGATCCCGCTGAAGACGGCGATGAATCCACTACCGACGATCGCCATGAGCACTCCGAAGACGCCCATGGCGACGAGCAACTCGGTCAACGTGACTCCGGCGTCACGTGCCGTCGGTCGGGCGGTCTTCGTCATGGCGCCACCTCGCTGCAGGAGGGAGCGGTCACGAACGGGATGGGCGGATCTCCGATCAACAGGCTCGCCTCGCCACGGATCTCAGCCCGGTCCGCCGCCGTGATGCCGATGACCAGTTGTGCCCGAACGGCACCGAGGATCACCGCGATGGTGATCTCGTCCTCGGCTGGCCCGCGTTCGAACTCGATCGGGATCTCCCGCGCAGCCTTCACCAGATAGTTCTGGGTGACGACTCCTGCATTGGAGTCATCGGCGAGTTGATCGGCGAGTGTCACCAACTCCGAGCCGGCCGTGTCCACCTCCGCGATCAGGCCGAGATCCCATCCGGTACTGCACGGCGAGAGAGTCAATCCACTGAGATTCACCGTCGTGTCGTCGAGCACCGTGTCATCGCTCACCACACCCTTCAAAACCCAGGCACCGGTGGGCACATTGGCACGAAGGATCGCCGAATCGTCGACGATGCCGAGGGTGTAACTGGGCACGATGTCGTCGGGGCATGTCGTCTGCGCATCGAGTGGCTGATGTTCCAGGGTCACTTCTGTGCCCGGCGGGGCCACGATCTGGATCAGGTTGCCTTCCAGCCTCGCCACGGATGTTCCGCCGGGTGCGACCACGACGGTGGCCTGTCGGGATCCTGCATCCGAACAGGTGCCCGGCCAGGCCTGATACGAGCCGGGGAAGAGTCCGTCAATCACAAACGGGAACTCATACGGTGGATCGGGGAGGAGGTTCCATGGGTCGAGGGTGAGGGACAGGGTGTCGTCGGCGATCAACGGATAGGAGTCGTCGATGCTGCGGAACCTCATTCGGCCCGATTCGGCGTAAACGAAGGACACGGGCGAGTTGACTCCGCTGGCGACCTGAACACCGAGGGTGTCCTGACCTGGTCCCGGCGTGACATAACCCGACTTTGAAATCGTCACCGACCAACCTGTGCCAACGGGAACCTGCGGGATGAGCAAGCACCCGTCGAAGCCGGTGAGGTAGCGAGGCAGGGATAGCCCTGTTGCCGCATCAGTGAGGGCGACCTCGACTCCTGACACCCCCACTCCCGCGTTGTCGAGCACCCGGACCGAGACACTCCCCGTGTCCGAGGCGACCGCTTCGGTGCGTCGGGGCACGAGCGCATCGATGACCTGCGGTCCGCTCAACCGGCCACCGGTGACCGCGACGGTGACACGCATGAAGGCCAACCCGGTCGGGTCCACTGTCGTCGTGCAGGGATCAGCCTCCTGATCCACCGCAACCCAGGCCGCATCGATCGACGCCGTGTAGTCGACCCCTCCCTGCGTGACCGTTTCGGTCGTCAACCCCGGGGTGAGGTATTCCGCCCCCTGGGCCTGGAGATCTTCGACGATGCCGCGGGCAATGCCGGCGGCCGCGACCCGATCGGCATTCGACCTCACGATCTGCAGGGCCTGGACGAGCAGCACCATCGCCGAGGTGGAGATGGCCACGAAGATCACGGTGGCGGCGATGACCTCGACGAGCGAGAAGCCCTCGTCACGGCGCGAAGGCACCCCTGCACCGCTGCCCTCGCGATCCACGGTGTCGGCCTCCTTTCGCCTCTGGCCCCAGTCGTCTCGTGGAGTATCGGACCATGGCACCGAGAGCACACCGCCGTCTGGGGCTCGTGGGATAGGAGTGACATCTGAGATTTTGGGCGTCAACGGGCTACCCTCGAGGGGTGGCTCAGCGAACGAATCTCCTCACCCCCCTGGGACGGATCGGCCACAGCCTGCTGCCCCTGACCACCGCCCCCCGGGGTAGCCAGCGCGATCAGAGGTTGCAGGTCCGGGCTGGCCTCGCCGTCGTCGTGGCGCTGGTGAGCGGATTGGCGGCACTCACGATCGTCCTCATTGGGCTCGCGGCGGAGTGGGCAGAGGGGCGCCTCTCCCTCCTCACCTCAGCCGCCGCAGCGCTCCTCGCCCTGGTGAGTGTGTTTGCCCCACCGGTCACATTCCGCACCCGCAGCGCCACCCTGACTGAGGAGGTCCTCAGCGATCCACTCTCCCGGCCCCGACCTTGGCGCTCGACCACCATCACCTTCGAGCCGGTCCTGGTCGGAGCGATGATCGCAGGACTCTCCTTCGGCCCCTGGCTCGCGGGAACCACCTTCGGTATCGCGCTCGTCGCTCGTGCCGTCCTCAACGGGCGGCACCGCCACCGCGAGGACGTCAACGCCGCCTTCCACGCACTTCGGCGGTCGTGGAACTCCGCGGTCGTGGCGGCGGCCGCCTATGCGGTCGTGTATTCGCTCCGCGACTCGGTGATGATGAACATCTCACCCTGGACGCTCCTCCTCGCAGCATTCATTGCCGCGTCAGTGACCCTGATGCTCAACGCCATCGAACGATGGGTCGATGGCGTGCATGAACCCTGGGCATTCGCTCGCGATTTCATCGACTCTCGGCGACTGATCGTCATGGTGGTGAGCGCACTCATCGCATGGGTGAGCGCCTACACGATCAGCTTCGGCACCCTCATTGAACCGAGGAGCGCCGAATTCGCTGGACAAATCGCCGCGACCGGTGTCTTCCTCGCCTGCTGGTTGATCCTGCTCTTCGCCTCGATTCGACTCTGGCGGCGGGACGCCCTGCGCACCCTAGGCCGCTGGAGCCGCCACCAAACCGACATCCTCGGCCGCATCGCCGACGGATCCCTCGACCCGGATCTCGCTCGGCAGGCGTCGCTCGCCGTGACCTCCCGCATGGCTCTGTCAGTCTTCGGCGCAACCCGAGCCCTTGTTGCGGTGCATCGCGCAGATGGCAGCGTCGTTCGACAACTCGCAGTCGCCGACGTCCATGCCCAACCCGCAACGAGCGACTATCACGACCTTACGGATCTTGCGTCCATCAGGATCCCGCTGTATCCCGCTCCCGGCCACCGGGACAGTTCGGACATCACCGTCGCCGGCTTCCTCGGTCCGGCTCGCTTTGTTGCACGGTCGCTCGGCGTGACCGAGCGATTCCAGCAACTCGCAACGGCCGCGATCCTCACACCCGTCGTCGCATCCGACGAAGACCGACTCACGACCGCATTCGAGTCACTCTTCGACCGCAACCTCTGGCACACGATGGAATCCTTCGAGCGGGCTTTCGAAGAGATGCGCCAGCGCGCCGACGACAGCCCGCAAAGCCATTCAGTCCTCATCGGAGTGCTCGCCATCGATGATTTCGGTGCACTCTCCGGGGGACGCTTCGAGCACGCAGCGATCGCACAGGTGATACGTCTGGTGCAGGGATACTCAGGCTTCACCGGACACGAAACCTTCATTTCCTATCAACCCGACGGGCGCATATGGGTGTGCTTCGGTTCAGGACCACTGATCCGCAATGGAGTGGGACTGCTGCGTGAGCTTCAGCGAGATATCAACGACCGTGGCTCTGTGCTTGCCACGCACAGTGATATGGGCGTCCACATCGGGGTGTCGCTGGGATACTCGGTGCACCAGGTTGACGATTTCTCCTACGACGGCTTGATCGAGCACGCCTCGCAGCGACTCTTGATCGATCAGAGTGCTCGCAATCCCTTCGCAATCGACGATGTTCTCACCCTCGACATCACCCCCGAGGCGATCACCGGCAGCGGGACACCAGCCGTGGCAGTGGACATCACCGCTCGGCTGCGTGAGGACATCGACAGCGACCTGGATGAAAGATTCCCGGTCACGTTGCAGCCCATCCTCGATCCGAATGGCCGTCTGGCGGCAGCCATGGCGGGTGTGGGCTGGGACGGTTCGCCAACTCGCTCCGGAACGATGGAATCCGAGGAGTTTCTGTCCCTGGTCAACCGTCGACCTGAGTTAGCCGCAGAGGCAACGCGCGCCATCCTTCATCGACTCAAGCCCGTCTTCGCC
Organism: Candidatus Nanopelagicales bacterium; assembly: GCA_040265115.1. Taxonomy (GTDB): domain Bacteria; phylum Actinomycetota; class Actinomycetes; order S36-B12; family S36-B12; genus M55B157. The sequence continues at coordinate 6,518 of JBDQGZ010000003.1, forward strand.
GATCTCATTGAAGCCAACGTCACCGGTGATGGAGCCGAGCAGCGGATTCTGGTCCCGCTCCCCTCTGTCCTCCTGCATCCCGATATTGGGGTCCTGGCTCTGCCGAATTTGGTGTCGCCCTTCTTGAATCGGGTGGAGTGCGCGCGCCTTGTCGCCGTGTTCGACACCGTTCCGACCGGCGGTGGTCAAGCACTCCGGTTGCTCGGGGATCGCGGTGTCGGTATCGCCATGACCGCGGGTGCCGCCGCAACCGCGGATGGGTCTGACCTCGACGGTTGGCAGCGCTGGGCCGTGCTCCTGCCCGAGCGGGTTTTCGCCGGCGACTCCGGAATCGATCGGCTCACGATCCAGCAGACGGTCGCCGCGATCGCCACCCGCGACACCCGGCTCATTGCCGAGACCTCACGACCTACCAGTACCGAGTCGTTGGCTGACTATGGAATTCGGCTCGTACTGCATCACGAATTGCAGGCCGCAAACCTTCCCGATCTTCTGCAGGAAATTCCATCCGAGCCCGTCCTTCCCTGAGTCCAGCCCCCGCAATCCCGTTAGCCCTTCGGCTCCTTCGGGGCTCGCCAGGAGAAGGGGAAGATGAGGACCATGGCGGCGATGATGAGCACCCACGACATGACCTCGACCGCCGGCTGATCGGCAAGGATCGTTCCGGTCAGCAGCCGGATCAGCACAATGACGGTGATCCAAGCCGCCACCACCCAGATGCCCGAACCGGCAAACCAGGCCGAAATCCAGGCACGAGCCATCAGACGATTGCGCCAGCGTCGCCCCTCGACTGCCGCCCGCAGCAGCATCACCAGGATCGGCCAGGCCAAGATCGCGACCGAACCTACGATCGCCAGGATTGCCTGGGCGACACCGACCTCCATGTCCACACCGTGCCCCAGATTCGCGCGGCAAGCACGCGGAGTTCACTCCCTGGACATCATCGACGGCGCGGAGTCAGGTCAGAGGAGGCGCGCAGAGAATGCGCCCGTCACCCCGATGGATCGCTTCCTCCGACAACTTTTCCGCCTCGAGGCGTGCCTGATGCTCCGGCACCGCGCGAGGCCAGGCGGCCACACCAATGCTCAGGTGCGCCGCTTCGGGGACCGAGGTCGTGATGGCATCGCGGAGTGCCTCCATGAGCTCAGCCGCCGTCATCAGGTCCCGAACGCCGTGAAGCGTCACGTGGATCCGGCCGCCCACGCCGAAGCTCACCTCGTCGCTCGCTCGGAGGGCACCCTCGACAGCGGATTCGATCTGCGCCCATTGCGCGGGATTCACCTCGTTCCCCGGCACACTGAGCACCGCGATGGCTCGCTGCGATCCCGTCCGCGCCGGATGGGGTGGCCTGATGTCGCTCATGCGGGTGCCTCGATTCGAACGATGATGGATTTCGACGCCGGGGTGTTGCTCTCTGCCGCTGTCGCATCGAGCGGCACCAGGACATTCGCCTCCGGGAAGTAGGCGGCGACGCATCCACGGGGCGTGGGATAGGCCAGTGCCGTGACCGACGGCATCCGGCGTTCGCCATCCGGGGCGACGCTGACCACGTCGACGACGGCGCCATCCCGCATACCTAGTTCCTCGAGATCCACGGGGTTGACGAAGATGACATCGCGAGCGTTCTTCACCCCGCGATAGCGATCATCCATGCCATAGATCGTGGTGTTGAACTGGTCGTGCGAACGCACGGTTTGCAGCAGCAGATGACCCTCGGGGATCTCCAACGCGGTGATCTCGTTCACGGTGAAAACCGCGCGCCCCTCTGCCGTTGCAAAGCGCCGCTCATCGCGTGGCGGATTGGGAAGAACGAATCCATTCGGCTCGCGCACCCGGGCGTTGAAGTCGGCGAAGCCTGGGACCACCGCCGAGATGTGATCCCGGATCGCGTCGTAGTCGTTCGCGAGCGAGTTCCAGTCCAACGGCTGATCGCCGAGGACACGCCGTGCGATCTCCACCACGATCGCTGGCTCGCTCAGCAGGTCATCCGATGCCGGCGAAAGACGTCCGTGCGAGGCATGCACCACGCTCATGGAATCCTCGACTGTGACGAACTGCTCGCCGCCGGACTGCTCGTCACGCTCGGTCCGCCCGAGGCAGGGCAGGATGAGCGACTCCTGCTCCGCGACGACATGCGACCGGTTGAGTTTCGTCGACACGTGCACGACCAGATCAACCGAACCGAGGGCAGTCTCGGTGAGCGCGGAGTCGGGCGTCGCCGCCGCGAAATTGCCGCCCATCGCCATGAAGAACCTGACGCGGCCGTCGCGCATCGCTCGAATGGACTCCACCACATCGAATCCCGGCTCCCTCGGCGAGGCCATCTCGAAGTGCGAGTCGAGGGCGTCGAGAAAGGCCTCCGCCGGACGCTCGTGGATGCCCATCGTCCGATCGCCCTGGACATTGCTGTGTCCGCGCACCGGGCACGCTCCCGCCCCGGGGCGCCCGAAGTTGCCGCGCAACAACAGGAAGTTGACGATCTCGCGGATCGTGGCGACCGCATTGCGATGCTGAGTGAGCCCCATCGCCCAGCACACGATGATCGATCTCGACGACACCACCTGCTCGATGAACGCCTCGATCGACTCATCCTCGAGTCCGGTCGCCGCAGCGACGAGTCGAGGATCGAGGGACTGCCACTGGGTGCTGGCCGCATCGAAGCCGACCGTTGACTCCTCGACGAACCCGCGGTCGATCTCACCGGAGGCCACCAGGCGACGGTTGACCTCGGCGAAGAAGGCGAGATCACCGTTCACCCGGATCGGCAGATGCAAATCACTCAGTGACGTTCCCGATCCGACGACACCGGAGGGTTTCTGTGGATTCTTGAATCTCAGCAGGCCGGCTTCCGGAAGCGGATTGATGGACACGATGCGCCCGCCCCGCTTCTTCAACGACTCCAGTGCGGTGAGCATGCGCGGATGATTCGTCCCCGGATTCTGGCCGACGATCACCACGAGATCGGCATGATCGGAGATGTCCTCGAGCGAGACTGTCCCCTTGCCGATCCCGATGGTCTGGGTCAGCGCGATGCCACTCGACTCATGGCACATATTCGAGCAGTCCGGCAGGTTGTTCGTGCCCAGCGACCGTGCGAGCAATTGATAGAGGAACGCAGCCTCGTTGCTCGTTCTCCCGCTGGTGTAGAACACTGCCGCATTCGGATCCGGCAGCGCTCGCAACTTCTCCGCGATCAGGTCGAAGGCCGCCGACCACTCGATCGGTCGGTAGTGCGTGTCTCCTGGTGCGAGGTGCATCGGCTGTGAGAGGCGACCCTGCGACTCGAGCCAGTAGCCGGACTGCTGTCGCAGATCGGCGAGGGAATGCTCGGCGAAAAACTTCGCCCCCACCGTGAGCCGAGTCGCCTCCCAGGCAACCGCCTTCGCACCGTTCTCGCAGAACTCCGCTGTGTGCCGCTTATCAGGATCCGGCCAGGCACAACTCGGGCAGTCGAAACCGCGCTGTTGGTTGACCGATGTCAGCGCCCGGACCCCGCGAGCGACCCCCATCTGCTCGAGGGCGATGCCGGCCGCAGCGAGCACGCCACGTGTTCCCGCCGCGACATCCTCCGCTCGTCCGCGGTCCGAAGGATGCGGGGTCGACTGCTGCGCCACCCCCCGATCCTAGGCGCCTAGGGTGGTGGCGTGGGCTCGATCGACCGGCGCCGCGTGGTGCGCATCGACGGTGAGGAGCGTCGTGCTGCCCGCGGCGACCATGTCGCGGTCGAGGAACCACTCGAGATCCTCGTGGATGGAGCCGTCGTCTCCACGACCATGCGGACCCCCGGACACGACGTCGAACTCGCCCTGGGCTGGTGTGTCTCCGAGGGAGTCATCGCCGGACTCGATGATCTGGTCACCGCGAAGTCCTGTTTCGAGAAGTCCCCGAGCCTGGAGGAACTTGACGGGGATGAAGCGCTGCGCCGCGTCGTCGAGGTCAACACCACGCACCGCCGGACCGTTCATGCTCGCTTGCACACGACCTCGAGCGCCTGCGGCATCTGCGGTAGCGATGCGATCGCGACAACACTCGAGCGATGCTCGACGAGCCTGCCGACCGACCACACCCAGTTCCCCGCACGGGTGATCCACCAGCTGCCGGCGGCGATGCGAGGGGCGCAACGGCACTTCGATTCCAGCGGAGGCATGCACGCGGCCGCACTGTTCGAGCCCGACGGATCGGTGGTGTGCGTACGCGAGGACGTCGGTCGCCACAATGCCGTCGACAAGGTCATCGGCTGGGGGCTGCAAAATCTCGGCCTTCCGCTCGCCGGCCTTGGCCTCCAGGTGAGCGGGCGAGCATCTGCCGAACTCGTGCACAAAGCCGCGATCGCGGGCATCCCCCTGCTCACCGCCGTGTCGGCACCCACGACCCTCGCCGTCGATCTCGCTCGCGAAGCCGGGTTGACCCTTGTCGGATTCGTGCGCGACAACTCCTTCAATGTGTATGCCGGCGAGGAGCGGATCTCGACGATCGCGACTTAGCACTCGATGGTTGTTGTGTGCTAACGCACCTTTCAGCCATAGTCCGTTCATGGCAGATGATTCGCACGCGGATGCGATCGAGGTGTCGGCGCTCGCCGGACGCGAACGCAGCCTGGCCGGCTTCCTCCTGTCAGGTCGCTGGCCCGCCACGACACGTGAATGGACCCAGGTGCTCGCGATCGCGGTGCGATTCGCCGCGATTCCCGGGCTGCTCCCGACCACGACGGTGTTCCGTGCCGTCGAGGAACTCCCCGATGACCCAGAGCCCGGCGCCGTTGGGTTGGTCACCCTGGCTGGCCCCGTGATCGGCGAGGGTGCACCCGCACCGGGATCCTTGTCCACTCCGCAACCGCCCGCGTTGATCCTGCTGCACCCGCCGTCGGAGACCTCGCCGTCGACGCCCGAGGTCGATGGGGTGGCTTCTGGCTGTGTCTTCCTGCCAGGCATGCCGCATCTCGGACTCGATCATCGTGCCGGTTGGATCGAGGCCGAGGCGGACGGAAGTGTGACGCGATTGCTCAGCGCGGTGAACGTCGAGGTCACCTCCGATCCCGATCTCGCGGTCCTCGCAACCCTCTGCGCAGCCTGAGCGGGAACGGGAGCTAATCGAGGTCGGCGGGGCTAGGAGTCACGGACGGAATCAAGCGCCCGAAAGCGCTGGCGATAATCATCCCGATGGTAATGGCGACGATGGTCGCCGCCGCCACGAACAGCACATCGGTTCCATCGCCGATCGTGACCACGGAGGGATTCGTGGTGGAGTCGGCAATATTCCCCGGTTCGAGGGATTGATCCCGACCCGCGAAAGTCTCGGTCAGCGCGACAAGGCCCAGGGAACCGGGAACGAGCAACCAGAAGACCGGTTCGAAGAGTGCGAAGGCAGGCATGCCCTTCCGAGTTCGTCGCTGGAAGACGATGGCGAGGAACAAGGCCGCGGCCGCAGCGACACCGGCGGCGAGCACCGCGTCGATACTGGCGGCGATAGCCGTTTGAACCCCGTAGGCGACGACGAGTAGCAAAGCGACTATTCGAATGCCACCCCTCGCCTCATTGGACACCATCGACTGTCCGACGGCGAAGACGAGGACTCCGATCCAGGCGGCCCACCATGGGAGCAGAACCTCGGTGAGGTCACCGAAGTTGTAGTCATCGATCGGGGCCAGGCGCGCGCCGACGAGGACACCGAACGTCAGCACGAGGATCTGCACGAGCGCATTCATCAGTCGCGAGGAGCCGGAGACGATCTGGCCATTCGCGAGTTCCTGGGTCCCGCGGGTGAGTCCGACACCGGGGATGAGGGTGATGATGGGTGCAGCGACAGCGCGAATCGGCTGGATCTGTTCATCGAAGAATGAGCCGATGGTGAACACCACGTATGCCGCGACCGCCGCGGCGAAGAAGGGGACCAGTGCGTTCATCGCCGGTCGCTTCGAGGTCAGGACCAAGGCAAGGGCGACGAAGATGCCGAGAATTCCCGCGATCAGGACACCCCACAGGCTGATCCTGAAGACCAGCGCAAAGCCGGCCGCCGTGAGGCCATTGGCCAACACCGTCACCCAGACCGGGAAGCGCGCCTTGAGGTGATCGACGGCCTTCAGTCTCTGCGTCGCCTCGGGTGCTGGGATGTGAGCGACGCTTGCCTGCCGCGCGATGCGATGCACCTCGGCCGCCTGATCGAGGCGCATTGATCCGATATCGCTTGCGACGATCCGAGCTCGGCCGCCCTCCGCGTCATCGACGAACACCGCATTGGGCAGCACGTAAATCTGCAGATCCGACCGGCCATAGGCGCCGGCAACCGCCTTCAGTGTGTCGTCGACCTCATTCACCGGATAGCCGGCCGCGAGCTGGGCACGCCCCAGCGTCGCGATCAGCTCTTCTACGTCATTGGTCTTCTGCATCGGGTCATACTCTGCCGCATTGCCACGCCGAGATGCGGCAGCATTCCCCTGCTGATGCCGGAATCAGATGCCAGAATGAGGTGATGGGACTGTTCGGCCGCCGCAAGCGCCACGCCGCCTGGGATCGCGGCTCGACCCGCGAGGACATCAAGCATCTGCAGGCCTTCGTCGACTCCCGCAAGGGGGTGGAGGCCTATGTCGAGCCGGTGACGATGGCCACGGAGACCACCGTTGTGCTCGTCGCTCACGATGGTGAATGGACCCGTCGGCGCGTGGAAAGTCCGGATGAGGCCCGCCAGCTCGCCACGAAGTGGGGTATTCCCATCTACGACGCTGCTGTCGTTGGATACCCACCTCGGATGCGTGAATGGACCCGCGCGAACAAGGACCGCCGCGGAACGCTGTGAGCACCAGCGGTCGTCACTGCAGGGACGTCGCGAGCAGGGTCAGCCAACCGGCTCACCCTCACCGACATCATCAGGAGCCGGCGCACTTCCTCCCAATCGGGCGGGGATGAACCAGGCACCGGAGGCATCGGGATATCGCGCGACGCTCGCATCGAGTGCACCGCGCATCCGATCGCGCAGTTCACTCGTAGCCGCGTCTATGTCATCACCGGGTTGGATATGCATCGGATCGCCGATGGTGATCACGATGGATTTGCCACGCGACAGGCTCCGATAGCCATAGGAGTAGATGCGCGCACCGCCGAGGACGGCCATCGGAAACAGTGGCACTCCGGCATCCATAGCCATCCGCACTGCTCCGGACTTGATCGGCTTGATGTCCATCGAGCGGCTCATGGTCGCCTCGGGGAACACGCCCACGAGTTCACCAGCCTGCAGAGCCTGCACCGCGACGTCGAAGGCCTGGGAACCAGCACTGCGGTCGACCGGGATGTGCTTCATCGCGCGCATGAGCGGACCGGAGACGCGATGGCGGAAAACCGACTGCTTCGCCATGAAGCGCACGAGTCGACGACCGCGACGATCAGCCGGGATCCCCGCGAGCGCAAAGTCGAGGTAACTGGTGTGGTTGATGGCGAGGACCGCACCACCGGTCATGGGCAGTTTGTCTGCGCCCTGGATGTCGAATCGCAGGCCGAGGCTGGCGAACACCCCTTTGAAACCCGCGACGATTGATCGATACACCGGCTCTGCCACGCCCTCGAACCTACCCTGATCCAGGCTTATACGGTGGAGTCATGCCGGCAGAAATCGCGCCCGATGCACAGATCGCGATCGTCGGGGCAGGCCTTGCCGGTCTGCGTACCGCTGAAGCGCTTCGACGTCGTGGATTCGCCGGATCCCTCGTGGTCATCGGAGATGAGATCCACCCGCCCTATAACCGCCCGCCGCTGTCGAAGGAAGCACTGGCTGGCGGGGTCGAGTTCGAGGCCTTGAAGTTCCGTCAGAAGAACTCTGCTATCACCTGGCGGCTGGGTTCGACCGCGATCGGATGCACCCCGGCGGAGGTCCTCCTCGCCGATGGCTCCGCCGTGCCCTACGACGGATTGGTGATCGCCAGCGGAATCCGGCCCCGTCATCTGCCTGTGCCAGGGCCGCAGCCGTTGAGTCTGCGCACTCTCGACGATGCCGTGGCCCTGCGCGGTCAGTTCTCCCCCGGAGCCAGCCTGCTCATTGTCGGAGCTGGCTTCATCGGTTGCGAGGTTGCCGCTACCGCGCGCTCGCTGGGGTGCGAGGTCACCGTCACCGCTTTCGACGCCGAGCCGATGATCACGGCTCTCGGAGTCGAGCTCGCGGCCGCGATGCGCGCGCATCATGAGGCCCACGGGGTTCGTTTCGTTCTCGGTGTCGGGGTCGCCGAGTTCATGTCCTCAGGCGTAACCCTCGACGACGGGACCGTCCTCGAAGCCGATGTCGTGCTCGAAGCCGTCGGTTCGGTGCCCAACACCGAGTGGCTTTCCGATCTCGGGCTGGACCTGAGCAATGGAGTGTTGTGCGACAACGACCTCCGGGCTCATGGTGCCGATCGACCGACGGTGGCCGTCGGCGACATCGCACGGTTCCCGAATCCGCGTTTCGATGATGAACCACGGCGCATCGAGCACTGGAGTATGCCGGCGGACACCGCGCGCCGTGCGGCCGAGACACTCCTCGCTGACCTCACCGGCTCGCCCGCACCTACGGAACCCTTCGCCCCGATTCCCTCGTTCTGGTCCGATCAGTACGACTGGAAGTTGGAGTCGCAGGGCATGCCCGCGCTCGGTGATGCGGTGCTCGCAGAAGGATCCTGGGAGGGCGAGTGCATCGTGGAATACCGCCACGATGAACGTCTTGTCGGCGTGATCGGGGTCAACCGGACCCGAGAGGTGCTCGGCTACCGCGACCAGCTCTAGCCCGCTGCAGGGGACCGAGGCCAATCAGCTGTGCCAGGGTGAAGACAGCGGCGATGGCGAATACCGCCGTCCAGGTCACTCCGGTGTCGAGTAGGGCGCCGATCGCCAACGGCCCCACAGCCGCGGCGGCGTAGGCAACGAAGAGCGCCATCGCGGTCAGCCCTGCCGCATCATGGGCATCGGTTGCCAGTTCCGGCAGCAGCGCCATGCCGACGGAGAACACCCCGCCCAATCCGATGCCGGCGACGGCCACGACGGGCCACGTCATCCATTCTGGTGCGACACCCATGAGCAGGACAACTCCGGTCGAGATCAGCACCAGGACGATGAAGAGCGGTCGACGGTCCGCCAGCCGGGAGGTGATCCGGGGAATCGCGATTGCTCCGACGACCTGCAGGAGGCTGAAAAAGCCGAACAGGTATCCACCCTCGGCCTGGGTCCACCCCCGTTCGTCATAGGACGGCGCCATCCAGGCCAGCAGGATGTAGAAGGCGACGCTGTTGACCGCCAGGAAAGCGGCGAGGAACCATGCGGTTCTCGACCGCCACGGCAGTCGCATCACGAACTCTGATCGGTCCGCCGATTCCGTCCGCCGAAGCGCCACAACAGCCCACGCGACCGTGGCTAGGAACGCCGGAATCGCCCACACCGTTAACGCCGCCGGCCAACTCCCCCACCATTGGGCCAGCGGAACCGTCACCGCCGCAGCGATCGCGGCGCCGGCCATGAACGTGGCGGTGGTGTAGGAGCTCACCCTCATGACCCGCTCGGGAAACCACTCCCGCACGAACGAAGGTGTCACGCCTGCACCGACCGCGATACCGACACCTGCGAGGAGTGCGGTGAGGAACAACACCCCGCCCCACGATGATGACCACCAGCGCAGGGTGAGGGCGACGGTGATCGCAGCGAGCCCGCCGACGGTCAGCCAGCCGATTCCGTGACGCCGCACGAGTCTGGGAATGACGAGCGCGAAGATCGCCATGCACACGGTCGGAATCGTGGTCAGCGCACCGATCATGGCGTCGTTGAAGCCGAGGCTCGCTTGAATGTCCAGGCTCAGCGGCGGCACCGATGCGATCACCGGCCGGATACTTGCGGAGATCGCGAGGAGTGCGAGGAGTCGCCACGAAGTTGGAGCCAGCGCTGACGTCACCAAGGGAGTGTAGAGGTCCCGCCCTGCCGGAAGCGCGAAACCACTAGGTTCAAGGCGTGACCGGCCACCTGTCGAAGGGTTTCATCCTCACCACCTTGATCCTCGGTGCCGGGGTAGCCAACATGAACCTCTCCCTCGCCAACGTCGCACTCCCGGACATCAGTCGAGACCTCCAGGCCAGCCAGGTGGGTACGAACCTCGTCGGCGTCGGCTTCACCCTCGGCCTCGCCGCGAGCGTGCTCTATCTGGGCGCGCTCGGTGACCGATACGGCCGACGCCGCATGCTGCTCATCGGTCTCACCGCATCGATTCCGTTCGCGATGCTCGCAGCGTGGGCACCGAACGTCGAGATTCTCGTCCTCGCCCGCATCCTCGGTGGGGTGGCGGCCGGCATGACCTACCCCACGACGCTCACGTTCATCGTGGCGCTCTTCGATGGAAAGGAACGCACCACCGCCATCGCGCTGTGGTCCGGCATCGGTGCGGCTTTCGCCGCGATCGGCCCACCCTTCATGGGCTGGCTGTTGACCTTCGCCTGGTGGGGGGCGGGCTTCCTCCTGCCGATTCCACTCGCCGTCGTCGCCCTCGTCATGGCCTGGCGTCTCCCGAGCAGCACCGGGGAGGGAGACGAGAAGGTCGACAACCTCAGCGGCATCCTCTCGATCGTCATGGTGACCGCGCTCGTCCTCGCCATCACATTCGCGCCCATGCCCGGGGTCGGGGTCATCGCCATCTCGCTCGCGGTCACGGCCGTGGTGCTCATCGCGTGGTTCATGCTGCGCCAGCGCACGCTCGACAACCCGCTCTATGACCTCAGCATCGCCAAACGGCGCATCTTCTGGGTCGCCGCGCTCGCCGGGATCATCGTGTTCGGCTCGCTGATGGGCGCGTTCTTCATCGGCCAGCAATACCTGCAGGATGTCCTCGGCTACGGCAGCCTGGGTGCCGGCCTGTCGATCCTGCCGACCTCAATCATGCTCGTGCTCGTCGCACCCATCGCTGCACGAATGATCACCGCACTCGGTTCGCGGATGACCCTCATCATCGGTTTCGCCGTGCTCGCCGCGGGCTTTCTCACGATGCTGTCGTGGCGCCCGGATTCGTCCATCACGCTCGTGCTCATTGCCTACGCACTACTCGGAGCCGGTGTGTCCATCGCGGCCGCACCCGCGTCGCGATCGATCATGGCCGCGGTGCCCCAGCGGCGCCTCGGCATGGGGTCGGCGACCAATGACCTTCAGCGCGATCTCGGCGGCGCGATCATGCAGTCGGTGATGGGCTCACTGCTCGTCGTGCGCTACGCCTCATCGCTGCGCGAATCGCTGTCCGGGATTCCCGAGGATCAGCGCCAGCAGGTCACCGATCAGACCGTCACCCTCTTGACCTCGTCCTTCGCCGGGGCCGAGCAGGTCGCTCAATCACTCCCGCAGTCCGAGGCGAACACACTGATCCAATGGGCCTCTGATGCCTTCGCGCGTGGCTCGGGTCTCGCCTTTGCCGCCGCACTCCTGGCGGTAGGCGTAGGTATGGCGATCGTGGTGTTCCTCTTCCCCGGCAAGGCTGCCGAGATCGAGGTCGAGGAGAAATACGCGCGGATGGATCAGGCAGGTCAGAACAACGCGGAATAGCCGTTGAGAGCCGGCTGGCCTCCGAGGTGGGCGTAGAGAACCTTGGATGACTGGTCGATCTCGCCGCGAACGATCAAATCGAGCATTCCCGCCATCGACTTTCCCTCGTACACCGGATCGGTGATCATTCCCTCAGTGCGCGCCGCTGTGCGCATCGCATCGAGGGTCTGCTCATCGGGAATGCCATAGATCCCAGCGTGGTAATCAGGGTTCAACTCGACATCGTCATCAGTCACCTCGACCCCGATCAGCGCGCCGGTGGACTTCGCAATGCGAGTCACCGCTGCCAGCGTCTCGGGAACCTTCGCGGACGCATCGATCCCCAGCACCCGACGACGTCGATCACGCTGAGCGAAGCCCGCGACCATGCCGGCCTGCGTCGAACCGGTGACCGAGCAGACGATGACCGTGTCGAAGAAGACACCGAGTTCAGCTTCCTGCTGCTCGACCTCGCGCGCCCACTGTGCGAATCCGAGACCACCGAGCGGGTGATCGCTGGCACCGGCGGGAATGGCATAGGGCGTTCCGCCGGATTCGCGGACCTCGGCAAGCGCGTTCTCCCAGGACTCCTTGAATCCAATGCCGAACTCTGCCTGCACGAGCCGAACATCAGCACCCGCGAGCCGTGAGAGCAGGATGTTGCCGACCTTGTCGTACACCGCATCCGGCCAGTCGACCCAGGACTCCTGGATCAATACGCACTTCATGCCGACATGTGCCGCGACCGCCGCGACCTGCCGGGTGTGATTGGACTGGACTCCACCAATCGAGACCAGGGTGTCTGCGCCATGCGCGAGCGCATCCGCGACGAGGTATTCCAGTTTCCGGGTCTTGTTGCCACCGTATGCGATTCCGGAGTTGCAGTCCTCGCGCTTCGCCCAAACCTCAGCTCCACCGAGATGAGCAGTCAACCGATTGAGTCGATGCACCGGCGACGGGCCGAACAGCAGCGGGTAGCGGGCGTAGTCCTCGATGCTGGGCATGATCCACTCCTTGCAGATGTGATCGATAAACGTGGGGCTATGACCGGGGCTCGGCGAGGTATTCGTCGTGGAGCTCTTGTTGAAGCGATCCGAAGAGATCGCTCGTGATGAGCGCGGCACGCTCGGAGTCACCGTCGGCGAGCGCATCTAGGAGCTCGAGATGACGCGCCGCGGAAGATTTTGCGTGGTCACCGCCAAAGCGCATCACCTCGATACGCCGGATGAGAGGCGACCATCGTTCGATGGTGTCGGCGAGCGGCCCGTTGTCAGCCCGATCCACCACGATGCCATGGAAATCTTCATCGGCAGCCAGCGCCGTGCGAACATCACTGACACGGATCGCGGCGAGAAAACGGTCATTCGCCGCCCGCATTCGGGTGAGGTCATCGTCGGTGACGCGCGCGATGCGCACGGCTTCGGTGTGCATCAGTCGGATCAAGGCCACGGCGTCTCGGGCCTCGCGGGTGTCGATCTCGCTCACCCTGGTGTGGGACTGCGCCTTGCGTTCGACGAGGCCTTCCGCGGTCAGGCGGGCCAGGGCTTCTCGGATCGGCGCCTTGGACATCCCGAGGTCGTAGGCCAGATCTGCCTCGCGCAGCACGGTGCCCGGAGGATCCTCACCGAAGACGATGCGATCGCGTAGCCGCTCGTAGGCCACATCCCGCAGTAGTCGACGCACCCCACTAGACTAACATGTTAGTGACCCGGTTGACATGTCAGTTGGGGGCATCGTAGAGTTCTCCTCGCAGCCCGGCTGCGCTGTTGTCCCCCCCGTCGACGGCGCCCGGGCTGCCCTATTTCTCGCCGTTCCTCGCGACATTCCCACCGGACGAACTAGCCCCCGGGCACATGGCCTCCTAGGGCAGAATGCAGGCCATGGCGCTGCTAAGACGACCGGGCTGGCTGACGAAGTGGGCCACCGACGTCCCGTCGCAGGCCGGCGTCATCGGCGCCGCCTGGAGCGTGGCCGGGAGTCTGAGCCGCGGCCTGCTACCCCGTTCGCCCCTCGACCAGGCCATGACGACCAGCATCGTGGCGACCATCAACTACCAGCTCACCGCTACCGGTTGGGCCAGTCTGGAAGCCATCGCGGCCGTCCCCGGGCGGCGACCGGGCACCACCGCGCGCCTCGTCGTCGCAGGGCTCGCGATCACTGGCGGTTACGCCACTGCCTTCGCCACCGCGAAGCGTTCGGCCACATCACCCATTGCCGCCGGGGCCTATGCCCTCGGCCGGCAGACGGCGTTCAGCGGCATCGCCGGTGCGGCCGCGTCCATCTGGGACGATCTGCTGCATCGCCGACTCGGCTTGAAGCCCGGTCTCGACACGACGGTGGTGCCGAATCTCATCACCGGGGGCGCCATCGCCGCCGGAAATGTCTACTTCGCCATACGACGCGCACACAAATACGGCACGACGACATCTGAGCATCGCTTCGCTGGCGTCGATGCCCGCTCGGTCACCGTTGCAGCCGCGGCCGGGGTCGGGGCCACGGTTGGTCTCGGCACGCTCGTCATCGCCGAGCAGTTCGCCGCACACGGACTCGAGCGCGGCATGACTCGGATCATCGGTCGCGATCCAGGCGCTCTCGGCTCGCTTGCCGCGCACGGCATCCTCCTCGGTGGTCTCGGTCTTGCGACCACCGCTGCTCTGCGCCAAATCACCGCGCGACTGCAGCACAGCGACGACATCGTCGAACCTGCCTACCCCGAGCCCCCGACGTCGTCGCACGTCTCCGCCGGACCCGCGAGCACGATGCCTTTCGATGCGATCGGCAAGGAGGGTCGCCGCTTCGTCTTGATGGCCCTCAATGGTCAGGACATCACCGCCGTCATGGGTGAACCCGCTGTCGATCCAGTGCGCATCGTCGGCGGCTTCGAGTCCAGCGCCGACATCCGCGAGCGCGCGAAACTGACCTTGGCCGACTTCGAATCCTGCGGCGGGTACGACCGAGGACTGATCTGCGTGGCCTCACCAACCGGTGTCGGCTACGTCAATTACACGATCATCGAGGCGCTGGAATACCTCACTCGCGGCAACTGCGCGACGATCGTTCCGCAGTACGCCCTCGTGCCCAGTGCTCTCGCAATGCCCCGAACCGCCGAAGGCGTGCACCTGACGAAGCTCATCCTCGAAGGCCTCCGCGATCACATCGATGCCATGCCCGCGGACCGTCGACCCCGAGTGGTGTTGATGGGCGAGAGTCTCGGCGCGAACGTCGCCCTCGACGTGTCCACGCTCCCGGGTCCCTATGTCGGCATCCCTGCGCTCGAGCACCTCGGGGTCGACGGTGGCGTGTACTTCGGAGTGCCGTTCCGGACTGAGTTCTGGCAACGTTGGCGAGACAACCCCGAGGCCATGGACCCCGAGGATGACGTGCTGTGCGTCGCGCAACCCGATGAAGCTCCCGCACTCCCGCCGGGTCAGATGCGCCACCTCATGGTCGTTCATCACGATGATCCGGTGAATAAGTTCGGCTACGCGATGGTGCTCCAACCACCCTGGTGGATGGGACCTCCCGCGACTCGTCCACCCGGTGTTCCGCGGGAGACGCGCTTCCGACCCATCACCACCTTTGCGATCGCGACGGTCGATCTGCTGAACGGGATGAACTCCAAGCCCGGGCAGTTCAAGCGTGAGGGGCACGACTATCGCATTGAGGCTCGGCTCGGCCTGCAGCGTTCCTACGGCCTCGACTGCTCACCCGAGCAGGCCGAGGCGATTGAGGATGAGTTGCGCGAACGCGAGACGCAGTGGGCCGCTCGGCGCATGATCGCCCGCACCCTCGACCGAGCACGGCGCAAGATCTCCTCCACCCTGGATGCCTGGGGTGATGTGAACGTGGATGTGGCCGATCTCGACCCCGCCCTCACCGAGGTGGTGCCGGGGAACCCACTGCAGCGGTTCAGCCAGATCAGCACGCCTCCCGGAGCCTGATCGTTCGGGACGTTGTGGGCCGCACAATCGCGCCGCGACTCACCGTGCCCCGCCATGCTTGCCCTGACACCCCACGTCTGACACGCTGAGTCCCGTTCGCCACTTTTGTCCGTTTTAATCTCAAGTGAGTCCCACGTCAAGGGGGAGCGCATGACCTCCATGCCCAGTGATCGGATGCCCAGTGATCGGATGCCCAGTGATCGGATGCCCAGTGATCGGATGCCGGGTGACCCTGAGGCCCTGCTGACCCCCAGTGAGGTCGCCGCGATGTTCCGCGTTGACCCCAAGACGGTGACCCGCTGGGCCAAGGCCGGCAAGTTGTCGAGTATCCGGACCCTGGGCGGCCATCGGCGCTATCGGGCGAGCGAGGTCAAGGCCCTGCTCACGGAGTCCTCCCCGACCCCCGCCGTGCCGGCGGTTCCTCCGCCGCCCGCTCCCCCAGGTTTCTGATCCGAGGCGCTCTCAGGAAGCGGCAACAGCAAGACCGACGGCTGTGGCAACGCTGAGGACGAGCACTCCCTGCAGCACCCCCACCGCTCCCCGCACGCTCAATCCCCGATCCATGAGCAGATGCGACAGGTGATCGCGCCCCGGGGTGAACGGATGTCGACCCTCGGCGAGTCGGCGCACCACAACGAAGGCAGTGTCCAGCACGGGAACAGCGACCAGCAGCACCGGGATCGCCGCGCTCCACGGGAGATTGATGCCCACGGGTCGCAGGCGCAGAGTGACAATGGCGAGCAGGAAGCCGAGGAAGTAGGCCCCCGCATCCCCGAGATAGACAGTCGCCGGCGCCCAGTTGTGCCAGAGGAAGCCGAGCGCGATGCCGGCGAGCGCGAAGGCGAGACCAGCGACAAAGAACTGCCCGTAGAGCGCGGCGATGATGCCGGTGCCGATGGAAGCCACAAGAGTGGTCGAGGCAGCGAGTCCATCGGAGTTGTCGAGCAGGTTCATTGCATTCGTCAGCCCGACGATCCAGAGCAGGGTGATGAGCAGGTCCAGCCACTCGATGCGCGTGAATGACACCTGTGTTCCCGCCCACCACACGATCAGGGCGAGGGCGAACTGCGCGACGAGTCGCACCCAGGGATTCAGTGCGCGAACGTCATCGACGAAGCCGAGGGCGGCAACAGCGAGCGCGGGGAGCAGAACACTCGCGAGCAGCTCCAACTCCGTCGGATCCCCCGAGATCGCCACCGCCGCGAGGAACGCGACCGTGAACGCCAGGGCAACGGCGATTCCGCCGATCTTCGGGATGGGGCGATCCTGTTGCTTGCGCCCGCCGTCGGGGGAGTCGACCATTCCGGTGCGATGAGCGATCTTGATCGATCCCCACACCAGCAGAGTCGACAGCACTGCGGCGCCGACGAATGAGGCGACGTAGAGCCAGGGAGTCACCTTTAGCTCGAGCGGGTGGAGATGTCTGCGGCGACGTCGCTGATGATGTCGGACAGGTCGCGCTGCGGGACCCAGCCGAGGAGCTCGCGGATGCGTGCGGTGTTGGGGACTCGACGCGGCATGTCCTCGAAGCCTTCCTCATAGGCGTCGTCATAGGACACCTTCACGATGGAGGAATCGGACTCGAGTTGCTCAGTGACTCGCTCGGCGAGGCCGGCGATGGAAATTTCTTCATTCGCACCCACGTTGAACACCTGGCCCTCGGCCTCGCGGGAGTCGACCAAGCCGAGCAACGCACCCACGACATCAGCGACGTGGCAGAAGCAGCGGCGCTGCGTGCCATCGCCGTAGACGGTGATCGGGTTGCCCTTCAACGCCTGCTCGACGAAGCGCGGCACCACCATGCCGTAGTGCCCGACCTGGCGTGGCCCGACGGTGTTGAACAGTCGCACGATCACCACCGGCAGGCCCTTCTCCTTCCAGTAGGAGTAGGCCAGCACCTCCTCGATGGCCTTCGCCTCGCTATAGGACCAGCGGGTCTTCAACGGCGAGCCGAGGATGCGGTCGTCGTCCTCGCTGAGCAGATCGGAGTCGTTCTTTCCGTAGATCTCACTCGTGGAGGTGACGAGCACCTTGCGACCGTATTTGTGGCACTTCTCCAGCACGATCTCACTGCCGCGGATATTCGTGGCAAGGCTCTCCAGCGGTCGACCCACGATCAGCTCAACGCCGACCGCGGCCGCAAGGTGCATCACCACATCCGACCGGCGCACCGCATCGTCCACCACCGCATCATTGAGGATCGAGCCCATGACGAACTCGAAGTTCGGGTTGCCCAGATGGTCACGGATATTGTCGTGGCGGCCGGTGGACAGGTCGTCGAGGACCAGCACCTGATCACCCCGCGCCAACAAGGCATCCACGAGATGGGACCCCACGAAACCGGCTCCCCCGGTGATCAATA
Source organism: Candidatus Nanopelagicales bacterium (assembly GCA_040265115.1). GTDB lineage: Bacteria > Actinomycetota > Actinomycetes > S36-B12 > S36-B12 > M55B157. The sequence continues at coordinate 24,328 of JBDQGZ010000003.1, forward strand.
CGCGCATGACCCCCGATCGTAGGGGGTCCAGCGGCTGTCGAGGGCTCGGGTAGGGGGCGATTCCCAGAAAGCCCCCCGATGTCGGGCTAGCGTTTGGGGCGCAGCGTGATGGTCAAGGAGGGACTCGTGCCGGCGGAGCTCACCGCCTGCACCTGCATCCGGTGCCTCTTGCCCACCGCCAACTTCGTCACCTTCACGCCCTTCGCCTCGGGCACTCCCGGCTGCACGGTCTTCCAGCCCGACCACTTCTTGCCCGCCTTGCGGATCCGGTAGCGATAGGAGTCCGGCTCCATGGAGTCGAAGGACGACCAGGTCCAATAGACCGTCGCAGTGGCTTGTCGACCGCGGATTCGATAAGCGACGTCGAGGTACTCCGGTCTACTCGGCTTCGTCGCCGCCTCCGCCTGCACGGTCACGGTGTTCGAGGTCGCCGACCATTCACCGGCTCCAGCGTCGTTCACCGCGCGGACGCGGAACACATACGAGCCAGCGGACAGTCCGCTCACGGTCCTGCTCACGGTGTTATCACCCGGCCCGGAGGCATCAATGCCCTGGGTCGCCAGCCATGGCAGGTAGTTCGCCAGTCGCGTGTAGACACCGGGCGTCATGCCGTAAGGCGCGGGATCCCCGTCCAGCATTCCGGCGCAGCCATAGCCCCAGCTCACCACGCCGACCAGGACGGCGCTCGATCCTCTGCCCGCCACCAGGGGACCGCCGGAGTCGCCCTGGCAGGTGTCGATCGGCTGCGCGGTGCTCGTCGAGCCACCCGCGCAGATCATGGAGGAGGAGAGGTAACTCGAGCCGAGGCCCTCATAGGTCACTCCACCGACGGTGTAGCGCCCTGAGGTAGACCCGCACACCGAGTCCGGGATGACCGTGAGGTCGGCAACCTTGAAGGTCGAGGGATTCGATCCGCCGCTGGACAGCCGCCCCCAGCCAGCGGAGGTCACCGAGGACCCGCCTGAGGTGAGGCTCGCTGCCTGCGCTGCCGTCGGGATGGTGACAGTCGGTGCACCGGCGAACGGCTGGGAGAAGGTCAGCACGGCGATGTCGTTTGCTTCGGTTCGCCTGTTGTAGTTCGGGTGAATGGTGAAGTCGGCAGCTCGAACATGCGAATAGGGCTTCGCACCATCATCCTCGAGTGCCGCGCTCACATAGGAGATCTCATTCCCATCCTCGTCGTACATGCAGTGCGCGGCGGTGATGATCTTCGTCGGTGACACCAGCGACCCACCGCAGACATAGCCACCACCATCTCGAGCAGTCATGCGAAGGGAGGTGAGAAAGTCGAATTCACCCGATATCGGATTGCGGCCATTGACCACATCAGGCCCCACCACGACGTCGGCGCGGGATGACGACGCCGTCACCGACTCCCAGGAGCCGCCATCGCGCTGCGCCTGCACCCCGTACCCGATCACGTCTCCCGAGGGTGGTGTGAACTCGAGCGAGACTGCCCCACTAGAGGTCACACTTGCCGTCAGTGAGGTGGGGGCGTCGGGAAGATCGGGTGTGGGGTCCGGCGGCCCATCGACTGATTCCCGAATGGGAATCGCGGGCATCGGGCTCTCCGGCGCCTCATCCTGATTGCCGAATCGATCTTGAACAAAAACCGAGAATGACGCCTCATCGAGTCCGAGAGACCGCCACGACACGTACACCGCCCAGTAGTTGCTCCCCCGGTACCACTCAGCCTGCAGTCCGGTGTCGGTGTAGTCAGAGCTCGCGTCGTACTTGTAGATGTCCGAGTAATAGAACTTCGCTTCCTCCATGTACTCCAATGGGATCGACGTCGCGTAGAACCCGTCAGGGTCATCGGCCGGGATGATGTACGCGGTCACGGTCGCGTCAGGATCGCTTGACAGCAGCGGATCGGTGTCACGATCCATGACGATCCCAATCCGCACTTCATCCGGGAAACGCTTCGGCACACCCGCGCTGAAGGAGATGATCTCGCAGTACAGCCCGGTGCAGTCGTAGGCAGGATCGGACTCCTGCCAGAGCACGTAATAGTCCTCATCGGCGACGAGAGCACGCTCCCGCTGTGCGTCCGGCTCCGCTTGGGCGGCGGTGGTGGCGAGAAAGCTGGCCACCACGCCAAGTGATGCAGCAATCGTGACAACTCGGCGGAACATCGTCGACCTCGCAGACCGGTGCCGGGTGCACCTGCCGCCACGCTACGCCAGCGAGGGGTACGGAGTCTCTCCGATTGCGCAAAATCCCCTGAACACAGCTAATAGCTGAAGGGCCACGCCTTGAAGTAGTTGCGCACTCTCAGCCACAGGCCATAGAGCCCTCGTGGTTCCAGGATGAGGAACACAATGATGAGGACACCGAAGATGATCGACTGCAACTCGAAGACGTTGAGCAGACCACCCTGGCCGACGCCGGGATCGATCGGCAGGAATCCGGTGAGGGAATTGACCAGCTTCGGGAGGAGGACCACGAAGACCGCGCCCATGATCGAACCGGTGATCGTCGCCAGGCCACCGATGAAGATCACGGCGAGGAAGTCGATGGAGAGGAAGAAGTTCCAGGTCTCCGGCGAAATGCGACCGATGATGATCGACAGCAGGGCCCCGGCGATTCCGGCATAGAAGGCCGAGATCGCGAAGGCGAGTGTCTTGGTGCGCAGCAGCGAGACACCCATCACCTCCGCGGCGATATCACGATCACGCACCGCAGCGAAGGATCGACCAAAGCGCGAGCGGGTGAAGTTGCGGGCGAGCAGCGCCATGACCACGAAGATCACCAGGCAGGTGAAGTACAGCATCGTGAAGCGGTCGATTTCGATGCCGCCCACATCGCGGTTCTCGAATAGGTTGAAGCCGAGGAACACCGGCTCCGCAGGAGCGCGACCAACACCGGCACCACCAGTGATCGGCTTGAGCTCTTTGAAGATGTGTTCGCCGATGAACACCAGGCCGAGGGTGAGAATCGCCAGATACAGGCCCCTCACCCGGGCGGCTAACGGGGCAATGATCGCTGCCACAACCGCGGGCACCAGCCCGGCGAGCGGCAACCAGATCGCCATATCCCAGCCCAGCCCGATGACATCTCCTCGCGATTCACCGCCGAGAACCGCCGCGGTGTAGGCGCCGACGCCGAGGAAGAAGGCTTGGGCAAGCGACACCTGACCGGCGTAGCCGGTGAGGAGGTTCAGCCCGATACCGCCGATAGAGAAGATGAACACCGTTGCTCCGAGCGCGACGAGGTCGCGGGCGAGGAAGAACGGCAAGACGACGAGCGCCACGAACCCGATGACGATCCACAGTCGCTTGGCACCGGTGTTGAAGATCGCCATTTCCGAGCGGTAGTTGGTGTACAGCCTCGGGCGACCACGGGTGGTGTGCTGGGACTTGCTGGCCGCGGAACTCATACCCGGACCACCTCCTTAGTGCCGTAGAGGCCGTAGGGCCGGATCATCAGGACCACGATCATGATGATGTAGGGAACGATCACATCGAAGTTGGCACCCAGCCACGGCGCATACAGCGGCTGATAGGTGCGGGTGAGCGACTCAGCGATACCGATAATGAGTCCGGCGACCACCGAGCCCTTGATGGAATCGAGCCCACCGAGGATGATCACCGGCAGGGCCTTGAGGGCAACGAGCGCGAAGGTCGTTTCCACCCCCGAGGTGCCCGCGACGAGCATGGCGCCCGCGAGAGCGGCCATCGCTCCAGAGATTCCCCAGGACAGGCCGAACATCCGCCCGACGTTGATGCCCTGCGCGAGGCTCGTCTCCTGGTCGAACGCCGTGGCGCGCATCGCAAGGCCTGTGCGCGAACGGGTGAGGAACAGCCCGACGAGACCGATGGCGAGGAGGCCCACGATGAGGCGGGCGATGTCGACGGTGAAGACGCGAGCGCCGAGGAACTCCAAAGTGTTGAGTCCGAACGGATCGTTCACAGTGAGGAGTTCTGAGCCGAGCAGTCGGCCCGCGATGATGAGCAGAACGATAAATAAACCGACGGTCACCGTCGCCGCAGAAAACGCAGGTCTGCCCACCATGGGACGCAACGCGACTCGCTCCGACAGCATGCCGATCGCCGCAAGCACGATCATCGCGAGGATGACCGAGATCACGAAGGGCAGACCGATGCTGACGCCGAAGTATCCGGTGAAGAAGGCACCGAGGATCATCAGCGCGGGTGTCGCAAAGTTCACAACCCCCGTGGCGCGATAGATGATGACGAAACTGACGCCGAGCATCGCATAGACGCCACCGATTCCCAGACCGCGAATCAGCGAGCTAAGCAATTCACCCACGTGTCACTCCTCGACTCGTGCGACGACGATGACGTCAGATTGATCGCCACCAGGCAGAGCATCTGCTCCCGAATACATGTCGTCGATCAAGGGGCCGAACGTCTTGGTGAGCGCGGATCGCTTCACCTTCTGGGTCGCGGTGAGATCACCGTCCTCGTGATCGAGGGCCTTGGTGATCATGCGGAATTTCCGCAGATTCTCGACCCGAGCAGTCGCTTCATTGGTCTGCGCGATGATGCCCTGCACGAGTTTGAGGACCTCCTCACGCTCGGAGAGATCCCGATAGGTGGTGTAGGGGATGCGCTTGGCGCGCGCCCATTCACCAACGGTGTCCTCCTCGATTCCCACGAGGACGGTCAGATAGGGACGCTGATCTCCGATGACGATCGCCTCGCGAATAAACGGGGACGCCTTCAGGGAGTTCTCCAACTCCGAGGGTGAGATGTTCTTGCCACCCGCGGTGATGATGATGTCCTTGATCCGGTCGATGATCTTCAGGTGGCTTCCGTCCACCCACTCACCCACATCCCCGGTGTGCAGCCATCCATCCGCATCGAGCGTGTCGGCGGTGGCCTCTGGCTTATTCCAATACCCCTTGAAGTTCCCTGGGTGTCGGGTGAGGATCTCGCCCGTCCCTTCGGCGAGCTTCACTTCAACTCCCGGCTGCGGCTCGCCCACCGTGCCGAGCTTGATGCGGCCGCGCTTATTGCTCGTCGCCACCGCACTGTTCTCGGTCATGCCGTAGAGCTCGTTGATGCGCACACCCATCATGAAGAAGAAGAACAGCACTTCCGGCGAGATGGGAGCGGCGGCGGACGCGGATGCGCGCGCCTTTTGCAAACCGATGCGCTCACGCAGTGCGCGATAGAGGAAGACATAGCCGAAGGCATAGCGGATCCGGCTCCACAGCGTGTGTTCACCACCGTTGGCGAGCATCGAATTCGCGATGCCGCGGCCCACCTTCATCCAGAGCATGTAGTTGGCCTTCTTGATCCAGGAGGCGGCTGCCATCCGAACCTCGACACCGGCCTTGAGCTTCTCCCAGATGCGGGGGACGGCGAAGAACAGGGTCGGCTGCACCTCCCGCAGGTTCGTGGTGACGGTGTCGATCGACTCCGCGAAATGCACGACCGCGCCGGACACCGCATTCGTCCACGTCGTGACGGCTCGCTCCGCGACGTGGCACAGCGGCAGGTAGGACAGGATCACGTCGCTCGGATTCGGCGGCGGTTCGTAGAGCCCGCCGCCGTTGACGATGACACCGCTGGCGAACTCGACGTTGGCGTTGCTCAGCATCGCACCCTTGGGCGGGCCGGTCGTCCCCGAGGTGTAGACGAGGGTGACGATGTCTTCGGGCTCCACCTCTCTCGCGATGCGATCGAGCGCATCGGGGAATGCCTCACGGTGCGCGCGACCCCGGTCGATGAACGCCTGCCAGTCGAGCAACTTCGGGTGATCGATCGAGGAGACACCGCGCGGCTCGAGATAGACGATCCACTCAAGGTTCGGGCACTGGTCTTCCACCGCAAGTGCCTTGTCGACCTGCTCTTGATCCTCGGCGATGAGCACGCGGGTGCCGGAGTCGGCGAGCAGATAGGCGACCTCAGGAGCCGGGTTCGTCGGGTAGAGACCGACGGTGATGCCGCGGATTGCATTGATACCCAGGTCACCGAAGAGCCACTCCGGTCGGTTCTCCGAATGGATCGCCACCCGATCACCGGTGTCGAGGCCGAGTGCGAGCAGTGCATGGCCCACCAGGCTGATCTGCTCGGCGTAGTCATTCCAGGTGATGTCTTGCCACACGCCGAGTCGCTTCGCCCGCATCGCCACGCCGTTGCCTTCGAAGGTCGCGCGTCGCTGGACCTCCTTGAGCAGCGTCCATGTCGTGGTCGTGGAGTCAGCCACCGCCGTCATCGTTCACCCCTCGAGATCTCGTGGTTCGTCATCCTGGTTGTCATCGCCGTCACATCACTTCTTCGCCCAGGTAAGCCCGGATGACGTTCGGATCGGCCTGGACGACCTCGGGGGTGCCCAGAGCGATCTGCTCGCCGAAGTCCAAGACGAGCACCCGGTCAGCAAGATCCATGACTAAGCCCATGTCGTGCTCGACGAGGATCATGGAGATCCCCATCTCGGATCGCACGTCGAGGATGAATCGAGCCATGTCCTCGGTTTCCTCGACGTTCATGCCCGCCACGGGTTCGTCGAGGAGTAGCAGTTTGGGCTGCATCGCGAGCGCACGTCCGAGTTCCACGCGCTTTTTCACGCCGTACGGCAACATCCCCACGGGGAAGGTTCGGTAGCTCTCGATGTCGAGGAAGTCGATGATGTCCTCGACCACTGCACGGTTTTCGACCTCCTGGCGACGCACCTTCGGGGTGAACAGGAAGGAAGAAAGAACCGAATAGTCCATGTGGCTGCCCCGACCCAGCATGAGGTTGTCCAGCACAGTGAGGTTGTCGAACAACTCGATGTTCTGGAACATGCGCGACACACCGAGGTGAGCGATCTTCTCCGGGGTCAGGCCGATGAGCTCCTGATCGGCGAAGACGATGCTCCCTTCCTGCGGCTTGTAGACACCCGAGATGCAATTGAAGATCGATGTCTTTCCCGCACCGTTGGGGCCGATCACGGCGAAGAGCTCGCCCTCGTTCACCGAGAAACTGACACCGCGCAGGGCTTTCGTGCCGCCGAAGGACAGCGCGAGATCCGTCGCCTGCAGGATCGAGCTCAACTCAACCACCTCTTGCGTCGCCGGTACTGCTTCACATCTCGCAGCGATCCACGTTCGTCACCGCGCAGGCCGAGATAGAACTCCTTGACGTCGTCGTCCTCGCGCAACTGAGCCGCCGGCTTGTCCATGACGATCCGACCGGTCTCGAGCACGTATCCGTGGGTGGCGATCGACAACGCCATCGAGGCGTTCTGTTCCACCAGGAGGACCGACGTCCCCGACTCGTTGATCTGCACGATCAGGTCACGCAATTGCTGGATGATCTTCGGCGCCACACCCAGGGATGGTTCGTCGAGCAGCAGGTACTTCGGCTGAGACATGAGGGCTCGGCCGATCGCTAGCATCTGCTGCTCCCCGCCCGAGAGATAGCCGGCCGTCTGCTTCCGGCGCTCAGCCAACACGGGGAACATCGAGTAGGCCCGCTCCAAACCCTCGGCAATCTGGGCTCGGGTCGCGGTGTGCCCTCCGGCGCGCAGGTTCTCATCGACGGTGAACTCGCGGAAGATCCGCCGACCCTCCATTACCTGGCCGATCCCCGAGGCGACGATCTCCGGCGCCGACTTCCCCTGGATGTCCTCCCCGTCCAGGCTCACCCGGCCCTTGGAGATCTTGCCGCGGTGCACGTCGAGCAATCCGGTGATCGCCCGAAGAACGGTGGTCTTGCCGGCTCCATTTGGGCCGAGCAGAGCGACGATGGACCCTTCGGGAACCTGGAGACTGACCCCCTTCAAGACGAGGATCACATCCTCATAGACGACCTCGAGGTTCTCGACCGCGAGCACCGTCCCTCCCCTCGTACGAGCCATCGGTGACGACGGCATGATGTGGTCTCCTGAGGCGACGAGGCCGCCCAGGTGTGGCGAACACTGAACTTCTCAGGCTTAGCGGTTCGGTGCAACCTATCGGACAAACAGATCCTTCGTGACCGTATCGTTACGCTTCTCTCCGCGGGACCTCCGAAGGTGACGATTCGTTCACAATCGACGCGCTCGGCGCGCAATCCCTGGGCAGAACCCCCTGTGACCTGGCAGAGTGAAAGTGCTCTCCGTGCCAGCGACACCTCTCGGTGGTCGATGACTTAAGGGACGGGGACCCTTACCAAGTTCAGGAGGACACGTGAGAAGAGGACGCACAGCTACGTCCATCGCGGCCCTCGCTGCGGCCACCGCCCTGGTGCTCGCCGCGTGCGGTGGCAGCAGCGATGACGGTTCCAGCGGTGACGCCACGAGCGGTGAAGCCAGCCCGACCGGTTCATCGGTGAAGTTCGACGTCGGAGTCACCGAGGAAGCCTGCCCCGAAGCCATCAACCCCGACAACGGGTGCATCTACCTCGGGGTGCTCTCCGACCTCACCGAGGGGCCGTTCGCGCCGCTCGCGGTCGAGGTCACCACCGGTCAGACGGACTTCTGGAAGGCGGTGAACGAGGCTGGCGGCATTGGCGGCTTCGACATCAACATCTCCCAGAACACCCGCGACAACAAGTACGACCCGGCTGTGCACAGCCAGGAGTACCGCGCGATCGAGCCGAACATCCTCGCGCTCGCCCAGACGCTCGGCACCCCGCAGACCCAGGCGATCCTGCCCGACATGGAGGCCGACAACGTCGTCGGCGCACCTGCCTCCTGGTGGTCGGGATGGCAGTTCCCCGTCGATGACGGCGACCTGATCCTGGAGTCCGGCGCCTCCTACTGCATCCAGGCCATGAGTGGCATGGACTGGTACGTCGAGACCAATGGCGCGATCTCCAAGATCATCGCGGTCGGGCCGCCCGGTGACTTCGGTGGCGACTTCGCTGCCGGCACACAGGCGTGGGCGGGAGCGAATGGCGTGGAGTTCGGTGGCTTCATCGAGTCGCTCCCGAACGCCATCGCCGGCAACCAGGATGCGGCAGTCGCTCAGATTCTCGCCTCCGAGGCTGATGTCGTCGCACTCGGCACCGGCCCCGGTGAGGTCGCCGAGATCGTCGGCAAGGCTGTCGCCTCGGGCTTCACCGGCAAGTTCGTCGGTGCTGCTCCGACCTGGAATCCGCTGCTGCTGCAGACCGCAGCCGCACCGGCCCTCCTGGCCACCTTCACCAACTTCGGGACCACCGCCTCCTTCGGAACGGTGGATACAACGGCGATGACGGCGATGAAGGCCCAGCTCGGTGAAGGCATCACGCCAGCGAACGACGGCTACACCTATGGCTGGGTGTGGCAGTACCCCCTGAAGGCCGCCATCACCAAGGCCGTCGCTGCTGGCGACATCACGCGGGAGGGTCTGCGCGCCGCAGTCACCGGCGGTGTCGAGGTCGACTACGAGGGCGCTCAGCCGAACGCCATCGTCGGTGGCCCACCGGAGACGGTGGACCGCTCGGTGACGATCAATGTGCCCGATGAGGCATCGCCCCTGGGCGTTAAGACGATCGTCAACGGCTACCTCGGACCGACAGCCGAGGCCTACGACTACTCCCAGCCCTGCTCTGGCTAGTCCACGCCCGGTAGCCAACACGCACTAACCCGACCACCCCTGCCGCACTGCGGTAGGGGTGGTCGGGTTTTGGGAACTTACTTCGGGGGGAAGATGATCCGGTTCGAGCGCTCGCCGTTCTCGGCCCGGAAGTAGACGTAGATCTTCTTGCCGGTGCGCCGCTGCCAGGTGAACTCCCCGCGGATGCCTTCGACGATGCTGACGGTGCGCACCCCGGTCCCGGGGCTGTAGGAGGTCTGGCCAGGGAACTTGTAATACGGAGTGAGGATCATCCCCTCCGGCAACCCGAACGTCGTGCCGTCGACGAGCACCCCCGGTCGGTCGCGCACGACACCGCGCTCACCGGTGATGGTGATCGAGTCGACCAGCCGACCGAAGTCGACGATGCCTGTCCCGCACTCGGTGAGGGTGCAGGGGGATCCCACGTTGTTGGGAAACGGTTGGACCGATTCAAGCAGTCGCGACCGCACGGTGTCCGGCGAGTCGAGTCCGACGCTGTACAGCAGGGCAGCAGCAGCCGAGACGAGCGGCGTCGCCATCGACGTTCCGCGCTTGGAGCCGAAGTCGGGCTGCTCGGGACCTTGCCGGCCAGTGTTGTCGGTCGCGAGAATCGCTGAGATGGTTCCGCCGCCGGGGGCTGCGATGCTCGCGGGATCAGCGTCTGTTCCGTAGTTGGAATACGACGCTCGAGCACCATCACGGTCGGTCGCGACGACGCTGAGCACACCGGGGCAGTTGGCCGGGACGTATTCCCCGAGCGGAGCGCTGGAGTTGCCCGCCGCGGTGATCACGAGCGCTCCACGACTGGTGGCGATGGACACTGCCTCGCTCATCGCCGTGCTGCAACTCGCGATTCCACCCAGGGACAGGTTCACCACCGACGCGGGAGTCGGATTCACCGGAAGCGGGACTCCGGTGTTGCGGTCGAGCACGACATCGCCCACCGACCAACGCACTGCTGCGGCGATATCCGACAGGAATCCGCCGCACTTGCCCAGGGCGCGAATGTTGAGGATCGTCACGCCCGGCGCAGCGCCACTGATTCCGTAGTCGTTGTTTTGCACGGCTGCTGCGATACCCGCGACATGGGTTCCATGCCACGAGGAATTGCTCGTCGACACACAACTCGAGGGAAACTCACCCGAGGCAATATCGGCCGAAGAAACCCAATCCCCCGGATCGGCGGGGTTGGGATCCCACGAGTCACCATCATTCGCCATGGGGATGTTCGACACGAAGTCATAGCCGGGCCGCACGGTTCCGGCCAGATCAGGGTGATCGGCCACACCGGTGTCAATGACGGCGACGACAACACTGTCGTCACCCGTTGTGGCACCCCAGACCTGCGGCGCGCGCACCGAGAAACCGCCCGCCGTGTCATCGCTGTCCCAGAGGTACCACTGCTCGTCGAACAGGGGGTCGTTCGGGAACACTGCCTCGGCGGGGGTGAGCAGGACATCGGGTTCGGCCCAGACGATGCCGGGTTGTGCGCTGAGTTCTTCGGCGAGCCGCTGCGCTTGCTCGAGCGGCAGGTCGCTGTCGAACTCAATGAGCGAGGTGGAGCCCGAATCCGGAACGGTCGCTCGAGGACTCATCGTGCGCACCGACCCGGGGATATCGAGCCTGATCACGACGCGATCCGCGGCTCGATCGGTCGTCGGGGCGGCGGCCAGCCCGACGCCAGTGTCGGGCTCCACCTCGCTCATTGAGTTCGACAA
>JBDQGZ010000004.1:0-33671 GCA_040265115.1 Candidatus Nanopelagicales bacterium
CTCGCCGCGAGGAGTCTGAGGCTGTGGAGACCGCCGCCGTTGCGGCCGAGGCAGCGGCACCCAGCGAGGCACCGGCAGCAACAGAGGCACCGGCACCGAGCACCGAGAGCGAGGCCTGATCACCATGTTGATTCCCCGCAGGGTCAAGCACCGCAAGCAGCACCACCCGAAGCGCAGTGGTGTGGCCAAGGGCGGCACGGAGGTGACCTTCGGCACCTACGGCCTGCAGGCTCTCGAGCCGGCCTATGTCACCAACCGCCAGATCGAGTCCGCCCGTATCGCCATCACCCGTCACATCCGGCGCGGTGGCAAGGTGTGGATCAACATCTACCCTGACCGACCGCTGACCAAGAAGCCGGCGGAAACCCGCATGGGTTCTGGCAAGGGTTCCCCCGAGTGGTGGGTAGCCAACGTCAAGCCCGGTCGGGTGATGTTCGAGCTGGACTACCCCAACGAGCGCACCGCGATCGACGCGCTCACCCGGGCCATGCACAAACTGCCCATGCGCTGCCGCATCGTGCGTCGCGATGAGACGAGGGAGGACTGATGGCTGCCGGCACATCGTCACAGGAATTCCGCGGCCTGTCCGAGGAAGAGCTGACCACGAAGCTCCGTGAGGCGAAGGAGGAGCTGTTCAACCTTCGCTTTCAGGGTGCAACGGGCCAGCTGGAGAATCACGGCCGACTGCGCGCCGTGCGCAAGGACATCGCCCGGATCTACACGGTGATGCGCGAGCGCGAGCTCGGGATCACACCCATCGAGACCGTCGGTGGTGCGGCATGAGCGAGATGACGGAGAAGAGCGCGAACGTGGACGAGCGGAACAACCGCAAGGAGCGCGAGGGATACGTCGTCAGCGACAAGATGGACAAGACCGTCGTCGTTGCTGTCGAGGATCGTTTCAAGCACCCCCTGTACGGCAAGGTCGTGCGCCGAACGAGCAAGTTGAACGCTCACGACGAGGCCAATGCATGCGGAATCGGGGACCGCGTGCTGCTCATGGAGACCCGTCCGTTGTCGGCGACTAAGCGCTGGCGAGTCGTGGAGATCCTGGAGAAGGCCAAGTAGGCCTGCGGGACCCGTCAAGGAATCGGAGCAAAGAACGTGATTCAGCAAGAGTCGCGACTGAGAGTCGCCGACAACACCGGAGCCAAGGAATTGCTGTGCATCCGGGTGCTCGGTGGCTCGGGGCGTCGCTATGCCGGCGTGGGTGATGTCATCGTCGCCACCGTCAAGGACGCCATCCCCGGTGGTGGTGTGAAGAAGGGCGAGGTCGTGAAGGCCGTCGTCGTGCGCACCCGTAAGGAGCGCCGTCGGGCGGATGGCTCCTATATCCGCTTCGACGAGAACGCAGCGGTGATCCTCAAGGGTGATGGGGAGCCTCGTGGCACCCGCATCTTCGGCCCCGTCGGCCGGGAACTGCGTGAGAAGAAGTTCATGAAGATCATCTCGCTGGCACCGGAGGTGCTCTGACATGTCCAAGATGTTCGTGAAGAAGGGTGACCGCGTCCAGGTCATCACCGGCAAGGACCGCGGGATGGTCGGCAAGGTCATCGATGTCTACCCTGACACCGAGAAGGTGATCGTCGAGGGTGTGAACCGCGTGAAGCGGCACGCCAAGGTCGGCCAGAACACCCGGGGCTCCAAGACCGGCGGGATCATCACGATGGAGGCACCGATCCACATCTCCAACGTCATGGTGATCGATCCGGAGGATGACCGTCCCACACGCATTGGCTACCGCAAGGAGAAGGCCGAGAAGCGTCGTTCCGATGGCTCAACCTACGAGGTCGTGCGGAACGTCCGGATCTCGAAGCGGACCGGGAAGGAGCTGTAGAGAAGATGTCGAATTCGACCATCGAACGGACCGGGCCGCGCTTGCGGACCAAGTACCGCGACCAGATCATCCCGGAACTGCGTGAGCAGTTCGGCTACGCCAACATCATGCAGGTGCCGACCATCACCAAGGTCGTCGTGAATATGGGTGTAGGCGAGGCGGCGCGCGACTCCAAGCTCATCGAGGGGGCCGTTCGCGATCTCACCGAGATCACCGGCCAGAAGCCGGTTGTCACTCGGGCTCGCAAGTCCATCGCGCAGTTCAAGCTCCGTGAGGGAATGCCGATCGGAGCCCACGTGACACTGCGCGGGGATCGCATGTGGGAGTTCCTCGACCGCCTGCTCTCGATTGCCCTACCGCGCATCCGTGACTTCCGTGGACTTTCCCCGCGCCAGTTCGATAGCCGGGGCAACTACACCTTCGGCCTCAACGAGCAGTCGATGTTCCACGAGATCGATCAGGACGCGATCGATCGAGTCCGCGGTATGGACATCACCGTGGTCACGACCGCCGACAACGATGACGAGGGGCGGGCGCTGCTGCGTCTGCTCGGATTCCCCTTCAAGGAGAAGTGATATGGCGAAGAAGGCGCTGATCAACAAGCAGCAGGGCAAGCCGAAGTTCGCCGTGCGCGCCTACACCCGGTGCACCCGATGCGGCCGACCCCACTCGGTCTACCGCAAGTTCGGTCTATGCCGGATCTGCTTCCGGGAGATGGCCCACGCTGGGGAGCTCCCCGGTGTCACGAAGAGCAGCTGGTAGACCGCAACCCCCGGCACCACCGACGACCACCCAACCGAAGAAGACCACACGACATCGAAGGTCCGCAGGCGATGAGCCGCGCGAAACCACGATGAGAAGGGCCCGATGGCCATGACGATGACCGATCCAATCGCAGACATGCTGACGCGTCTGCGCAACGCGAACTCCGCGTACCACGACACGGTGTCCATGCCGTACTCCAAGCTCAAGGCTGGGATCGCCGACATCCTCCAGCAGGAGGGCTACATCTTCGGCTCCCACGTCGAAGAGGCCGAGGTCGGCAAGAATCTCGTGCTGGAGTTGAAGTTCGGTCCGAGTCGGGAGCGCTCCATCGCCGGCCTGCGCCGCGTCTCCAAGCCTGGTCTTCGCGTCTACGCCAAAAGCACCGCCCTGCCGCGCGTACTCGGTGGCCTCGGCGTTGCCATCCTGTCCACCTCATCCGGCCTGCTGACTGATCGTCAGGCCGCCAAGCAGGGTGTAGGCGGGGAAGTCCTCGCCTACGTCTGGTAGGGGAGGAGGCCGCTATGTCACGTATCGGACGTTTGCCGATCCCCGTTCCTTCCGGGGTCGACGTCACTATCAATGGTGCATCGGTGACGGTCAAGGGACCGAAGGGAACCCTGTCTCACACCATGGCCGAGCCGATCACCGCAGCCGTCGAGGACGGGTCGGTACTCGTGAGCCGTCCTGATGACGAGCGGGAGTCCCGGGCCTTGCACGGCCTCACCCGTTCGCTGCTGGCCAACATGGTCATCGGTGTCAGCGAAGGCTACGAGAAGTCGATGGAGATCGTCGGCACGGGTTATCGCGTCACCGCAAAGGGCACCGACCTGGAATTCGCTCTGGGGTACAGCCACCCGGTCCTGGTTAAGGCCCCGGAGGGTGTGAGCTTCACCGTCGAGTCACCGACGAAGTTCAAGGTGTCCGGCATCGATAAGCAGGTGGTCGGTGAGACCGCCGCAAAGATCCGCAAGTTGCGCAAGATCGACCCCTACAAGGGCAAGGGCGTGCGCTTCGAAGGCGAAGTCATTCGCCGCAAGGCCGGAAAGGCGGGTAAGTGATGACCGCGTTCGCACCCAAGATCGGGTCGGGCAATCCCCGGACGACCGCTCGTGCGCGCCGGCACCTGCGGGTCCGCAAGAAGGTGGCGGGCACCACAGCCCGCCCGCGCCTGGTCGTGACACGCTCGGCTCGTCACGTCGTGGCGCAGGTGATCGACGACTCCGCGGGCCTCACGCTGGCCTCGGCGACGTCGATGGAGGGCGACATCCGCGGGATGTCCGCCGACAAGACCGCGCAGTCGCGCAAGGTCGGCCAACTTCTGGCCGAGCGGGCGAAGGCCGCGGGTGTTGCCACCGTGGTGTTCGATCGTGGGGGGAACACCTACCACGGTCGCATTGCGGCACTTGCCGAAGGCGCCCGCGAGGGTGGGTTGGAGTTCTGACATGACCGAGCACGCACAGGGCACGCAGATCGTGTCGAAGAAAGGTGGGACCACCCAGTGAACGCAACCCAGGGAGCGCAGGGAACGCAGCGCCGCGGCTCAGGCGGGTCTGACCGCCGGGAGCGCCGCGACCGCGGACCGCGCGAGGAGAAGAGTGCCTTCCTCGAGCGCGTGGTCACCATCAACCGTGTAGCCAAGGTCGTCAAGGGCGGTCGTCGGTTCAGCTTCACCGCGCTGGTCGTGGTCGGCGATGGCGATGGCCAGGTCGGTGTCGGCTACGGCAAGGCCAAGGAGGTGCCTGCGGCGATCGCCAAGGGTGTCGAAGAGGCCAAGAAGCACTTCTTCAAGGTGCCCCGCATCCAGGGGACCATCCCCCACCCGGTGACCGGTGAGGATGCGGCCGGCGTGGTCCTGCTGCGTCCCGCCTCGCCCGGTACCGGCGTCATCGCCGGAGGCCCGGTGCGTGCGGTGCTCGAGTGCGCGGGCATCCACGACGTGCTGAGCAAGTCGCTCGGCTCCGACAACGCGATCAACATCGTGCATGCGACGGTGGCTGCCCTCAAGCAGCTTGAGCGACCTGAGCAGGTAGCTGCCCGTCGCGGCCTGCCGTTGGAGGCTGTCGCACCCGCAGCACTGCTGCGTGCTCGTGCCGGAGGTGATTCATGAGCGTCCGTCTGCAGGTGACCCAGAGGAAGTCCAAGATCGGGGGCACCCAGGGCCAGCGAGACACCCTTCGCTCCCTCGGACTCAAGCGCATCGGTGACACCGTGGTGAAGGAAGATCGTCCCGAGATCCGGGGCATGATCGCCACTGTGTCGCATCTCGTCACCGTCGAGGAGGTCGACTGACATGCCACTGAAGGTCCATCATCTGCGTCCGGCACCCGGTGCGCACACCCAAAAGACCCGCAAGGGTCGAGGCGAGGCCAGCAAAGGCAAGACCTCCGGTCGCGGCACTAAGGGCACCAAGGCCCGCTACCAGGTGCCGGCGCGGTTCGAGGGCGGCCAGATGCCGCTGCATATGCGCCTGCCCAAGCTCAAGGGCTTCAAGAACCCGAACAAGACGACCTACCAGGTGGTCAACGTGGCGACTCTCGCCAAGTTGTTCCCCGAGGGTGGGGAGATCGGTGTGGCCGATCTGGTCGAGAAGGGCGCCGTCCGCAAGGGCGAGCCGGTGAAGGTTCTCGGCCAGGGTGAGATCGGCGTCGCGGTACAGGTCGAGGCTCACGCCTTCTCGGAGGCTGCCCGCACCAAGATCACCGCTGCCGGAGGCAGCGTCGAGACGGTCTGACTGCTCGAACCGGGGCCTAGGTTAGGCTGCCGGGAGTCCCGCGAGTGATCTGACCGGTCGACCGGTCGGATCCACGACACGAGCCGAGCGCCACGGCCGCAAGGCCATCGCTCCAGGAGGTAGGCGTGCACCTAAGCGCTTTCATCGCAGCGTTCCGGACCCCGGACCTGCGAAAGAAGCTGCTGTTCGTGCTGGGCATGATCACTATCTTCCGGCTCGGTTCCTTCGTTCCGACCCCGGGCGTGGACTACTCGGCGATCCAGCGGTGCATCGACCAGGTGCAGGACAACTCTGTCTATGCCGTCATCAACCTGTTCAGCGGCGGTGCGCTGCTACAACTGTCGGTCTTCGCGCTGGGCATCATGCCCTACATCACGGCGAGCATCATCATCCAGTTGCTCACCGTGGTCATCCCACGCCTGGAACTGCTGAAGAAGGAAGGCCAGTCCGGGCAAGCCAAGATCACGCAGTACACGCGATACCTCACCATCGGCCTGGCCATCCTGCAGTCCACCGCGATCCTGTCGCTCGCCCGGACCCCCGGGCAGTTGTTCACTGGCTGCAATGAGGAACTGATCCCGAACCAGAACGTGTTCTTGATCCTGGTCATGGTGATCGTGATGACCGCCGGCACCGCCGTGATCATGTGGCTGGGCGAACTCATCACCGAGCGGGGTGTCGGCAACGGCATGTCCCTGCTGATCTTCACCTCGATCATCGCGACGATCCCGGCGCAGTTCGCCAGCGTGTATGGCAGCCGCGGCACCTTTACCTTCATCCTCACCCTCGCCGTCGCACTCGTTGTGCTCTCGCTCGTGGTGTTCGTCGAACAGGGCCAGCGCCGCATCCCGGTGCAGTACGCCAAGCGCATGGTGGGGCGCAAGATGTATGGCGGGTCCTCCACCTACATCCCGCTCAAGGTCAACATGGCCGGAGTCATTCCGGTCATCTTCGCCTCCTCCATCCTGTTCCTGCCGACCCTCATCGTGCAGTTGACCGGCAGTCAGGCGGATTGGGCCCAGTGGATCGCCACGAACTTCTCCACCGGCAATACGACGGTCTATTTGGCGACCTTCTTCCTCCTCACCGTCTTCTTCACCTACTTCTACGTGTCCATCACCTTCAACCCGGTCGATGTCGCGGACAACATGAAGAAGTACGGCGGGTTCATCCCGGGTATTCGTGCGGGTCGGCCGACAGCTGAATACCTCAAGTACGTTCTCGATCGACTCACGGCGCCCGGCTCGCTCTATCTCGGTGCGATCGCGGTCATGCCAGTGTTCGCCTTCAATTGGATCGGGATCGGCGATCAGTTCGTTTTCGGCGGCATCAGTCTCCTCATCATGGTGGGTGTCGGACTCGACACGGTCAAGCAGATCGATTCCCAGTTGCAGCAGCGCAACTACGAAGGGTTCCTCCGCTGATGAGAATGGTCATCATGGGCCCGCCTGGGGCGGGAAAGGGAACTCAGGCCACTGTCATCGCGACCACCATGGGTGTACCGCATGTGTCCACCGGAGACCTGTTTCGGGCGAACGTTGGCGAGGGCACCGAACTCGGCCTCGAGGCCAAGCGCTACATGGATGCGGGGGAGTACGTTCCGGACTCGGTGACGAACGGCATGGTGCGTGACCGCATCACCCAGCCTGACTGCCATCCGGGTTTCCTGCTCGACGGATACCCGCGCACCCTGGAGCAGGTCAACGAACTCGACATGATGCTGGCCTCCGCCTCGCAGTCTCTCGACCGAGTGATCGAGTTGACCGTCGACACCGACGAGGTAGTGGAACGGTTGCTCAAGCGGGCTCAGGAGCAGGGCCGCGCCGATGACACCGCTGAGGTCATCCGTCGGCGCCTTGAGGTCTATGCCGAGCAGACCGCACCCCTCACCGCCGTCTACGCGGGCCGCAACATCCTGGTCCGTGTCGACGGGCTCGGTGAGATCGCCGATGTCACGCGCCGCATTCTCGCGGCCCTCGCCGACTGATCCGCACCTCGTCGTCGATAACGCGCTGATGTTCTCCTCGCGTCGCAAGATCGAGATCAAATCTGAGGGGGAGTTCCAGGCCATGCGGGCGGCAGGCTTGGTCGTGGCGCGCACGCTGCAGCGGGTTGCGCAGATCGCTGCCCCCGGAGTGACGACTGCCGAACTCGACGAATGCGCGGCGGATTCGATCCACGATGAGGGTGCCGAGCCCTCGTTCCTCGGCTACTACGGATTTCCCGCGCATATCTGCACCTCGGTGTCCGAGGAAGTCGTTCACGGCATCCCGGGCGAGCGTCGCCTCGTCGACGGCGATCTGCTGTCGGTTGACTGCGGGGCGATCGTCGAGGGCTGGCATGGGGATGCTGCGATCACCCTTTCGATCGGCACTGTGTCCAGCGCCGCTGCGGAATTAAGCGAGGTCACCCGCGGGTCGCTGTGGGCGGGGCTCGCCGCGGCCCGCCCGGGCGCGCGGCTGTCCGATATCGGGCACGCCGTGCAGTCTTTCGTCGAATCGGCGGCTGAGAACGGACGCCCGCTCGGCATCGTCGAGGAATACGTCGGCCACGGCATCGGTTCGGCGATGCACATGGAGCCCCCGGTGCCCAACTACGGCCGGCCGGGCAAAGGTCCCCGTCTCGTGCCGGGAATGGCCCTCGCGGTCGAGCCGATGCTCACCCTGGGTCCGCCGGCGGTTCACACCCGGGAGGATGAGTGGACCGTGGTCACCGATGATGGCCAGTACGCTGCGCACTGGGAGCACACCGTGGCCATCACCGAGGAGGGGCCGTGGGTGCTCACCGCCCTCGAGGAAAACGTGCGCCCTGCCCCGACGTCGGCGTGAGGTCTCGAAGGAATCGTCCGACTATCGGAAAACCGGGACCCGATTTCTCCTGGACGGCATGGGTGCCCTAGGCTAGGGCGCTGGCCTCGGGCGAGATTGCCCGAGCCATCCATCGCAACGTACGAACCCAATCGGCTCGCCGAGTCGAGCGTGCGGTGCGAGCGACGAAGGACGCGACGGAAAGAGGCCATGGCCAAAAAAGACGGTGCCATCGAACTCGAGGGCACCATCGTCGAGTCACTACCCAATGCGATGTTTCGGGTGGAACTCGACAATGGTCACAAGGTCCTCGCCCACATCAGCGGCAAGATGCGGATGCACTACATCCGAATCCTGCCTGATGACCGCGTCGTGGTGGAGCTCTCGCCGTACGACCTCACTCGGGGTCGCATCGTCTATCGGTACAAGTGACCGGTGGCCATGCATATCTTGGCAATGCTTAACAAGGAGAGATCCCGGTGAAGGTCAAGCCCAGCGTCAAGAAGATCTGCGATAAGTGCAGGGTGATTCGTCGCCATGGCCGCGTCATGGTCATCTGCGACAACGTCCGGCACAAGCAGCGTCAGGGATAACCACCCGCGCTGCGCCTCCGTCGGGGGAGACAACCCCGATGGTGGTTTTCCACTAGCGAAGCCCGACCCCCGGTGCGCCTCGTGCGGGCCACTGGGACGACACCCTCGGTCGACGGGGCCGAGGACCTCACGGTGTTGAGGACCGGCATCGCTTCCAGACCTCGTCGAGAGCACGCAGGAAGAAGAGGAACACCCATGGCACGTCTCGTTGGCGTCGACCTGCCCCGCGATAAGCGGATGGCCGTCGCGCTTACCTACATCTACGGCGTCGGACGCACCCGTGCGGCCGAAGCCCTCGAGGCCACCGGCATCAGCCCCGATCTGCGGGCGGGCGATCTCACTGACGACCAGCTCGTCGCCCTTCGCGATTGGATCGAAGCCAATCTGCGCGTCGAAGGCGATCTGCGTCGAGAGGTGGCCGCCGATATTCGCCGCAAGGTCGAGATCGGCAGCTATCAGGGCATCCGCCACCGCCGTGGCCTGCCCGTGCGTGGACAGCGCACCCACACCAACGCGCGCACCCGCAAGGGCCCGCGCAAGACCGTCGCCGGCAAGAAGAAGGCCACCAAGTAATCCACCACGTAGCCCACGAGGTAGGGCTGGCGCCCGCAACGCGCACGCCGCCCCGACGAGACTCGTTCGCACGAACCCACGAAAGCTGAGGACATGCCCCCGAAGTCAGGTAAGACCGGCGCCAAGAAGGTGCGTCGCAAGGAGAAGAAGAACGTGGCTCACGGCCACGCTCACATCAAGAGCACGTTCAACAACACCATCGTGTCGATCACGGACCCCAGCGGTGCAGTCATCGCCTGGGCCTCCTCCGGCCAGGTCGGTTTCAAGGGAAGCCGGAAGTCGACTCCCTTCGCCGCCCAGCTCGCCGCTGAGGCAGCGGCCCGCCGGGCGATGGAACACGGCATGCGTAAGGTCGACGTGTTCGTCAAGGGTCCCGGCTCCGGCCGCGAGACCGCCATCCGATCCCTGCAGGCCACCGGCCTCGAAGTGGGATCGATCGCCGATGTCACCCCCGTGCCCTTCAACGGGTGCCGTCCCCCCAAGCGCCGTCGCGTCTGAGAAAGGCTGATCACACCCATGGCTCGATACACCGGACCCGACTGCAAGCGCTGCCGTCGCGAGAAGACCAAGTTGTACCTCAAGGGCTCGAAGTGCGAGTCCGCGAAGTGCCCCTTCGAGAAGCGCCCCTACCCTCCCGGCCAGCATGGCCGCGGTCGGTCGAAGGACAGCGAGTACCTGCTGCAGTTGCGTGAGAAGCAGAAGGCTGTCCGCATCTACGGCGTTCTGGAGAAGCAGTTCCGCGGCTACTACGAGGAAGCCCACCGCAAGCAGGGCAAGACCGGCGAGAACCTGCTGCGCATCCTGGAGAGCCGGCTGGACAACGTGGTCTACCGCGCGGGCTTCGCAAAGTCTCGCGATATGGCCCGCCAGTTGGTGCGCCACGGTCATTTCACCGTCAACGGCCACAAGGTGGACATCCCGTCCTACCGTGTGCAGCCGCAGGACATCATCGAGGTGCGCCCCGGATCTCGCGAGATGACCCCGTTTGTCGTGGCTCACGCCGAGATCGGCGAGAAGGACGTGCCCGCGTGGCTCGAGGTCGTGCCGTCCAAGATGCGAATTCTTGTGCACTCGCTTCCTGCCCGCCAGGTGATCGACACTCCGGTTCAGGAGCAGTTGATCGTCGAGCTCTACTCCAAGTAGCAATCCCCGCGTCCGGAACGCCCCCGGACGAACCTGCAATCTGCGACGTCAAATAGCGGTCGTCGCCGAAAGGACGAAACGAAGTGCTGATCTCACAGCGGCCCACGCTCAGCGAAGAGTCCGTACACGATTTCCGCTCGCGGTTCATCCTCGAGCCCCTCGAGCCGGGATTCGGCTACACGCTCGGCAACTCCCTGCGTCGAACCTTGCTGTCCTCCATCCCCGGCGCAGCGGTGACCAGCATCCGCATCGACGGTGTGCTGCACGAGTTCACCACCATCCCCGGTGTGAAGGAAGACGTCACCGAGCTGATCTTGAACATCAAGCAACTCGTGGTGTCCTCCGAGCATGACGAACCCGTCGTGATGTATCTGCGCAAGCAGGGCCCCGGGGCGGTCGTGGCAGCTGATATCGCCCCGCCCGCCGGTGTCGAGGTGCACAACCCCGAACTGCACCTGGCGACACTGAACGGCAAGGGCAAGCTGGAGCTGGAACTCGTCGTCGAGCGTGGCCGCGGCTACGTCTCCGCGGCGTTGAACAAGCAGCCCGGCCAGGAGATCGGTCGCATCCCCGTCGACTCGATCTACTCCCCGGTCCTCAAGGTCACCTACAAGGTGGAGGCAACCCGCGTCGAGCAGCGCACCGACTTCGATCGGCTCGTCATCGACGTGGAGACGAAGCCGTCGATGCGGCCACGCGATGCGATGGCCTCGGCCGGCAAGACCCTGGTGGAGTTGTTCGGACTCGCGCATGAGTTGAACGTCGACGCCGAGGGCATCGACATCGGGCCTTCCCCCGCTGATGCTTTTGCCGCCGAGCAATTGTCCACGCCCATCGAGCAACTTGATCTCACCGTCCGGTCGTATAACTGCCTGAAGCGTGAAGGCATCCACACCGTGGGCGAGTTGATCTCGCGCAGCGAGGCGGACCTGCTCGACATCCGCAACTTCGGCTCGAAGTCCATCGACGAGGTCAAGGTCAAGCTCGACACCCTCGGCCTGGCGCTGAAGGACAGCCCGCCCGGATTCGATCCCGGTGCTGCGGTCTACTTCGGCGACGAGGACGACGACAACCTCGGCTTCGTCGAAGACGAGCAGCTGTAGTTCACCGCCACCCGCACTTTGTCCCTGTAGCCCCAAGGAGTCATCGAGATGCCCACGCCCACGAAGGGTCGCCGCCTGGGTGGCGGACCTGCCCACGAACGCCTCATGCTCGCGAACCTGGCTACCGCCCTGTTCGAGCACGGTCGCATCACCACCACCGAGGCGAAGGCCAAGCGGCTGCGTCCCCTCGCCGAACGCATGATCACCTTCGCCAAGCGCGGTGACCTCGCGGCGCGGCGACGGGTACTCGCGGTCGTGCGGGACAAGTCGGTCGTGCACACCCTGTTCACCGAGATCGGCCCGAACTATGCCGGTCGTCCCGGCGGCTACACCCGCATCACCAAGATCGGTCCCCGCAAGGGCGATAACGCACCGATGGCGGTCATCGAACTCGTCGAGCCGCTGACCGAGGCCGTCGTGGCTGAGGCCACCGGAGCCACGAAGCGTGCCGCCAAGGAGGCCGCAGCAGCGACGACGGCGGCCGCTGCCGCCACTGCGGCGCAGGCTGAGGAGGCAGCGGAGGACGCTGTGGAGGCCGACGCTGCTGAGGGGGCTGAGGAGCCCGGCGAGGACACCGCGGCGGTTGCCGAGGCGGAGGAGACCGCCGAGGTCGAGGCTGAGGTCAGCGAATCCGCGACCGAGCGCGCCGAGGAGATCGCCGAGGCTGCTGCTGCGGAGGAAGCCGACTCCGACGAGCGAGACTCCTGACGGATCGATCGATGCCGTCGCCGGGACATGCCCGGTGGCGATTAGACATCGCTTACGACGGGTCAGGCTTCCACGGCTGGGCCCGTCAGCCCGGTGTGCGCACCGTCGAGTCCGTGATCACCGATGCCCTGACGACCATCACGGCTGCCACTACCCGTGTGGACGTGACGTGTGCCGGTCGGACCGATGCGGGTGTCCACGCCCGTGGGCAGGTTGCCCATGTCGATCTCCCTGACGGCGAAGGCGCACGAAGCGAGCAAACACTCGGCGAGCCAACACTGTTGCGGCGACTCCAGGGAGTGCTCCCCGATGACGTCGCGGTGACGGCGGCGACGAGGGTGAGCGCGGATTTCGACGCGCGATTCTCCGCGGTGTGGCGCCGCTACGCCTATCGGATCGCAGACTCCTATGCCGCTCGTGATCCCCTGCGCCGAACCGATGTCCTGGAGCACCCACGTTCGCTGGACCTCGAGGCGATGAACGTCGCCGCAGGCTCTCTCCTCGGCGAACATGATTTCGCCGCGTTCTGTCGGGCGCGGGTCGGGGGAACCACGATCCGACGGATCCTGGACTGCGCCTGGAGCAGGGATGGGGCAGGGCGGGCGGTCTTGGATATCCGGGCCGATGCCTTCTGCCACTCGATGGTGCGGTCGGTCGTGGGCGCGCTGATCGCGGTTGGTGACGGTCGGAGGGAGCCGGACTGGGTCGGCGAGATCCTCGATCGTGGCGAGCGCGATCCCGGGGTCCGGGTCATGCCGGCGCACGGATTGACCCTCGAGGAGGTGGGCTACCCCCCGCCGCAGGAGTGGGCGGCTCGCCAGGAGGTCACCAGGGTCCTCCGTGGGGAGTCCGCGGAGGACGACCCCGCTTTGACCGGCAACGACCGATCGCGGTAGTCTCGAGGGTCGTTGTGCCCATCATCGGGCGCCGCCCCTCTCGTCATCGAGGGGGATCCATGTGGGAAGTGAAGGTTCATCTCGTGCGCACGTACTCTCCGAAGCCCGGTGAGATCACCCGCCAGTGGCATGTCATCGACGCCACCGACGTCGTTCTCGGCCGGCTCGCCTCCCACATCGCCACCCTGCTGCGCGGCAAGCACAAGCCGACCTACGCACCCCATGTCGACACCGGTGACTTCGTCGTCGTCATCAACGCGGACAAGGTCGCCCTCACCGGCTCGAAGCGTGAGCAGAAGATGGACCATCGCCACTCCGGATACCCCGGTGGCCTGCGCAGCACCTCCTACGAAACCCTCCTCGAGACTAACCCGCGTCGGGTGATCGAGAAGGCCGTGAAGGGGATGCTTCCGCACAACCGCATCGGCCGCCAGCAACTGTCGAAGTTGAAGGTCTACAGCGGCCCACAGCACCCGCACACCGCACAGCAGCCCCAGCCGTTCACCATCTCGCAGGTCGCTCAGTAGCCCCTTCGGGCACGATGCGCGAAAGGACACCACGTGACCACGCAAACTCCTGAGGTCGAGATCGACGTCGACATCGACGACGACGCTCCCTCCTCCTATACCTCTGAGACACCCGGCATGGCCGAGGTGTCCGACCGGCCGGTGGTCACCGCCCCTGGCGCTGCGACCGGACGTCGCAAGGAAGCGATCGCGCGCGTTCGCCTCGTGCCGGGCACCGGTCGCTGGACCATCAACGGTCGCGACCTCGAGTCGTACTTCCCCAACCGTGTGCACCAGCAGATCGTCAATGAGCCGTTCGTCACCCTCGGTCAGTCCGGCCGCTACGACGTGATCGCTCGCATCAGCGGCGGCGGCATCTCCGGCCAGGCCGGCGCGTTGCGCCTTGGTGTGGCTCGCGCCCTGAACGAGATCGACACCGAGGGCAACCGTGGTGACCTGAAGCGCTCGGGCTTCCTCACCCGCGATGCTCGCGCGAAGGAGCGCAAGAAGTACGGTCTGAAGAAGGCCCGTAAGGCGCCTCAGTACAGCAAGCGCTAACCGCCGTGGGCCGGCTCTTCGGCACCGATGGGGTCCGCGGCCTCGCCAATGGCGAGATCACCGCGGAGTTGGCCCTGCAGTTGTCGTCGGGGGCTGCACGCGTCCTCGGTGCTCGCACCCAGGGGCGGCCTTTGGCTGTCGTCGGTCGCGATCCTCGCGCCAGTGGTGAATTCCTCGAGGCAGCCGTGGTCGCCGGTCTTGCCGGTGCCGGCATGGACGTTCTCCTTGCCGGGGTGATCCCCACCCCGGGGCTGGCCTATCTCGTGGCGGACGAGGGTGCGGACCTCGGCGTCATGATCTCGGCCTCCCATAATCCGATGCCGGACAACGGCATCAAGTTCTTCTCCGCCGGAGGACGCAAACTCCCCGACCGGGTTGAGGATGAGATCGAGACGATCCTCGAGGAGTCATGGCAGCGCCCGGTCGCTGACGCGGTGGGTCGCGTGCGTGAACTCGACAACGCGACGGCTCGATATGTCCAGCACCTTGTCGATGCCGTCCCCCATTCCCTGGAGGGATTGCGGATCGTGGTCGACTGCGCCCATGGAGCTGCGTCTGATGTTGCGCCCGATGCCCTGCGCCGCGCGGGTGCGGAAGTCACGGCGATCCACGCAACGCCCGATGGACTGAACATCAATGACGGCTGCGGCAGCACCCACATGGGTGATCTGGCCGCCGCTGTGGTCGAGTTGGGAGCTGATGCGGGTATCGCCCACGACGGAGATGCCGACCGGTGTCTCGCGGTCGATGCGACGGGGCAACTCGTCGACGGGGATCAGATCATGGCGATCCTCGCTCTCGCGATGCGCGACGCGGGTGAACTCGCCCGGGACACCGTCGTCGCCACGGTGATGTCCAACCTGGGCTTCGGCGTTGCGATGGAGCAGGCGGGGATCGAGGTCGTGCGCACCGCTGTCGGTGACCGCTACGTTCTCGAGGAGATGCTCGAGCACGGGTATTCCCTCGGCGGGGAGCAGAGCGGACACATCGTGGTGGCGGATCAGGCGACGACGGGGGACGGAGTGCTCACCGCGCTGCTCCTGCTGTCGCGGATGGCGGCCACAGGCCGATCCCTCCAGCAGCTCGCCTCGGTGATGACCCGACTTCCCCAGGTTCTGCTCAATGTGCCCGATGTCGACCGGAGCCGGCTCGATGATCCCGGGGTGCTCGATGAGGTGGCACGGGTCGAGGCTGAACTCGGGGGTGCCGGTCGGGTGCTCCTGCGCCCCTCGGGCACGGAACCGCTCGTGCGCATCATGGTGGAGGCACCCACGGAGGCTCAGGCATCGGCGGCCGCCGATGCCATTGCCGGAGTGGTCCGCGACCGCCTGTCCCTGCCACGCTGATCCCGTCCTCCGCGTACGCTGGCTGCCATGTGCGGGATCGTGGGCTACGTCGGCGAGAAGCAGGCGCTCGAGGTCGTCGTCGAGGGGCTTCGTCGACTGGAGTACCGCGGCTACGACTCCGCCGGTGTCGCCGTGGTGGCCGATGGTCGACTCCACACCCGCAAGAAGGCCGGCAAACTGGCGAACCTGGAGAGCCTGCTCGGTGAGGATCCGCTCGAAGCGGCCACCCTGGGCATCGGTCACACCCGCTGGGCGACGCATGGGGGACCGACCGACGCCAATGCGCACCCTCATGTCAGCGATGACGGGCGGGTCGCGGTCATCCATAACGGGATCATCGAGAACTTCGCGGAGTTGCGCGATGAGCTCAGTGCGGCCGGGGTGGTGTTGAACTCCGAGACCGACACCGAGGTGGTGGCGCACCTGCTGGCGGCTGAGCTGCCTGCCTGCGGCGGGGATCTATCCGAGGCGATGCGGCGCACCTGCGTCCGTCTTGAAGGCGCCTTCACCCTTGTGGCCGTCGTCGCTGACGATGTCGATGTCGTGGTGGCGGCGCGCCGAAATTCCCCGTTGGTCGTCGGTCTAGGCCAGGGCGAGAAATTCCTCGCCTCCGATGTGGCGGCGTTCGTCTCGCACACCCGAGAGGCGCTCGAACTCGGCCAGGACCAGGTGGTCACGATCTCGCGCGATGAGGTGATCGTCACGGACTTCCACGGCAATCTCGTCGAGGCCACCCCCTTCACCATCACCTGGGATGCCGCCGCCGCCGAGAAGGGTGGCTACGACCTGTTCATGCTCAAGGAGATCGCCGAGCAGCCCAAGGCCGTCTCCGATGCGCTTCGCGGTCGTGTGGGCCGGGATGGCCGACTACATCTCGACGAGATGCACCTGACTGACGCGGACCTGCGCGAAATCGACAAGATCCTCGTCGTCGCCTGCGGCACCGCCTACCACGCGGGTTTGGTGGCGAAATACGCGATCGAGCATTGGACGCGCATCCCGGTCGATGTGGAACTGGCCAGCGAATTCCGATACCGCGATCCGATCGTCGACTCGCGCATGCTCACCATCGCCATCTCCCAGTCGGGGGAGACGATGGACACGCTCATGGCGCTGCGCTATGCCCGAGAGCAGGGCTCTCGAGCGTTGGCGATCTGCAACACCGTTGGGTCGACGATTCCCCGGGAATCCGATGGTGTGCTCTACACCTACGCCGGACCGGAGATCGCCGTGGCGTCGACGAAGGCCTTCCTCACTCAGATCATCGCGGCCTATCTCGTGGGGCTCTATCTCGCGCAGGTGCGAGGGAACATGTTCGGTGATGAGATTGCGGCGGTGCTCCGCGACCTGTCGGACATGCCACAGGCAGTCGATCTGGTGCTCGACACCTCTGAGGGGGTGCAGGAGCTCGCGGCGGAGTTGGCCGACGCCAAGTCCGTGTTGTTCATCGGACGCCATGTGGGATTCCCTGTCGCCCTCGAGGGAGCGTTGAAGTTGAAGGAACTCGCCTATATGCACGCGGAGGGATTCGCGGCCGGTGAGTTGAAGCACGGTCCCATCGCACTCATCGAGCCGGGGATTCCCGTGGTGTGCATCGTGCCGTCGCCGCAGGGACGGGTCGTGCTGCACGACAAAGTGGTGAGCAACATCCAAGAGGTCAGAGCCCGTGGGGCGCGGACCATCATCGTGGCCGAGGAGGGGGATGAGTCGGTCGTCCCGTACGCCGATCACATCATCCGAGTCCCCGCGGTGCCGACCCTCATGCAGCCGCTGGTGTCCACCGTCCCGCTCCAGGTCTTCGCATGCGCGATGGCGACAGCCAAGGGCCATGATGTCGATCAGCCCAGGAACCTGGCCAAGTCGGTCACGGTCGAATAGCGCGGCGCGCCGGCTCGTGATCATCTCCATCGGGATCGATACCGTCCATATCCCGCGTTTCACCACCATCATCGAACGCCGCCCGACGATCGTCGATCGGCTCTTCACCGCGCAGGAGTCCTGCCACCCCGCTGATGGACGCCGGCGGGGTGCATCCTCGCTCGCGGCTCGCTTCGCCGCCAAGGAGGCGGTCGCCAAGGCGCTCGGGGCACCGGGTGGATTGCATTGGCATGACTGCCTGATCCTGACCGACGAGTCCGGCCGTCCGCGGGTGGAGGTGACCGGCACGGTCGCGGCCGCGGCGGCTAGTCAGGGCATCGACCGCTGGCACGTGTCCCTCACCCACGACGGTGACTACGCGGTAGCGCAGGTCGTCACCGAAGGCGTATGAGGCAGGATCGACCGTCATGAGCATCGGCGTGTACGAGGTGGCCCAGGTGCGGGCAGCCGAAGCCGCGCTCATGGCGCGGGTACCGGAGGGATCCCTCATGCAGCGGGCGGCAGCCGGTCTTGAGGCGTTCCTCGCACGCATGCTGACGCAGATTCGAGGTGGTGTCGTCGGCAGCAGGGTGGTCGTTCTCGTGGGTTCGGGCAATAACGGGGGGGACGCACTGTGGGCGGCCGCCGGGCTCGCCCGTCGTGGGGCTCGCGTCGACGCGGTCACCCTTTCCGATGGCTGGCACACCGAGGGGATGTCGGCCCTGCTTGGCGCAGGTGGCCGGATGCGAGCGGCCAGCGATCCGCCTCCCCGCGATCACGCGGGCCTCTCGGGCTTGATCGAGAGCGCTGATGCGATCGTCGACGGGATCACCGGAATCGGGGGACGCGGAGGACTGCGGGGGTCTGCCCGGGACATCGCGCGGTGGGTGTCGGCGAGTTGCGCGTTCGTGGTCGCGGTCGATATTCCCAGTGGCGTCGATGCGGACACCGGAGCAATCGGAGACGGTACCGATGATGCATCCGCCGGCAGCGGCGAATGCATCATGGCGGATGCCACCGTCACCTTCGGCTGTCTGAAGCCGGGTCTCCTCGTCGCTCCGGGTCGATTCCCGTCCGGTGCGCTGCACCTCGTCGACATCGGCCTCGATGCTGACCTGGGGGAACCACGCTGTCAGGTCCTCGATGAACTCGATATCGCGCGGTGCCTGCCCGAGCCGCAGGACGCTGACTATAAATACTCGCGCGGAGTAGTAGGTGTCGGCGCGGGCAGTCGCCAATATCGGGGAGCAGGATTCCTGGCCACCGATGCCGCGCGTGCTTCAGGAGTCGGCATGGTCCACTACCTGGCTTTCGATGATGAACTCGGTCACGCGATCGCGGCGCGGCTGTGGGATGTCGTCGTCTCGGCCGATATCGACGATCCCCGCATCACCGGGTATGCGGTCGGTCCCGGATGGGGTGGCGATGACTCCACCGACGAGCATCTGCGCAAGATCCTGGCCGGTGATGTTCCTGTCGTGGTCGATGCTGATGGCCTGCGTGTGCTTGCCCGGCATCGGGAGTGGGTGCGGGAGCGGAGTCGTCGGGCAGGAGTCACCGTGATCACTCCGCACGAGGGGGAGTTTCGGGCACTCGGCTTCGAGATCGGTCGGGACCGACTTGATGCGACCCGACGAGCCGCGGAGGATCTGGAATGCGTGGTGGTGTTGAAGGGCCCGGGCACGATCATCGCCACCCCGGAGGGGTCGTCCTACGTCGATACCTTCGGGACCGCCGTATTGGGCACGGCAGGCAGCGGCGATGTGCTGACCGGGCTGATGGGCGGGATGCTCGCTGCGGCACGGGCACGTGAGGGTGCACTCACCGTTGACGGTGCGGCCCTGGTGAGTGCAGCGGCGGTGGGGGTGCACGGGATCGCGGGACGGCTTGCGGCACACGGTGGGCGCCCCGTCACCGCGATGGATATCGCGCACGCGATACCCGACGCCATCGCTCAGGTCCGACGCGGTGGGCGGTGATCGAGGTGACTCCGACTGCTTCGCTCGTGCGCGCTGAGGCCGTGATCGATCTGGACGCCATCGTGGCGAACATCGAACGTCTGCGATCGGAGACGACAGCGCAGATCATGGTCGTGGTCAAAGCCGACGCCTACGGCCACGGAATGCTGCCCGTCGCCCGATGCGCACGACGTCAGGCTGTCGGGTGGTTGGGGGTGGCACTGCCAGAGGAGGCGCTGGCGCTACGAGCCGCGGGTGATTCCGGGCGCATCCTGGCGTGGCTGATGACCCCGGGACAGGACAGTCTCGTGGAGAGCCTGCGCCAGGAGGTCGACCTCGGGGTCTCCACCGAGTGGGCGATGAGCGAGGTGATCGAGGCTGCGCGTGTGGAACGCATCCGCGCACGGGTGCACCTGAAGGTCGACACCGGCCTCGGTCGTGCTGGCGCGACTCTCCACGAGTGGGCCGAGCTGGTCGCGATGGCACGCGCGGGTAGCGACGAAGGGCTGGTTGACGTCGTCGGTGTGTGGTCGCACCTGGTGTCCGGTGAAGATCCGGATTCACCGATCA
Source organism: Candidatus Nanopelagicales bacterium (assembly GCA_040265115.1). Taxonomy (GTDB): domain Bacteria; phylum Actinomycetota; class Actinomycetes; order S36-B12; family S36-B12; genus M55B157. Next base: position 19,951 of record JBDQGZ010000004.1, read on the forward strand.
CCACAGAGCAGGCGCGGGTGTTCGGCGAGGCGCTCGCGACGGTGCGCGAAGCTGGTCTTTCGCCGGAGTGGATCCATCTGGGGAATTCCGGTGCCACGCTCTCCGGGGTGACCCGCGAGTGGGGGATCGGCGACACGCTCGTACGCACGGGGATTGCCGTCTATGGCCTCACGCCGGGGCGGGTCATGGGCGAGGCTTCCAGTCTGGGACTCCAACCGGCGATGACGCTGCGCGCGCGACTGGCTCAGGTGAAGCAGGTCCGGGCCGGCCACGGTGTCTCCTACGGTCATCACTGGGTCGCAACGCGTGATACGCGGTTGGGTCTGGTTCCGCTGGGATATGCCGACGGACTTCCGCGGACAGCTCAGACCCCCGAGGTCTTCATCGCCGGTCGCCGCTGCCCGGTCATCGGCCGGATCGCCATGGATCAGTGCGTGGTCGATCTGGGAGATCTCGACGTCGACCCGGGTGAGGAGGTCATCGTCTTCGGATCCGGCCACGATGGTGAACCGACCGCCGAGGAGTGGGCAGCCTGGGCCGACACGATCGGCTACGAGATCGTCACCCGCATCGGACCACGGGTGCCGCGTCGTTACCTCGGCCAGGCAGTGTCTGAGGGGGAGTCGGCGACCGATGGGTGATGCGATGGGTGCAGCTGGTCGCGGAGCGTTGACGCTCGCGGCGGTGGCCGGAGGCGCAGCTCTCGGTGCACTCGCCGAGCGGGTGTGGTCACGTCGGCGCCTCTCCGAGTCACCCGTCCCGGCTGACCCGGTGATCCCGCACGGAACCGAGATTCGACGGATTCACAGCGCGGGTGGTGGCATCCTCCATGCTGAGATCGACACTCCCGCCGGTTGGGCTCCCGGTGATCCCACGGTCGTCCTCGTACATGGTTTCGCCCTCGACCTGTCGACGTGGCAGCACCAGCGCCGGGCCTTACGCGAGGTGGGTCGGGTCATCGTGTACGACCACCGCGGTCATGGGCGATCAGTGGGCGCCTACGACCCAGGGAGTGGTGTCGACATCGAACGGCTCGGCAGTGATCTGGCCGAGGTGATCGAGGCGTGCGCTCCGCACAGCGAGATGGTCCTCGCGGGGCATTCCATGGGCGGGATGACGATCATGGAACTCGCACTGCAGCAGCCGGACTGGTTCGGCACTCGTGTGCGAGGGTCCGCCCTGCTGGCGACTTCGGCGGGCCCGATCGCCACGGTGACCCTCGGGTTGCCCCAACCCCTCGCGCGGGTCGCGCACCGACTTGCTCCCACCGTGGAAAACCTTGTCGAACAGGACTGGCTCGCCGGAGTCGTCACCCGTATCCGTGGTTCAGGCAGCGATGTCAGTCGGATCCTCACTCGAACCTATGCCTTCGGTGACACCGCACCCGAACATGGCACCGCGCTGGTCGCGCACTTACTGGGCTCCACCCCGCTACCGGTGGTCGGGAATCTTCTCTCTGACATTGGCCGACATGATCGGCGTCATGCACTCGAGGTACTGGAGCAGGTTCCCGTGCTCATCATCGTCGGGACCGACGATCGATTGACTCCCGCGGGTCATTCGCGCCGGATACACCAGGTCATCGATTCCTCTGAGCTCATCCTGCTCGAAGGAGTAGGCCACATGCTCACCCTCGAGGATCCCGAGCCCATCGACGATGCCCTGGTCGGGTTCATTCGTCAGGTTTTCGGCCCGTCTTCGAAGGCCATCGCGTGAGTTCCTCGCCGTCTTCTACCCCCGGAGAGGGATCTGCGCCGATGGTCGTGGATCTCGTCGGTGCTGACGCCACCGAGGCGCTCGGCCGGCGACTGGCTGACCTCGTCAGGGCAGGGGACCTGATTATCTTGACCGGCGGGCTCGGAGCGGGCAAGACGACCCTTACGCGAGGACTCGGCACGGCTTTGGGGGTGCGCGGCCCGATCACGAGCCCGACCTTCGTCGTCGCTCGTCATCACCCGCATCTCACCGGAGGGACAGGGCTCATCCACGTCGATGCCTACCGTGTGGGATCCGTGGCGGAGATCGACGACCTCGATCTGCTCGACCGGGCCGGCGAGGCAGTCACGGTCGTGGAGTGGGGCGCGGAACGGGTGGAGCACCTGTCACCGAACCGCCTGCACCTCCACCTTGCTGAGGACGAACATGATCCGCTCCTGCGACGAGTCAGGATCGAGGCGATCGGCCCACGCTGGGCCGGGATCGATCTCGCGGTCCTCCAGCCACCTGCGGATGCTTGACTAGCGCGGTGATCGTTCTCGCTATCGATACGGCGACCGCCGCAACGACGGTCGCCGTTCTCGGTCCGGGAGTCCAGGCGAGTCGGACCGTCATCGATGCGCACGGACACGTCGAATCCCTCGCACCCCTCATCGAAGGGGTTCTCGCAGCATCGGCACGGAGCGCGCTTGCCATCGATGTGGTCGCCTGCGGTGTTGGACCGGGGCCCTTCACCGGGCTGCGTGTCGGAGTGGCGACGGCCATCGCCATGGGGACGGTGTGGCAGCGACCGATCGTCGGGGTGTGCACCCATGAGGTCCTGGGTCGAGTTGCCCTGCGTACCGTGTCCGATGTCACCGAGTGGATACCCGATGGTGGGGATGCCGTGATCGTGGCGACCTCGGCTCGACGGGTCGAATGTCACGTCTCCCGGTATGACATCGAGGGGCGGTGCGTGTCTGGTCCGGTGGTCATGTCCCATGATGAGACGCGATCGCTGATCAGCGAGTCCGGTGCTGTCGTGGCAGGTGACGCGTGGCCCCTCCTCACTCCGGACCTGATCGAGAGGCGGCGCGGTCCGAACTACCCCGAGGCACTCGACCTGGCCGCGATCGTGCAGGAGCGACACGAGTCGGGGGAGGCGTGGCCGGATGATGACGAACTCGACGGCGCCCTCCTCGATGTGGCCCTCGAGTCGGCGAACGCGCGCGGAGCGTCGACGGCGGCCTACCTCGCTCGCCGGCAGCATGCCGGGCGGGTACTGCTTCCGGCTCGACCGCTGTATCTGCGACAGCCTGATGCGGTGCCGTCAGCCGATCGCATCGCGGCTGCAAAGGACCCGCGGTGATGGCTCCACATGATGGGTCCTTGAGTTCGTGGACGGCGAACCCCGGTGCCCTGTCTGATGACGTCATCTCGATCTCACCCATGCGGTGGTGGCACATCGAGCAGGCGATGGTCTGGGAGTCCGAACTCTTCGCGAATTCAGCATGGAGCGCGGCGCAGATGTGGTCGGAACTGGCTCGCGAGCAGCGCCGCTACTACGTGCTGACCGCAGCCGGTGAAGGAACCGATATGCCGGAGTCGGTTCTGGGCTACGCGGGGATCTCGATCCTGGCACCGGATGCGGATGTGCAGACAGTTGCGGTCGCACCTTTCCTGCAGGGGCGAGGCTGGGGAAGGCGGCTGGTGGTTCGACTCCTCGAGGACGCGGCGGAATCGGGATGCACGCAGGTCATGCTGGAGGTCCGTGCCGACAACGAAGCGGCTCTCGCTCTCTATGAGGGGCTCGGCTTCGAGGTGATCGCCCGACGTACCGCCTACTACGGTCCGGGAGAGGATGCGCTCATCATGAGACTGCGACCGCTGACTCCGGGTAGTCCCGCATGAACCCCTCCCCTTCGCAAGCGCCACTCGTCATGGGGATCGAAACCTCGTGTGATGAGACGGGTGTCGCCTTCGTGCGAGGACGCGAGCTGCTGGCCGATGTGATCGCTTCGAGTGTGGAAGAGCAGGCGCGCTTCGGGGGAGTCGTGCCCGAAGTCGCCTCGCGCGCCCATGTCGAGGCACTGCAGACCACCCTGGAGGCGGCCCGCCATGAGGCGGGAGTCGCCTGGGGTGATGTGGATGCCGTGGCGGTCACCGCCGGACCGGGTCTGGTCGGCGCCCTGCTCGTCGGCGTCGCTGCCGCGCAGGGGTTGGCTCTCGCCCTCGATCGTCCGCTCTACGGGGTGAATCACCTGGCCGCGCACGTCGCGGTGGACCGACTGGTACACGGCGAACTTCCGCAACCGGCGCTGGCCCTTCTTGTCTCGGGCGGTCACACGTCGCTCCTGCGCGTCGACGATGTCACGGCGCAGGTCACGCCGATCGGACAGACCCTCGACGATGCAGCCGGAGAGGCGTTCGACAAGATCGCCCGACTCCTTGGTCTGCCCTTTCCCGGCGGACCGGCCATCGACGCCCACGCCCGGGCTGGTGACCCGGCATCGATCGATTTCCCCCGCGGCCTGATGTCCGGCGACGAGCACCGCCATGATTTCTCCTTCTCCGGGCTGAAGACCGCGGTGGCGCGATGGATGAGGGATCGCGAGCGTGTAGGCGAGTCGATCCGCGTTGCGGATGTTGCGGCGGCCTTCCAGGAGGCGGTGGTGGATGTCTTGAGTGCCAAAGCCGTGCGGGCATGCCGGGATGAGGGAATCGAGCACCTCATTCTCGGAGGCGGAGTCGCCGCGAACTCCCGGCTACGTGAACTGGTCGTCCAACGGGCGGGCGGTGCGGGGATCGAGGTACGTATCCCCCCGCCGAGGCTATGTACCGATAACGGAGCCATGGTCGCCTCGCTGGGGGCGGCGCTGGTCGAGCGGGGCGTGCGGCCCTCCTCCCTCGGCCTGGGAGCTGATTCGTCCCTCCCCGTGACCGAGATCACCCTCCCCTGACACCCCACAACCGTGACTCAGACGCAATGAGTGGGTGTGGCTTCAGCGGGGTTCGGGGCCTTGCCCGGGTTACCCTTACCAGGTGAGTCATGCGGGACCGGGTGCGCCACGCACCGCCTGGGGACGGGCTGCAGTCGTCGTCCTCGGCGTTCCCCTCGGTCTCATCGGCCTCACCGCGGCGCTGACTGTCTGGGCGCCCTCCGGATCGGACTCTGCGGCGCAGACGCCCAGCGCGGCGCCGACCCTGTCGGAGCCCACGACCGCTACCTCACCGGTCTCGACGCCGACCACTCCGGCTCCCAGCCCCACCGAAGCCACCGCTGATCCCAACGCTGATCCCATCGCCGCCCCGACGGACTCCGGTGATGCCGTCACCTCGACCACAGGCCAGTCAGGTCGCAGCGAGGCCAACATTGCTAATCCGAGCCTCGATGTGGTCTGGAGAGTGGAGACCGATGATCCGGTTTTCTTCATCACCGTGGACGACAATATTCGCGACCAGGGAGTTGCTGATGCAGGGCTGGAGGTCGTCCGCGCCAACAAGATCCCCCTCACCGCGTTCTTGACGACGAACTACATCGAGGGAGATACCGACTACTTCGATGCAGTCACGGCCTATGGCGGGTCTATCCAGAACCACACGGTGACGCACCCGTTCTTCAACGATCCGAGCTCGGATCCCTACTTCGAGGTATGTACTGCACAAGAGCGCCTCAGCGCTCAGTTCGGGGACACACCCTGGATGATGCGTCCGCCATATGGGGAGCCGTACTTCTCAGGTGCGAGTGCTGCGGCGTTGGAGGACGCATCAGCAGGATGCGGTGTCAACCGGATCGTGATGTGGAGTGCTGTGGTCGACAACGGCAACATCTCGTTCAACCCTGGGCCGTCCCTGCGTCCTGGGGACATCGTGCTCTTCCACTTCTGGGACCCGAAGTTCGCCGAGGGGCTGCAGATGATCCTCGATATCGGCCGTGCCAACGGATTGTCGCCCGCACCGCTCGAGGATTACCTCTGAGCCCACACCTCTCGCGTCGCGCGGCATTCGACGCCCTGATCGCTACTGGCCCGGTCCTGATCGATGGTGGGTTGGCTACTCACCTGGAAGCGCTGGGAGCGGATATCTCCGGGCCGCTGTGGTCTGCCCGGGTGCTCGCAGATCATCCCGAGGTGCTCGTCGATGCGCACGCTGACTTCATCGATGCCGGTGCCCGAGTGGTGATCAGTGCCAGCTACCAGGTCTCCCGGGGCGGCTTTGTGGCCCAGGGGCGCTCAGCCGCACAGGCGGATGTCGCGCTGCGCCGCAGCGTCGAGGTCGCGCGGGAGGCAGTCCATCGCCGGGGAGCCGACGCGTCGGGAGTCCTGGTGGCGGCGAGCGTCGGCCCCTACGGCGCCATCACCCATGACGGGGGTGAGTACCGTGGCCGCTACGGGCTCACGCACGAGGAGTTGGTGGACTTCCACGGCGAGCGGATCGAGATCCTCGCCGAAGCTGATCCCGACCTACTCGCCGTCGAAACGATCCCCGATGCTGATGAGGCCGCGGCCATCGCCGAAGTCCTCGTCGACTATCCCGACCTGCCGGCCTGGATGACCTTCAGTTGCGGGGATGAGCGGACTACCTGGGCGGGGCAGCCGATCTCCGAGGCGGTCCGTGCAGCGGTGTGCGCACCATCTGTCACCGCGATCGGGGTGAACTGTGTGGCCCCGCACCTGGTCACGGGGCTGCTGGGCCGTATCGCGGGTGCCACCGACCTGCCCACCGGAATGCCCCTCGTGGCCTACCCCAACGCCGGGAGAGTCTGGCTCCCGGACACCGAGACATGGAGCGATTCGGCTGCTGGCGGAGGTCGAGTCGAGTCGGCATCAGGCACGCAGGGGTGGCCTGTGACGGGCTGGGTCTTCGCGGGAGCTCGGCTGATCGGCGGATGCTGCTGCGTGGAGCCCGAGGCTGTTTCGGCACTCGCCGAGCACCTGGCGTGAGCGGCATCGGCCCTCGAGCCTCGGCAGAGGTGCATCAGTAACCTGCATCAGCCGGATTGAGCGGCTTCACGGTGGTGGCGGTCCACGCGGCGATGCCTCCCGACACGGCCTGGGGCCACCACGGGCGTGTGAGGATCTGCATCATGCAGGGACAGCCCAGTTTGTCGTAGGTCGTGCCGTCGATTGTGAGATCCGGCAGGTCGTTCTTGTCGTACACCTGGAAACTGCTGGACGAACCGAGATAGGCCTTGAAGTCCACGAGCGTGTATGGATCGCCCGGCCAGGTTTGGCCGGAGTCCTTATAGGTTGCCTTGGGGCTCGAAGTCTGCTTCGGACCGTAGAACCGTGAGTAGCTGTCGCTGGACGTTGACGAATCCAGGACGAGGCCTTCCTGGACAACCAGGGTTCGCAAGGCCTCTTTGCCGCTGTCACCCATGGGCTTGATGTCGTCACCGGTCGGGTAATTGGGATGTCGAACTCGCGGAGCGTAGAAGGTGGATACGGCCGAATTGTCAGAATTGGTATTCAACCCGATCTTCTGTGCCGCGCCCATAAAGTCCTCTTGCTTGGCCGCGAACCCGCTGATGGTGACACTGTCGGTTTGGCTCTTCTTTTGGCAGAAATACCAGTAGACCGGTAAGCCCGCTGTCTGGTAACCCTCCTTCATGTCACTCAGTTTGTCGAGACGGCAATTGTTCAAATCAGGATTCATTCCCGGCAGCATGTGGCCCAAGGGGGCCGCGATGATCGCCGATCCGTTGCCGGCGCTGTACATCAGCCCCAACTCATTGCTGTACATATCCGGTGGGGTTGCCTGAGCGAAATTGCTGGTGTAGACGCAGAAGGTGGTGTCCAGCCAGGTAGCTCCCGACTTGCACTTGCCGGTGACCTCGTCGATGCCCATTTTGTTGACGCGCGTTTGAATGTCGCCGAGATAGTTGTAGCGCTCACCCTCCAGAATCGACTGCTGGTACATCACGATGGACCAGGCGCCGAGGAACTGCTGAATCGTTTGCACACCGCCCACCCCGATGTGTGCTCCATTATCGATGTTGCCGGCCACGAGGTCGTTGTACACGCTGGGTTCAGAGGTTCCGGTGGGGGATTCGAAGATGCTCTTGCTGATGATGTTGTTGCAGTCAAGTCGTGACACATCGTCCATCAGGGTGGCCAACGCGACATTGCTGTAATCCAACGGCAGGGTGAAGGTCAGGTCGTCCTCGATGCTGTCCTTGGTTTCCGTGGACAGCGCGATCACAGTGTTGCCGCCCTCGACATACTTGCTGGTGATCCGAACCGGTCCTTCTAACGACACGCCCGCAACGGATCCGGTGTTGGTTGCGGACAGGGTGAGAACGGAACTGCTGAGGCCATCAGAAGCGATGCTGACAACAGTGACCGGTGTGTCGTCGGTGCTACCGATGCCGGCACCGGTCACTTTCATTCCGCGCTTGATGGAGTCATCCACCCTCGGGATCGTCAGAGTGCGCACTCCTGCTGAGCCGGTGGCGTCGGGGACCTCGAGGACCTGCTGTCCGATCCCCGGGCCGGTGACAACGGTCTGACCGGCGATCAAGGTGCCGTAGCCCGTGGTGCCGGGCAAGGTGATGACCGTCGAGCCGGCAGCTCCGGTGACACCGGTCAACTGAAGAGGTTGGGCATCCGCGACGAGGTCCTGATACGTGCCGAAGGCGGTCCGCACTGCACTTTCGCAGGACTCTGCCGCCTGTAGCGCGACTGCGCTCTTCAGGCTGTCCAATTGAGCGCTGATGCACTCCAACTGTTCTGCGACAGCCTCGATAGCGCTCAGCTCAGGTGAGGTACCTGTGGCGGACATGGCCCCGAGGAGCATGCCGGGAATCCCACCCGCGAGGGTGCTGGGAATTCCGGCAGCTTCCAGGTAGGCACCCGCCGCGATAATCCCGACCTGGGCCACGAGGACGGTCGAAGAGGGGCCAGGACCAGAGGAATTAGGCAGGTTGCTGGTGCAGGTGGGCGAGGAGCTCGCAATCGGACTGAGTGGAGCTGACGCCATGGGATTGGTGGATCCGCGGGGAGTGACCCGGGCGAAGGGTCGTTCGGCGGCTGCGCCCTTGGCCAAGACGCGCACGAGCGCCTTGTAGGACCTCGGAGCCTTGGATCGATCGGGACGCGATGACGCGATGATGCGGTCGTAATCAACGTAATTATTGCCCGACTGCAGAATGCCTTCGGGGGCGTCGGCCGGAATACCGATGGCGTCACGAATCTCCGTTAGAGCAGCACGCCAGGTGCGCTGAGTCGGGACCACATCCTTGGCGAGGACTTCCTTACGGGTTGCTGCTGTCGTCACCAGATCCAGGTACACCGAGGTAGCGCCTCGAGTCTTCGGCCAGGCGTAGGTTTTCAAGACCCCGCTGAAGTCCTGGCCTCGGGCTGTGCCCCCCGTGCTCGTCAAGGACAGGGGTAATGCTTCGGCCCTCAGCGCGATGTCCCGCAGAATCATGACACCGCCCTGGTTCACGGTTCCGGAATCCAAGAGGCGGCCATCTCGATCCCGCACCTCCACCACCGCACCGATCAGGGGGGCATTCGGGCCCATGGAGGGCCACACGGTCAAGCTGGCAGACCGGGAGGTCTCCGCGGGGTTGGGAGTCGGCGAAGCAGAGGCAGTCGCAGCGTCCTGCGTCTCGGACGCTGTCGCCGTGGGAGAAGCTGCTGCTGCCGCGGACGTGAGAGAGAGGGGTGAGCACAGGGCGGCCCCCACAGCCAGTGCACACAGACTCGCGACGGTCGATCGGCGTGCGGATGTCCGCTGAGTTCGCCGGTGCAGTGCATGGGAGCCCAGGTGCGGTCGATTGGTTCTCACGGTGATCCCATCGTCGGTACGTCTCGTGCGATGTGATCAGCCGTGTTTGCCAACCGCATCGGGTGTCGATATCGGGTGTCGATGAAGGCTAGACCGGGGGCGTCAGTCGATGCATCGGTGAAGCCGACCCCGGGTTCGGGTATCCCCCAGACTTGCGTTCCGGTGAAGTGGCGCCGTGGCCGAACGGTGGGTGGCGGGCTAGGAATCCGCACGCACCCGGGTGGTCGGGGTGCGATCCGCGGAGTGAGTCCGAGGCGGCGACCCGGGGAGAGGCATTGGCACTCGAGTTGACGGAGTGCTAGTCCCGGGCTACCGTGGTTCTAGCACTCTCCACTTGTGACTGCTAGCCCCGTCCGGGGATGGTGGCGCCGGTGGGCAGCGCTCGGTTGCACCGGCACCGCGACGACGGGGCGACTGACTACCCAACCGACCATCCGTGCACATATCGGAGGATGAATACATCGTGTCCGTCTCCATCAAGCCCCTCGAGGATCGCATCCTCGTGCAGACCCTCGAAGCCGAGCAGACCACGGCCTCGGGCCTGGTCATCCCCGACACCGCCAAGGAGAAGCCCCAGGAGGGCAAGGTCCTGGCGGTTGGCCCCGGCCGATTCGACGAGGATGGCGATAAGCGCATCCCGCTCGATATCAACGTCGGTGACACCGTCATCTACTCCAAGTACGGCGGCACCGAGGTGAAGTACAACAACGAGGAGTACCTGATCCTCTCGGCACGCGACGTTCTCGCCGTCATCGAGAAGTGATCCCCGGCTCGCGATCCCGCGAGCACCTAGGCCGTGCGCGCGCCGGGTCCGATGAGGGCCCGGCGCGCAGCCGGCGAAGCGGGGAGATGCAGCCCCGCCCCGAATCCACTGTTCGCCCCAGCTGCGCTTCGCGCACACCATCGGGAAAGTGAAGGACCATGCCCAAGATCCTGGAGTTCGACGAGTCGGCCCGCCGCAGTCTCGAGCGCGGAGTCAATGCACTCGCTGACACCGTCAAGGTGACCATCGGCCCCAAGGGCCGCAATGTGGTCATCGACAAGAAGTGGGGTTCGCCCACGATCACCAACGATGGCGTGACCATCGCTCGCGAGATCGAGTTGGAAGACCCCTATGAGAACCTCGGTGCGCAGTTGGTGAAGGAGGTCGCCACCAAGACCAATGACATCGCCGGTGACGGCACCACGACCGCGACCGTCCTCGCCCAGGCGATGGTCCACGAGGGCCTGCGTCAGGTCGCCGCAGGTGCGAACCCGATGGCGTTGAAGAAGGGCATGGATGCCGCGGTTGCCGCGATGGCCGATCGCCTCGCCGAGGTTGCTCGCGATGTCGACGGTCGCGCGGAGATCGCGCAGGTCGCGACCATCTCCTCGCAGGACGCCGAGGTCGGCGACATCATCGCCGACGCCTTCGACAAGGTCGGCAAGGACGGCGTGATCTCGGTGGAAGAATCCTCCATCGCCGAGATGGAGCTCGAGTTCACCGAGGGCATGCAGTTCGACAAGGGATACATCAGCCCCTACTTCGTGACCGACACCGAGCGCATGGAAGCGGTCCTCGAAGACGCCCACATTCTGCTCGTGCAGGGCAAGATCTCCGCGGTCAATGAACTGCTCCCGCTGCTGGAGAAGGTGGCCCAGACGGGCAAGCCGCTCATGATCATCGCCGAGGATGTCGAGGGAGAGGCCCTGTCGACGCTGGTCGTCAATCGCATCCGCGGCATCTTCACCTCCTGCGCGGTCAAGGCCCCGGCTTTCGGTGACCGTCGCAAGGCCATCCAGCAGGACATCGCGATCCTCACCGGCGCCCAGGTTGTGGCCCCCGAGGTCGGCCTCAAGCTCGACCAGGTCGGCCTGGAGGTCCTCGGCCACGCTCGCCGCGTCGTCGTGACCAAGGACAACACCACCCTCATCGATGGCGGTGGCGACGCTGACGCTGTCGCGGATCGAATCGCGCAGATCAAGTCCGAGATCGAGCGCACTGACTCCGACTGGGATCGGGAGAAGCTGCAGGAGCGCCTCGCGAAGCTCTCGGGTGGCGTCGTCGTCATCAAGGTCGGTGCACACACCGAGGTTGAGCTGAAGGAGAAGAAGCACCGCGTCGAGGATGCTGTTTCCGCTACTCGAGCCGCGATCGAGGAGGGAATCGTCGCCGGTGGTGGTGCCGCTCTCGTCCACGCGGCCGCGGCCATCGATGGTCTGTCGCTGACCGGCGATCAGGACACCGGCGCGCAGATCATTCGACGCGCCGCTGTCCAGCCCATGCGCTGGATCGCCGACAATGCCGGCGAGCAGGGCTACGTCGTGGTGAGCAAGGTCGCCGAGCTTCCTGCTGGTCAGGGCTTCAACGCCGCCACCGGTGAATATGTCGACCTGGTGGCCGCCGGCGTCATCGACCCGGTCAAGGTGACGCGCTCGGCACTGGCCAACGCTGCTTCGATCGCGGGCATGCTGCTCACAACCGAGGTTCTCGTGGTGGAAAAGCCCGAGGACGAGGCCGACGACGCGCACGGTCACGGCCACTCCCACCACGGCCACAGCCACTAGGGGAAGCACTTCCACGAACCAATGACAAGGGCCCGCCATCCATACGGATGGCGGGCCCTTCGATTGGGAGGCGGGTGTGGTTACCCGGCCACGGGGAGGCGGGGACGGCGGGAGCGGTAGATCGCCTCTCGATCATCCTCGCTCATGCCACCCCAGACGCCGTAGGGCTCGCGCACGCGCAGGGCGTGTTCGGCGCACTCGGTCTTCACGGGACATCCGTGGCACACGGTCTTGGCCGCGGCCTCCCGGGCCGCTCGAGCGGGGCCACGCTCGCCCTCAGGATGGAAGAACACCGCAGGGTCCTCGCCCCGGCATGCCCCCAGCAGTTGCCAGTCCCACACGTCAGCGTTGGGGCCGGGGAGTCGAGAGACATCAGCCATGGTGACCTCCTATATGCGGTGGCGTCTGCTGATGAACAGTTTAGAACCGCGCCAGAAGTTGGTCAAGGGGTTCTGTTGAACAATTTTTGAACAACTACGAATGGGTTCGCTCATCGCACCACCTCCCGAGGGATCGGCCCGCGAAATGGCGGCCATTTCGTGAGCCGATCATGAGGAAAACGACCGTCTGATGAGCAGATTCCGGGGTGGTTGAAGGAAGTCGGGGCCATGACGAGCGAGGGCAGGCGATCTCGGCTGGCGGGATACCTGATGCGACGGACAATAGAGGCATGACTTCGGCATCAGGGATGCCCGAGTCGGCCAGGGTTCCCGATGTAGGGTCCGCGGCCGAGGCGGGAGAGGTGGGCTTGACGGTGGCAGCCGTCGCCCGCCGGCTCGGTGTCGCGCCGGCGACCCTTCGCACGTGGGATCGTCGCTACGGGTTGGGGCCGAGTGCCCATTCCGCAGGTGCCCATCGCCGCTATGGCACGGCGGACATCGCCCGCCTGGAGCACATGCGTCGGCTGGTGCTGTCCGGAGTCTCACCCGGTGATGCCGCCAGGGCTGCACTCGCCCTGGATGTGCAATCAGTGGGGGAGGGGACATCGCCGCAGCCGGCGGCCATGGAACTCCCGGCGGATCCCTCTGGCTCCCGCCAGGGTGGGGGGCGTGTTCTGGCGATGCCCGGCGGCGCACCTGCGGCTCGCGGTCTCGCGCGTGCCGCAGTCAGCCTGGACTCGCAGGCCTGCGAGCACATCATCACCGAGACCCTCGAACGTCGTGGTGTCGTGTGGACCTGGGATCACCTCCTTGTTCCCGTGCTCATCGGCGTCGGTCAGCGATGGGAGGCAACCGGTTCAGGGATTGAGGTGGAGCACGTTCTCTCCGAGGCAACCCAGGCCATCTTGAGTCGACGGGTCCACCAGGGGTTCACACCGGTCAACGCTCGTCCTGTGCTGCTCGCGTCCTCGGGCGATGAGTTGCACACGCTTCCACTGTGGGCAGTCGCCGCGGGCCTGGCCGAGCGTCGGGTGGCCGCCCGCATGCTTGGTGCCCGCACTCCATCGGATGCACTGTCCGCCGCGGGGCGTCGCACCGGACCGGCCGCGATCCTGCTGTGGTCGCAGACCCCGGAGACAGGGGAGCTGTCGATCGTCGACGATCTGCCGGATCTGCGCCCAGACCCGATCGTCCTTCTCGCCGGTCCGGGATGGCAGCCGGGTTCGACACCGGCTCGGCGTGTGCATGACCTCACCGGTGCCGTTCAGGCGATCGCCCACGCCGTCGGTGCCTGACCTGCCGCATCAC
>JBDQGZ010000005.1:0-32537 GCA_040265115.1 Candidatus Nanopelagicales bacterium
AGGTGGAGCCCGACACTGGCGTCGGGCTGGCCGCCGCCCCGACGACCGATCGAGCCGCGGATCGCGTCGTGATCAGGCTCGATATCCCCGGGTCGGTGCGCACGATGAGTCCTCGAGCGACCGTTCCGGATTCGGGCTGCGCCTTCGCAACCGAAGGGCCCCCGCTCTCCACGAGGGCGAGGCTGCCACCCAGAAGGATGGCTGCAGCACCAGCGATCACAGCTTTGATGACGGTGCTCCTCAACTCGATGGACTGCTGCTCACCTCAGTGTCGCCCGTGGCACCCGCGGATGTGACGGCGGGATCGGGGAATCGTCGGGGAATCGCCAACATCCTGCGTCCGGGGGTCCTACGGCGACGGGCGAGCCACCACGTCATTGCGGCGACCGAGAGTAGGGCGCCGATGCCCCCACCGACCAGGCCGATCCGAGGTCCGAAGAGATCCGACAGCCAGCCGATGAGCGGCGCGCCCACGGGGGTGCCGGCGAAGAACAGCATCGTGTACAGGCCCATGACCCGGCCACGGAGGCGATCGGGGGTGCCGAGCTGCAGATAGGACTGCGCGGCGGTGGTGAAGGTCATCGCGGTGATCCCGCACAGTGGAAGGACGAGGGCGAACAGGCTCCACGTCGGCATGAGGCCGGACAGCAACGTGGCCGCACCGAAGGCGACCGCAGCGATGATCACCAGCCGCAATCGGACGACGACGCGTCGGGCCGCCAGCAGCGAACCGACCAGTGAACCGATGGCGAGGAAGGTCGACAGGATTCCCAGTGAGGCGGCGTTGCCGCCGAACTCCGCGGTTGCCATAAGCGCGGTGGTCAACTGGGAGTTGAGTGCGAACATCGCGACTCCGAACACGGTGCCGAGGATGAAGATCAGATCCGGGCGCGACCACAGGAACGCCAGGCCTTCACGGAAGGTCGCGCGCGGTTGACCAGACTTGCTCGACGATCGACGTGGCTGGAGGCTGGTGAGCGCGGCCAGCGCGGTGGCGAACATGGCCGCGATCGCGCCAATCACCACGGGGACACCAGTGCCCGCAATAAGGACACCGGCGATCGCCGGACCGGAGATGCGAGCCAGGTTGAAGGCCACCGCATTCAACGCGACCGCATTCACCAGGGAGTCATCACCAACGATGTCACCGACCATCGCCTGACGTGCGGGCATGTCGAGAGATGCCATCGCGCCGGTTAGTGCGGCGAGGGCGAACACCACCGGCAGCGAAGCGAAGCCGAACAGCAGGGCGAATAGCAGCAGGAGCGAGGTGACAGTCAAGCCGACGTGGGCAGTGATCATCAGCGCGCGGCGAGAGAAACGGTCAGCGAGAACCCCGGCCCACGGGGTGACGATGAGGAACGGGATGAACTGCAGCGCGGTGGCGACGCCGACCGCGATTCCCGACCCGTCGGTGAGGTCCAGCACGATCCAGTCCTGGGCCAGCCGCATCATCCAGAAACCGATGCCGGTAGACAGCTGCGCGATCAGGTAGCGCCGATACTGCCCATTCGACAGAGCCTTGAAGGTGGGGCTCATGAACTCGCCAGCCGGTCGAGAATGCTCGCCGCCTTCTTCATCGTTGCGCGCTCTTCGGGGGTGAGGTCTGCCATTTGGCGGCTGAGCCATTCCTCCCGCTGCGCGCGGTCCTGGGCGAGCAGCGTGCGCCCCTCATGGGTGAGATCGACGCGCACCTGGCGACCGTCATCGGGGTCGGGGGATCGCTCGACGAGGCCGAGGTCGACGAGGCCGTTAATGGTGCGGGTCATGGAGGGGGGCTGCACCCGCTCGTGAGCGGCAAGGTCGCTGGGGGACATCTGTCCGTGCCGGGACAGGGTCGCCAGGACCGCGAGCTGGGTGAGGGTCAGACCGTGATCGCCCCGTTCGGCACGCATACGCCGGGCCAGTCGCATGACAGCGACCTGGAGTTCATGGGCGGACGGCATAATTAGTTAGCATAGGTCATTACCCAGGATAATCAAAATCTGCCCAGCCCCGCACCTATCAGCACTTTTTCGCCCCTAGGGAGTTGCGGAGTTTGGCTCTGCCGCGCTCAGGCAACCTCGATGGACCGCTTGGTCAGGCCCATGAAGTAGCCGCTGATCACGGTCTGGGCAGGGTCCCCGGGTTGCCAGACGGATTGGTCCCTACTCACCTGGTTACTACGAGCGAAGTGCCTGGAAAGTGCGGACGCCGACATGTCCCTCAGGCTATTTCGTCCAGGAAAATTCAGGTGGTGCCGGGTCGCAGGTCTGCTGTGTCATGTTGCGCAGCGCATCGGCGTGCACCCGGACTGAGACGTCATCGATCAGGTTGGTCAGCATGTTCGGATCACGAAGGACGTCGTACAACTCTTCGAAACGATTCTTGTTGTAGTGGACGAACAACCAGTTTCGCGTCCGCACCGCACAATACGACGCCATCCGCCGATCAGAAATGCCGCGGTTGCGCCACGCGGCGATCGACAGGTGCTTCCGCTTTGCTGTCGGGTCCGTCAGGTCGAGGGCACCACCCAGACCCGATGTGTCTGCCCCAGCAGCCGCAAGCGCCGTGCGCGTGATGTCGATGTTCGCCGACAGACGCTGGTCTCGCACACCTCCGGTGAAACCACCGTCGTCCCAACGCATGATCAACGGGATTCGCGTCGAGTAGGGGAAGTTCTTCGTTCCGAGGAGTCGGAACTCCCCCCAGGTGTAACCGTTGTCCGACGCGAACACCAGCAGGGTGTTCGACAGCGTCCCCCGCTCCTTCAGTGCGCCGATGAGATCAGCGACCACGTCATCGATGCTCATCAGGGTACGCATCTGGTTCTTGCGCACGTTCACGGCGGAGGATTCCTTCACCGGATCGCGCCTCTGGATCCACTTCGGCTTGCCGGTCACATCATTGAATCCAGCGACGTTCTTCGCCGTCGGGACTACTGCCTTCTTGTATTTCGGATCAGGTGTGTACTTCGAATGGGGGGCGTTCGGGGTGAACAGCATGAACAGCGGCTGATCCTTCGGCGCAGACTCAACGACGTCGACGGCCATAGAGCCGAACACGCGCGTGGAATAGTCATCGGGGTTCTCGCCGTGATACCGGAAGGTGGGCCTCGATCCATCGACACTGCTCATCGTCCAGTAGTCGTAGTAGGCCGAGTTCTCCGGATTCGCCACTGGCGCCGGACCACCGAAGGTGAACCACTGATCCCAACCCGGTGGGATGTAGTTCGCCGAACCGGCGTATTCCTCACGGGTCGATGATTTCGCGTATCCGTTGAGATACTTCCCGACAAGCGCCGTGCGGTACCCCGCATCGCTCAGTCTCGTCGCGATCGTGTCGGAATCGCCGATCTCGGTCATGAATGCTTCGAACCCGCCGTAGGGCGGCCAGTTCGTCCACACACCGGTCTCATTCGCGAGCCGGCCGGTGAGCAGCGACACCCGAGACGGACAGCAGGTCGAGGTGGGCGTGTGGGCGTCAGTGAAACTCACGCCCTGCTCGATAAGGAGCTTCTTGACCTGCGGCATGAGCTTCTCGGAGCCTTTGCGCTGGTCATCGGTATAGATGACGACGATGTCCGGCTGATGGGAGTTCTCGGCGGTGGTAAGTGGGACGTCAACGGCCTTGTCCTCGACGGGGATGATCGACACGGCGCTGGCGCTCGCCGGGGCGAGACCGAGGGCGAGCAGGGCAGCCGAGGCTGCAGCAAGGAAGCGGGTGGCCCGCCCAGTGGCGGGCATGCGCCGATGATAACCCGCCTTCAGAATCGATCCCCGATCGAGCGCCAAGAGCCTGATTCCGCGATGGCGAGTGCAGTCTTGCCCCGAGTCACGTGCGGAGTTCGGACGCCCGCCTATGGCGTCACGGATGAGTGATGCGTGACGATCCGATAGGTGCCCTTGCGGTTCGCCTTCCACACAAAGGTGTAGCGCGCGGGAACCTCGACCGTCTCGCCCTCCTCGGTGTAGGAGAACGTGTAGAGCCCGGTCGCCCAGACGAGGTGGCCGGAACCACCAGCGCGCCAGGTGTCGAGCTCGACCTGCAGATCGTCAAGGCAGGACAGTCCATCAAAGTATTCGGTGATGTCAGCGGTGCGATGGAAACACCACGACCACCCAACCTGAACTGACCGCGCCAGACAAGTCGCGGGTAGGGAAATCCTCCCGACTGGAGAATGAACTCAGTTCGATGGGGTGAGGAGGAGAGAGTCGGTTGTGGCCTGCTCGACCGCCGCCGGACTCCACGGCCAGGCGAACTGCTCGCCGGTCTGCCATGCGGTGACCTGATCGGCATAGGTCGGGGCGTAGGCATGACCGGAGTTGCCGGTCAGGTTCACCCATGTCGACGCATCGAGGTTTGCCAGGTCCACCACCTGGCGCATGCTAGCCACCCAGAGGACCTCATATCCCTCGCTGGGCACCCAGCCGTTGGCATTCACCGCCGCACTCCCGCCAGCGACCTCGATCGGCCCGCGGTTGAACAGTGCCTCGATCGGCGCGATCCCGCTGGCACCCAGCGTTCCGTTCTGTAACAACAGGGTGTGCAACCCGCCCCAGCGCCAACCGCTCGGATCCGATCCCTGCAGCCCTGACATCTCCTCGGCCGCCGCATTGACGCTGACCTGCATCATCGCATCTCGATCCTCGACCTCGATCGTCGTCGGGTCGTCCCACCACGCGTTCGTCGGCTCATTCCAGATCCGCTCGATGACCTCCCAGAACTGATCATCACCACTCGCTGTTGTGAGTTCAGTGTCGATGTGGGAGTTGAACATGCGATTGACCATCTGTCGCCAGATCGCGTTGAAGTACGCCGCCGGCGCAGAGTCGATGGCCTGCTCGTAGTTCCATCCCTCGAACAGCGACAGCGCGGCATTGCTCGCACCGGTCTCAGCGAGCCTAGGCACCAGGAACGTCGCGAGCGCATTCTGGGAGTCCATCTGCATCTTCTGCATCGCTTCGACGGTGAACGCCTCCCCGGAGTCGATGCGCGAGGTGATCATGTCCACGATTCGCTGACTACGCGCGCCATAGGACCAGTCATCGGTGATGAAGTATTCGTAGTCTGGCCCGATAACCGCCTGGTTCGCCGTCACGATAAAGCCACTGTCGGGATTTTCGACATAGGGCAGTGCCTCGAAAGGAATGTAGCCGTCCCAACCGAAATCGCTGCTCCACCCCGGCACCGGCCACTTGCCGTCGTAGCCGTTGCGGATCGGGACACGGCCGGGCATCTGATAGGCGATCGTGCCGTTGACGTCGGCGTAGAGCAGGTTCTGCGCCGGCACCTCGAGGAACGTGGCCGCCTCGCGGAACTGCTCGAAGTTGGTCGCCGTGTTCAGCTTGTGCGTCGCATCGAAGGTCGTTCCCGGGGTCAGCGCCGTCCATCGCAGCGCGACCGCATAACCCGAACCACGGTCAGGCTGCGGATCGACGTTCCCCGTCTCACCCGGCGCGGGAACCGGCGCCTCTGCGCCAACCACCGCATACACATCGGGATCCTCGAGCACTCCGGAGATGATCGGGCCGTCCGCGGTCTCGCGCACCGTGATCGTCACGGGATCACCACCAGCCACCTCGATCACTTCGGTGCGAGTCGTGAACGGAACTGCCTCACCGTCGACGAGGTAGGTGTCGCCGTCGACCTTGTGCAGCACCAGATCGGTGACGTCGGGGCCGGTGTTGGTGAAGCCCCACGCGAAGGTGCTCGTGTGGCCGATGAACACACCCGGCAGCCCTGCCATCGTCCAGCCGCCCACGTCGTAGTCACAATCGGGCGTCACAGTTCGGCAGCGCAGATTCGCTTGGTACCACAGGCTCGGCATCGCCGGAGCAAGGTGCGGGTCATTCGCGAGGATCGGGGCACCAGTTGCGGTGAGATCCCCACCGACTGCCCAGGAGTTCGAACCGATTCCGCGACCATCGGGGCCGAGCACCTCCGCCAAGCCAGCACTCGCCCTCAACACATCAGTAAGCGCCGACACCACCTGCTCGCTCACCACGGTCGAGGAGAACAGCTCCGGCGTTACCGGACCCGCACTCGGATCCGGAATAAATTCCCCGTCCTGCACCCCTCCGCCCAGCACGATCGGCTGATGCGCCGCATAGGGATAGGGCGGGAAGAGTTCCTCAGTTCGCTCGACTCCCACCGACGCAGCGATGATCGTTCGGTAGATCTCGTCGCTCATGTTGCCGCGCAGATCCCAGGCCAACGCCTTCAGCCAGGCAACCGAGTCGGCCGGACCCCATGCCTCGATCTCATACGACGGATTGATCAGGCCCAGCACGGAATACTCCAGGCTGATGTCGGCTGGGGAGCGATCAGTGAGGTAGGCGTTCACGCCCGCGCTATACGCCGCGAGGATCTCCGTCGATCGTGCATCGAGGAGCCCGAGTTCCTGCTCCGCCACACGGCGCCACCCCAGGGTTCGCAGGAACGCGTCGGTCTGCACCTGCCCGTCACCGAACATCTCCGACAACCGCCCCGCGGTGATGTGACGGCGCACATCCATCTCGTAGAAGCGGTCCTGGGCATGCACGAACCCCTGCGCGAACATCAGATCGGCGACCGAGTCGGCGTAGATCGTGGGGATCCCCCGCTCGTCTCGCAGAACGTCGACCGGAGCACTCAGCCCGCTGAGTTCGATCGTGCCGGAGAGTTGGGGCCACGAGCGCTTCACGGTGTATTGGCCGAAGGACACCGCCGTGGCAAGCAACAGCAGGATGACCACCCCGATCGTTCCGAGGACCCACGCCCAGACGTGGTGCTTGCGTGCGGGCGGGGCTGCGGTGTCGGTCGCCATGCCTCGCAGGCTAGTCCCCTCATCCTGATCACAGGGTAGGTTCGCGGGCATGTCCCGGCCGATCACCGTGCGCCTCATCGGCGGCCTCGGCAACCAACTATTCGGTTATGCCGCCGGCGCCGCGCTCGCCGGGATGCGGGGCACCGATCTTCGTCTCGACCTCTCCCACACCCGCCACGGCATCACCGATCACGGCATCGCGATCCTCGACTTCAACCTGCCTGGAACCTGGCTGCCCGAGAGTCGTGCCTGGTCGACGCCCGGACGACTCCCGAGTCGCGCCGCTGCGAAGGCGATCCGGGATGTTCCCTCGATCGGTCGGATGATGCGCGTCCACGAATCCACCGTCGTGGGCCATGATCCGGCCGTCCTCACCCTCCCGGCGGGAACGAAACTGCGCGGATATTTTCAGTCCTGGAAACTCACGAGCACCGCCCTGGACTTCGGGATGCCGCGTCGACCAGATCTCAACGACCGCAGCGCCTGGGCTGAGGGCGCCGCGGAGCGTGCGCTCGCCGAGCGGCCGATCATCGTGCACGTGCGGCGCGGGGACTACGCGAAGGTCGATGGCTTCGGCCTACTCGATCGGGACTATTACTCCCGCGGCGTCGAGCGGCTTCGCGAACGTGGAATCACCGGCCCGGTCTGGGTGTTCTCCGATGATCCGGTCGCCGCGGAACACCTCGTCGACGGGGAGCTGGTCACCGGTTCGAGCGGTGCGGCCGAGGAGATGTGGGTGATGAGCCACGGAGCGGGGCATGTCATCGCGAACTCGACCTTCGGCTGGTGGGCCGCATGGATGAACGATCCCCGCACCCCGGTGGTCGCACCGAATCCATGGTTCCGAGACGGACCCATCATTGAGGGGCTCATCCCGCCGGAGTGGGATCGCATCGACGCAGCGTGGGAGTCCCCGTCGATTGGGTGAGTGTCACTCGCCAGTGGGCTGCAGACCCTTGGCGATGATCATTGCCAACTCCTCGGCATCGATATCGCGACCGGTGTACTTCGTCGCCGTCGCCAGCACCTTCGACATCGCGTCAGCCTGCTCAGCCGCGGGTTTGGCGAGCGCAGCGGCACGATCCCGATGCAACTCCCAGGCCAGTTCCCGCTCACGCAATGCCTTGTTCATCCGCGCCATCTGCTCATCGGTCGCCTCGAGTCGCCATGTCGTTGACAGCGCCTCGGGCAGCACGAAGCGGTAGTCGTGGCCGCCCTCGGCGAAGATCCCAGGAGTCGGCGTGAGCGCGTTGAGCATGTCGAGGAACGTCATAAGGAACGTCGCACCGGGCACCCACTGCGTTCCGCGCGGTGCGCCAAGCGGGCGGATCGGGCCGAGCCAATCGGGGCGCCGCCACAGCACCTGGCTACCGAACTTCGGGATTGGATCATCCCCGTTCTGCAGCAGCAGGTATCTCACCTCGGTGCGCTTCTCTGCCGGCAGTCCGCGCCAGTCGGCGATCGTGCGCGGCAGGTAGGCCTGCCCAGGTCCAATGGTCGGGACATCAGCAACCGACCGCTCCCCCCACAGTTGCTTGCGCCAGGTCGTTGCCGACGGTGTCCCGATCCACAGCGCCGCCTCGATGCCCGCACCGGCCGGGCCGTAGATCCACGAACCGGCGAACATCTCCTCGCTCACCTGAGAGCCGAGGCTCTCACCGAACAGGAAGAAGCGCGGACGCTGCTCAGCCGGCATCGCCATCAGGCGCTCAACGATCCCGTCCACCACCATGCGTGTCTGCGCCGTCCCCGTCGGCACCTTGCCGAGGGAAAGCGACGACGGGAGTACCGAGTATTGAATGGCCGCGGACGCGCAGTCCCCCTGTGTGAGGTATTCGAAAGTCTCCGTCGCCACGTAGTTCACGTAGCCCGAGCCAGTCGGTGAGAAAAGAGCGAACGCTGTGCGCTGTAGGGCATGTGTGCGATCGATTTCATCCAGCAGGATCTTCGCTCGCTCCGCTTCGGTGTCGGCGATCTCGATGGAGGAATAAACGCGGATCGGCTGCTTCGAGCCGGTGACCCCCATGACCGCGTCGATGCTCGATGGGGGAAGCGTCATGCTCAACCACCGCGCACCCTCACGCGTCTGCTTGTCCCACGGCAACCCCGACGCGGGTGAACCGGTGATCTCCGGTGCGCTCGGCGGAGTGTCGTGTCCGGGCTCGATAGAGTCCCCGCCCTTCGACAGCATCGCCGAGACCCGATTGAGCGCGAGATAGGCCGCGCCGAGGCTGATCCCGGTTGCGGTGAGACGTCCGAGAGTGCGGTGATCCTGGGGTTCACCACCGATGAGATAGGTCGCTGCGCGGGAGGACGCATAGGTGAGCGCGGACTCCGCGCGAGCGAGTCCGTAGGTGACGACTCCGACTGCCGCAGCGATGCCGACCGTCACCGCGGGCTTGACCTCGCGCACGTCGTCTTCGAAGAAGTGTTGCTCTCCGTGCTGTCGAGTGTGGAGGGTGACGTCGAGGTCCTCTGGCAGCAGCGAACCCGGTGCTGCTCGCCAGGGTCGGGTCACGGCCCACGACAACGCACCCACTCCCGTCGCCACGACGAAGGCGGCGCGGCGCCCCTCATGCCGCTGCCCGGTCATCGTGGAGGCGATGCTCGCAACACCCGCTGCGGCGAGCGACTGACCGATGAGCCGCCCTGCGGCACGGGCGCGTGGCTCGTGTTCGCGCCAGGTCAACATGCTCGATGCAACTGCCCCGGCCGCCCCCAAGGTGGCCGCGACAGCGAACCGCCCGGCAGCCCCAGGATGCTCTTGACCAGTGAAGCGTGAAGCGATCGAGTTGATCATCGAGTCCACCGATGCGTACACGCCGTAGGCGCTCGCCGAGCTCGCGCCCGTGATGATCGCCTGGTCGACGGTGTTGCGGGTGAGTAGGTTCGGCTGGAAGGAGCGACCGACGGCAAACGCCGCCCCGATCAGTCCGGTGCGCGCGGGATGGTCCATGGCGACGAGGCTAGTGCTCCCTGCGCCCCGATGATCGCTCTATCCTGACGATCGTGCGTCTGACCGGTCGAACCGACTACGCCCTCCGGGCTGCCCTCGAGCTTGCCGCTGCCGAGGGGGAACTGGTCGCGACTGACACGATCGCCGAGGCACAGGACATTCCCAGCACCTACCTGGGGGCGATCCTCGCCGAGTTGCGCCGGGCCGGATTGGTTCGCGCTCGTCGCGGGCCCGAGGGTGGCTGGGCGTTGGCTCGGCCAGCAGCAAACATCAGCCTCGCCGATGTCATTCGCGCCATCGACGGCGCGCTGGCGAACGTGGCGGGAACCCGGCCAGAAAACCTGCACTATGCGGGCTCCGCTACGGGACTACAGCCGGTGCTCGTCGCTCTGCGGGCCGCAGAACGCCAGATCCTGGAGTCGGTGTCCCTGGCCGATGTCCTCACCGAGACCTTCCCGGCGCGCGTGCGCCGACTGCTCGACGACCCCGACGCCTGGCACTGATCGGTCCGGGGCCCCTCCGCCACCCGGCCCACCACCATCACGTGCTATTGTCATGTTTCCTTGTTGTCTTTTATGTGTATCTGATCGCGTGAGAAGGGATGCCCGTGCCGACGCTGGTTCTGATCGCCTTCGCCGGACTCGGGGCCTCCTTCGTGGACGGCTCCCTCGGCATGGGCTACGGCGTCACCTCCGCCACCTTGCTCATCGCCCTCGGACTCTCCCCCGCGCTCGCCTCGGCCTCGGTCCAGATGGCAAAGATCGGCACCGCAGCGATCTCCGGGGTCGCCCACCATCGGTTCGGCAATGTCGACTGGCCGACGGTGCGCCGCATCGCACTGCCCGGTGCGATCGGCTCCTTCGCCGGCGCGACCGTGCTGTCTGCGCTCGCCACCGACATCGCGCGGCCGCTCGCCGGAGCGGTCCTGTTCTTGCTCGGCGTCTACGTCGTCATCCGCTTCACCCGCGGTCAGGCAATCACCCTGCGCGGCGGTCGCCCCCGCCGCCGGCTGCTGCTCCCACTCGGCTTGACCGGCGGCTTCATCGACGCCACGGGGGGAGGCGGCTGGGGGCCGGTGACGACTCCGATCCTCCTCGCAGACGGCCGGCTGGAACCACGCCGCGTCATCGGGACGGTGAGCGCGGCTGAGTTCATCGTGGCGCTGAGTGCCACCGCCGGGTTCCTGCTCGGCCTCGGTCTGTCCGGGCTCGATCTCGGCTATGTCGCCGCGCTACTCATCGGCGGCGCGATCGCCGCACCCTTCGCTGCCGCGGTCGTGCGACACCTCAACCCGCGTGTTCTCGGAGTGATCGTCGGCGGGGTGATCGCGCTGCTGAACGCGCGCATCCTGCTCGGCGCCGTCGAGGCCGCGCCACTGATCTGGCAGATCAGCTACTCCGTGCTCGTCCTCGGTTGGCTGACCGTCGTCACCTGCGTGCTTTTTCAGGCGCTGCGCCAACGTCGCGCTCGGCGCGCGAGCGAGGCAGCGTCAGTCGATCTCACACCGTCTGGTTCGACAGCGAGATCGCCTGAGCGTTCCAAGTGATCCACTCCGCGACACCGTCGGGTTCACCACTGGCATAACCGCGCAGCGCCTTGACATAAGACGGTCGGCCCGCCGAGAGCATCCCGAGCTCAGGGGCTCCCAGCAGGTCCGGGTCCACCCCGCGAGCCGCGAGCACGCAGCGCACCGTCGCGCGTGCGATGAGACCCGATCCCCAAGCGAAGGGGCGAAGGGCCAGTAGTTCGCCGTGCACGATCGCTGCAACAAGGACCGCCGGCGCCTCGGTAGGACGGGTCAGGACAGTGGCGAGAGCATCGAGTCGCGGGGAGATATCGCGGACGGGTGGCAGGGAACCGAGGTGGAGGGGATCCACGACGGTCTCATCGGCGCGAGGGCGCCCTCGGTCGTCATCGGCGGCGAATCCGCGGGTCGCCAACACGTGCAGGTGGGCGATGACCTGCAGGGGCGCTCGCCCAAAGGTGTCGACCTGACTCGGCACGGCGGCAGTGACCGCGACGGCGGCCGCGACAGCTCGCCCGACCGGGGAATCCTCCTCGGCAATGCCGCCCCGCATCGCGGCCAGAGACACCTCCGCTCCCTCGAGCGCGGCAGATGCCCTGGCGCCCTGCACTCGGGATTCGACGGCGAGTTCCCCGGCCCGGGCGCGGACATCGCGGTCCCACAGCATCCGATCGATCTCGTCGCGGGCCTGTTGGCATGCATCGCGCACACCGGGTAGGTCAGCCAGGGTCGCGAGGGGATCGCGCCGGGAGTCGACGGGCACGGTGACCAGCATGCCGGAAAGAGCCAGAGCGACTAGGGCGGGTTAGTAGATCTGGGGGCCCTGAGCCTGGAGAGCCGCAAGCACTGCGGGATCTTGCGCGTCGAGCCACTGGGCAAGTTGATCGAAGGTCACGAACTGCACGTCAGGCATCGTCGCTGTCGCGTCGCGGATGAACGCTTGTGTCGCCTCGATGAACGCCCCGCAGGCATATGGACTCCAGTGCATGCCCCAGATAAGCGGTGCGCGCGTGCCGTTGTAGGCAGCCTTCGTCGCGTTCATCAGCGTGTCGTAGGAGATTCGCTGGATCTCCGCGCACTCGCCCGGGTCGGTGATGTTCGTCTGGCCATTCGAGGCCTGGTAGTAGATGTTGTAGTCCATTGCGATCGCCGAGCGGCCGGTGTCGCCGACCTTCAGCGTCGGCAGTGGGAAGTCCCACAGTCCGTATGAGTTCTTCAGCGGCCACTGGAAGTAGCCGGTGTTGGAAGAGTCGTAGGTGAACCCGTGATCGACGAACGCTGGATACATCGCCGCCCGGTCGCCTTCGAGACACGGGGTGCGCCCGCCCTTATAGACGCTGCCGTTGAACGGCAGCGGGTTCGGAGCGCTCGTGCCGGTGTTGGCGGCCCAATCATTGATGAACCGTTCGGCCTGGCTGACCTCGGAGTCCCAGTCCGCCTGCGAGAAGTTCACGACACTGCCGGTGTTCGTCTGGCAGTAGTGGCCGCCAAAGTGGGTGCCGATCTCGTGGCCCTTCTCATAGGCCTCGCGGTAGTTCTCGACACGGCCAGCGACGTCGGCGGCAGCTCCGCCGAACCCGATCCCGGACTCACCCGGTGAGCGACCCGGGTTGGTGTATTCGAAACGCTGCTCATCGGGCAGGAGATAGATGCTGGAGACGAAGAAGGTGAACTTCGCGCCCGTCGCGTCCGCGGTGTCCACGAATTGGTGGAAGACCGCGTCATTGCCCGACCCGTCGAAGGACACGACGACGAACTGCGGTGGAGTTTCCCCGGGGGCGAGCTTCGTGATCTCGAACTCCGGCTGAGGCAGATTGACCGCCGACACGCCACCGCCGGCGCCGGTCACCTCCCCAATCTGGGGTGCAGCGGGTTCGGAGGTCTCCGGATCGCTCGGATCGCTGGGGGCGGAGGGCTCACCGGGCTCACTCGGCTCGGCGGGGGTTGACTCGCCATCGGCGGCGACCGGAGTGCTCGAGGATCCCGGCAGGACAGCCCCCACAACCAACCCCAGTGCCGCCGCCAACGCGAACAGCAGGGGAACGATGACTCGGGGTCGCACCTGCATGCCTCCTCGATTACCCCACCCGGAGAATTCGGGTGACTCAACCCATCCTGACGCATGGGAACCCGGATTCGTTCCTTTCGACGCGCCCGTGAGGGCAGCCGACTAGCGTGTGAGGTCGAACACCCCACGTGCCTACCTAGCGGAACCTTCCGCGGATGGACCCATGAGGAGGAGTCGGTCGTGGCCGAGCACAGCGAAGCCCTGTCCAATCTGTTGAGCGAGAACCGGATGTTCCCGCCGAGCCCGCAGTTCGCCGCGCAGGCGAATGCCCAGCCCGAGATGTATGCGCGGGCCGCCGCCGATCGGCTGGGGTTCTGGGAGGAGCAGGCCCGCCGGCTCGCCTGGGCCAGCGACTGGGGGGAGACCCTGGACTGGTCGAACGCCCCGTTTGCGAAGTGGTTCGTCGGCGGGACCTTGAACGTCGCCTACAACTGCGTCGACCGCCACGTCGAATCCGGTCATGGCGATCAGGTCGCCCTGCACTTCGAGGGTGAGCCCGGCGACACCCGAAGCCTCACCTACGCCGACCTGCAGCGGGAGGTGTCGAAGGCCGCGCACGCGCTCACCGAACTCGGCGTGGGCGCGGGGGATCGTGTGGCGATCTATATGCCGATGATTCCCGAGGCGGTCATCGCGATGCTCGCCTGCGCCCGCATCGGCGCCCCGCATTCGGTCGTCTTCGCCGGATTCTCCGCCGAGGCGCTGCGCTCGCGCATCGACGACGCTGCAGCGAAGCTCGTCATCACCGCTGACGGACAGAACCGTCGCGGATCGGCGATGCCGCTGAAGCCTGCCGTGGATGAGGCCGTCGCGGACACTCCGTCAGTGGAGCACGTACTGGTCGTCAACCGCACCGGTGGCGAGGTCACCATGACCGAGGGTCGCGACGTGTGGTGGCACGAGATCGTCGAGCGCCAGTCCGACACCCACACCCCGGAGGCGTTCGATTCCGAGCATCCGCTGTTCATTCTCTACACCTCCGGGACGACCGGGAAACCGAAGGGCATCCTGCACACCTCCGGCGGCTACCTCACCCAGGCCGCGTTCACACACGCCAATGTCTTCGATCTCAAGCCCGAGACAGATGTGTATTGGTGCACCGCCGATATTGGCTGGGTCACCGGCCACTCCTACATCGTCTACGGGCCGCTGGCGAATCGCGCGACGCAGGTGATCTATGAGGGCACCCCTGACACCCCACATCAGGGCCGGTTCTGGGAGATCGTCCAGAAGTACGGCGTCACCCTCCTGTACACCGCGCCGACCGCGATCCGCACGTTCATGAAGTGGGGTGCGGACATCCCGGCGCAGTTCGACCTGTCCACGCTCCGCCTGCTCGGCAGCGTCGGCGAGCCGATCAATCCCGAGGCTTGGATGTGGTACCGCGATGTCATCGGCAGCGGCCGCTGCCCGATCGTCGACACCTGGTGGCAGACCGAGACCGGCGCAATGATGATCTCCCCGCTCCCCGGCGTGACCGCCTGCAAGCCCGGTTCGGCGATGGGTGCGCTACCGGGGATCGGCGCGGCGGTCGTCGATGACGAGGGCAACCCGGTCGACAACGGTGGGGGCGGCTATCTGGTCCTCACCGAACCGTGGCCGTCGATGCTGCGCGGCATCTGGGGGGATGACCAGCGCTATGTCGACACCTATTGGTCGCGCTGGCCGCAGTACTACTTCGCCGGCGACGGCGCGAAGCTCGACGACGATGGCGCGATCTGGCTGCTCGGTCGGGTCGATGACGTGATGAACGTCTCCGGGCATCGCATCTCCACCACCGAGGTCGAGTCCGCGCTCGTCTCCCACCCGAGCGTTGCGGAGGCGGCGGTCGTCGGCGCGGCCGACGACACCACCGGCCAGGGCATCGTCGCCTTCGTGATCCTGCGCGGCGGGGTCGAATCGGGTGCTGATGGAAGCGATCTCGTCGCTGAGCTGCGCAATCACGTCGCGAAAGAGATCGGCCCGATCGCCAAACCGCGCCAGATCATGGTCGTGCCCGAACTGCCCAAGACCCGGTCGGGCAAGATCATGCGCCGGCTGCTGCGTGATGTTGCTGAGCACCGCACACTCGGGGATGCCACCACCCTGGCCGACCCGGCCGTCATGGGCCTGATCGAGGCGGGCCTGCGCGGAGGCTCCTCCGAGGACTAAGCCAGACCCGGCCCGAGTAAACCGATAGCCTGGGCCGCGGACGATCCGACGAGCGCCACCCGCCCGGGGTCCAGCCCGGACCGGCGCGGCACGACGAAGGGACACCCGCCATGACCGATGTGAACGCCCCCGGGGACGACATCCCGCTGAAGAAGATCATCTCCTCAGCGGTCGCCGACCTGCAGCGGCTCATCAAGGCCCAGGTTGAACTCGCCAAACTCGAGATCGCCGGCAGCGCGCAGGCCGCGGCGAAGACCGGCGGGCTCATCACCGGGGCGCTCGTCATGGCGGGAACCGGCGGGTTGTTCCTGCTCGTGACCATCGCTTACGTCCTTGTCGCCCTCGGCCTGCCCGTGTGGGCCGGCTTCGGAATCGTCACCGGGTTCCTCTTCCTCGTCGCCGTCATCCTGGGCCTTATGGGCCGCTCGGCCGCGAAGAAGATCACCCCGCCCGAGCGCACAATCGCCGAGATCAACAAGACCAAGGCGGCCCTGTCGGGCTCGTCGTCGCCGGCCACCGGCACCCTGCCGTCGTCGGCAAGCGACTGAGCGCGACCTCCTCGCCCGGCGACGACGTCGGCGAGTCTTCACTGCGCGATCCCTATGAGGTGATCAGCGCACCCGGTCCGTGGCAGCATCGCGATATCGCCGCCAATGGGTCGCGCTTCCATGTCGTCGAGGCCGGCAGTGGCCCCGCTGTCCTGCTGTTGCATGGGTTTCCCACGTTCTGGTGGTCGTGGCGCGATCACATCACGCGCATCGCCGATGCAGGGTTTCGCGCCATCGCGATGGATCTGCGCGGCTACGCCGGCTCCGATCATCCGCCGCACGGCTACGACCCGTTCACCCTGTCCAATGATGTCGCGGGCGTGATCCGCAGCATGGGCGAGGAGTCGGCGACCATCGTCGGCCACGGTTGGGGTGGGCTCATCGCGTGGAGCATGCCGGTGCTCACCCCCGATGTCGTGCACGCGATCGCGCCGGTGTCGATGCCGCATCCGCGCCGGTTGCGGCGGGCGCTACTGAGGGACGGGTTGCAGCGAGGACGGTCGATGTATGCGATCGGCTTCCAGTGGCCGTTCCTCCCAGAGCGATCGTTGATGGCCGGTGACTGCGAACGGGTCGGTGAACTCATCTCCGAGTGGTCGGCGACCCCCGGATTCCCCGACGCCGCGACGTCCGACATCTACCGCTCGGCGTTCTCGCTGTGGCCAACGGCGCACTGCGCCGTGGAGTACCACCGCTGGGCATTCCGGTCCTTCCTGCGCAGCGACGGCCTTCGCTATGCGCGCCGGATGGAGACGCCGATCGGGGTGCCGGTGCTGCACCTGCAAGGTGCGGAGGACGCCTCGGTGCTGCCGCGCGTCGCGGAGGGATCAGATGCATGGGTGGAGGGTGACTACGAGTTCGCGCTACTGCCCGAGGTGGGGCATTTCCCGCATGAGGAGAACCCCGCAGGATTCGCTGATGTACTGATGCCATGGCTGGATCGACACCGGACCGATCAGCGCCGCGCAGGCTGAGCAATACC
The DNA here is from genome assembly GCA_040265115.1 of Candidatus Nanopelagicales bacterium. Lineage (GTDB taxonomy): Bacteria > Actinomycetota > Actinomycetes > S36-B12 > S36-B12 > M55B157. Next base: position 17,018 of record JBDQGZ010000005.1, read on the forward strand.
CGACCGCGCGATGCGCTGGGTCGCCCGCTGCCCTGGGATGCGGTGGGTGAGGCGATGGTGCCGGAGCGGGAGTTCATCACCTCCGGCCAGGCGGTCGAGGAGGCAATCGACTATCTCCAGCGCGGGTTGCCGTTCCATGCCCATGAAGTGCTCGAACAGCGTTGGAGGTGTGCGCCGGAGGAGGAGCGGGAGTGGTGGCGGGCGCTAGCCCAGGCTGCGGCCGGGGTCACCCAGGCCGCGCGCGGAAATGAGATCGGGTCCCAGCGGCTGCTCACGCGTGCCGCCGCGACGCTCTCCGATACTCCCCTACCCCTGGACCTTCACATCGAAGCAACAGCCGACCTCCTTCGAATGGTCCACCTGACCGCACCTGATGCGGATGCCTGACACCGCACGCTCATGACAATCAACCAGCGCGACAGGGGCCGGTCTCGGCCGGTGTTGTGGCGCGTGCTCCTACGGTCGTGATTGCTTCCGCCTGCGCCGCGGTGATCGCATAGCCGGTTTCATCATCATCGAGTCCCGCCGCGAACACCACGCCATACACACTCCCGTCGGGAGCGAGCAATGGCCCACCGGAATTTCCCGGTTGAACATCACCGCGGAAGGAATAGACCTCGCGCGTCACCCCGGCCCGGCCATAGATGTCTTCACCCCGCGCATCGATCTCCGCGCGAACGCGCGCGGGACTCGCCACGAGTTCACCCCCGCCGGGGAATCCCGCCACAACCGCCGGATCCCCGGTCGTCGCAGCATCTTCCGCAAACGATAGGGCTGCAGCAGGCAGACCGTTGACAGCGAGTACCGCGAGGTCGATGTCGGGATCGAAGGCGACGACCGTGGCCTCATAGGCGAACGCGTCCCCGGGGATCCGCACGCGCGGGTTGTCGATCCCCGCGACGACGTGGGCGTTGGTGAGGATTCGGTCGGGGGCGAAGACGAATCCGGAGCCGGAGATACCCGTCCCGCAGCCGATGCTCGAGATCCGCGCAAGGGATGCCCAGGATGCGCGCACTGCGGGGTCACGCAACAGAGCCTCGTCGGGTGCTGCGACCTGAGGCCCTGCGTCGTATCCGATACCCGCGAACACACGCGGGAGCGGCGAGTCGGCGACCGCATCGCGTAGGCCGACGAAGAAGTCTCGCGCCGCGTCGGGGACCACCCGATCGATGCCGACGATGAAGGTCGAACTGCGGACCTGCCTCACCCAGGACTGTTCGGGGAGGACAGCGACGGCGGAAGCGATGACCCACAGCACGACCGCGAGCGCAGTGACGTTGAGTGCGGCACCGCCAACGTTGTCGAGAGCGCGGGCTGGCGACCAGGTAATGGCGCCGCGCAATCGGCGACCGATGATCGAGGTGGCGGTCTGGCCGAGGAGGGCGGCGGCGAGAATGCCGGTCGCGAGCAACAGCGCGCCGCCGAGTTCGGGCAGGTTCAGGGCATCGACGAGTCCGGGCAGGACGAGCGCGGCGGCGAGGCCGCCGCCGAGGAAGCCGATGAAGGACAACAGACCGGCGACGAAGCCCTGGCGCCAGCCAGACCAGGCGAAGACGATGATGGCACCGAGAACGACAAGATCGACGACGTTCATCGAGTCGATCCGTCGAGGTCGACGACGCGGGTGTCGTCCCAGGGCCGGGACCAGCCGCCGAAGTCGAGTAGGCCGTTGACGATGCCGGCGGTGAATCCCCAGACGAGCAGACCGTGGACATCGAAGCCGAAACCGACATATCCGGAAGGGTGACGAACGCGGACCCGGTTCGCCGGATCAGCGAGTTCGGCGATTCGGATCCGATGGACGCTGGCGACCTCAGCGATGTCGACCGGGCGGACCTCGACCGGTTCGCGCCACCAGCCGAGGACGGGGGTGACGATGAATCCGGACACCGGCACCCACAGGTCCGGGAGCGCTCCGAAGACGACGACTCCGGCAGGATCAAGTCCGGTCTCCTCCTCCCCCTCGCGCAGGGCAGCGGCGATCTCATCAGAGTCCTCGTCGTCGACGGCGCCCCCGGGGAACGCCGGCTGACCAGCGTGATTGCGCATGGTGTGGGCGCGCTCGACGAGGAGCAGATCCGGTTCGCCATCTGATTCGCCGAACAACGCGAGAACCGCAGCTCGCCGCCCGCCCTGCGCCGGTGGGGTGAACCGGGTGAGGCGGTGGGCGTCGACACCGTCGAGTGAGCGGATGAGTGGATGGAGATAGCCGGGCACCTCGACTTCTCGGTCAACCCAACCGACTTCTGGATCACGCGCGAGGATCGTCATGGGCGCGGGATTCTCAGATAGTCGCTGATCAACTCGGTGAGGGTCTCCTCGTCAGGGATGCGCCCGTCGTGGCGGCCAGCGATGACTCCATCGGCGGTGACAAAGAAGGTCACCGGTGGACCAGGGACGGTGAGGGCAGCGCGCACCCGGCCCGGTTGGTCGACGACGGAGGGGAAGCCCAGTTCCAGCGCGGCGGCGATGTCGAGGGCGGCCTCGGATCGATCCTGCATATTGATGCCGAGCATGACCAGATCATCGGCATATGTGCGCGCTGCTTCAGCGAGCAGCGGCATCTCGATAATGCAAGGTGGGCACCACGACGCCCATATGTTGATGACCAATGGTGTTCCCCGCAGTCCGGACAGCGTCACGTCCGGGCCCTCGCCCAAGCATGCGAACGTGAGGTCGGGCAGCCCACCGCCGAGCGCGCCGACCGGTTCGATCGGCGCGATATTCGGGTCGGAGTCGGGGCAATCAGGCAAATCAGCGGCGATGACGAGCGGTAGGAGCGCGGCATCGCGCGGGGAGGTCGTGTTCATCGTCGTCTCGCTCGGCGCCGCCGACGTCACGCGGTCGCCGGCGACATCGCCCGATGCGGTCGTGCAGGCCGCGAGGGCAAGTCCGGCGACGGCGATCCCCGCGACGACGGATCGCTTCATGCGCGTCCCCCCGTAGTGAGCAGGGCTGCGGCCTCCACCGGATCGGTCGGGCCTTCCCCGAACGAGGGGCACCATCGCGCGACCGGGCAGGCACCACAGGCGGGCTTGCGTGCGTGACAGCATCGTCGACCATGCCAGATGAGGTCCTGGCTGAGCACCGTCCAGTCCTTCCGCGGGAAAAGGGCCATGAGGACGTGTTCGATCTTCACCGGATCGGTGTGTTCGGTCCAGCCCAACCGTCGCGTGAGGCGACCAACATGGGTGTCGACGGTGATGCCGGGGATGTCGAAGGCGTAGCCGAGCACGACGTTCGCCGTCTTCCGTCCGACTCCGGGAAGGGTGACCAGATCCTCGAGACGCCCCGGCACCTCACCGTCGAAGCGCTCGCAGATCGCGACGGCCATACCCTGCAGGCTCTCGGCTTTCGCGCGGAAGAATCCCGTGGGGCGGATGATCTCTTCGAGTTCGCTGCGCTCAGCGGCGGCCATGTCCGTTATCTCGGGATAGCGGGCGAACAGCGCCGGCGTGACCGCATTGACCCGCTTGTCAGTCGACTGTGCCGAGAGCACGGTCGCGGCGAGGAGTTGCCAGGGAGTGGTGAAGGTCAACTCGCAATCGGCGTCGGGGTAGGTCTCGCGCAGGACCCGCGCGACTCGTCGAGCGCGACGCACCAGGGTCGTCGCTGGTCGATCATCGGCGGCTAGTCGATGAGCGGCGCGGACGTTGCGCTGCGTCGATCGCTGCGAGCTGGTCGTTCGGGCCACCTAGCCAGGGTACGTCGGATCCGGATGGGATCCCTCCCCCGGACTCCGCGCGCCGACTATCCCGCAGCGCTCCTCCTGGCGACCCGATAATCGAAGAGGGAGGTGGGTGCGGGAGACTTAGACCAGCGCACCTTCCCGTGCGCACGAGGCGAAGGAGGATCAGTGGACGACGCACTCATGCAGTCGCCGCTGTTCGCCTCACTCGACGCCGAGGCCGCCGCAGCACTTCGTGCCTCCATGACGGAGCAGTCCACCCCCCGTGGAACGGTGATCTTCGCCGAAGGTCAGATCGGCGACCACATGTACGTGGTGGTCGAGGGTAAGATCAAACTCGGTCACGCCTCCCCCGACGGACGCGAATCGCTCATGGCCGTCCTCGGACCCGGGGAGATCTTCGGCGAGTTGTCGCTGTTCGACCCCGGCCCCCGCACCGCGACCGCGACGGCCCTCACCGACGCCCGCGTCCTCGCCCTCGGCAACACCTCGCTCCACCCATGGCTCGCCGGTCGCCCCGAGGTCGCCGAAGCCCTGCTCGCTGCTCTCGCCCGTCGGCTGCGACGCACCAATGATGCCCTCGCCGACCTCGTTTTCTCCGATGTCCCCGGACGCGTGGCGAAGGCGCTGCTCGATCTCGCCGACAAGTTCGGTGAGGTGACACCCGAGGGCACCCTGGTCAAGCACGACCTGACCCAGGAGGAGCTCGCCCAACTCGTCGGAGCCTCGCGGGAGACGGTGAATAAGGCGCTCGCCGACTTCGCCCAGCGCGGCTGGATCCGGGTCGATCAGCGCGAGGTGCTGCTCCTCGGCATCGACCGACTCGCCCGCCGCGCCCGTTGAACCACCCCGCATCACGGCACTCAGGCCGGCGATTCAGCCGCCTGCATTGAGAAAGTCGACCTGCGCCTGGGCACTCATGATCGCCGCCGGACGAACAGCTTCGGGAATGTCGTCGTACACCGCATCCACGACCTCCTCGGCTGTTCGGGCACCGGCTGCCATCGCTTGGCGCACCTGATCGAGTCGAGCCCGACGGTGCTCGACATAACCATCGATCACCCCGATCGGATCCTCCAGCACCGGGCCGTGTCCCGGAAGGAGTCGTTGAGCGGCAACACTTTCGGCGCGAGCACGCAGGAGATCCAGGGAGTTCAGATAGGCGCCGAGGTCACCGTCGGGCCATGCGACCACCGTCGTGCCGCGCCCGAGCACCGTGTCGCCGGTGAGGATCAAGCCCTCCGCGGGAACAACGAGGCTCACCGAATCCCCCGAATGCCCCGGGGTCGCCACGACGTGCAGCTCCAGCCCCTCAACGCTGACCACATCACCGTCTGCAAGGCCCTCTCCGCCGTGGCGGTGCTCGGGGTCGAGCGCGCGCACCGGTGCGCCGGTGAGTTCATGCCAGTGCCGCGCGGATTCGGAATGGTCGATGTGGCCGTGGGTGAGGACGGTGAGCGCGACAGTGAGGTCTCGTTCGGCGAGGCGGGCGAGCAGCGCATCGAGATGTGCGTTGTCATCGGGGCCCGGGTCGACGACGATGCACGCTCGCGCACCCGGCTCAGCGAGGATCCAGGTGTTGGTTCCGTCCAACGTCATCGGGGAGGGGTTCGGGGCGAGCAGGCACTCCGCGCGATGGCCGATGACACCACCACTCCAGGCTGCGGTCGATCCCAGCAGAGGCAGCCCGCTCATGCCGCACAGGCTAGCGGGGAGACTGGGCTACGCGCCGCGGGATTCGGAGCCGGCGGGGGGACCGCTCATCGGCCACACCACCGAGCCGTCGCGCGCATCCACGACCTCCCACACCATCTCCTCACCGGCCATCCGGGTGCGGGGCATGAGGGGGCGCACGATGCGAGCGCGCGCCCGAGCCGCGAGATCACTCACGTCAGTCAGGTCCACCAGGTCGGTGAGGGTCGACACCGTCGGCGGCAGCATCGCCATGCGGCCCTCGCCGTAGTCGGCAAGCGCCTGCGCCGGATTCACCCACACGCAGTGGTCAGCCTCTCCGCTGACATCGCGGACCGGCTGCCCTTCGGGGACTGCGGCGACGAAGAACCGGACGTCGTAGCGGCGCTCCTCCACCTCGGGAGTAATCCAATGCGACCACAGCGGCAGCAGATCCGGATCGATCGCGAGCCCCCGGCGAGACAAGACGTCGGGGAACTCCGCGGATGAGGAATTCACCGCTTCGCGGTCCGCGTCCCACGCGTCGTCGATTACAGGGGTGCGGCCGGCTTCGTCGACGGCGAGCAGGACCCCGGTCTCCTCGAACACTTCACGCACCGCGCCGATGATGATGCCCCGCGCGAGATCTGAATCCGCGGTGAAGCGCTCGGGGAGGATCGGATCTCCCACGAAGGGAATGCGCGCCTCGATGTCCGCGTCATCAATGCGGCCACCTGGGAAGACGAACATGCCGGCAGCGAACGCCATCGAGCGCGCCCGGCGCATGAGGTAGGTCGACAGCCCGGTGCCATCGGATTGCAGCAGCACCACAGTCGAGGCAGGTCGCGGGACCGGCGGGATCCACGAGGAGTCCCCGACCGCCAAGGCTCGCGCCCGTCGGGTCATCTCCTCGGGCAGGCGCAGCATCCCGTTCAGTCGGCCACCTCGAAGATCATCTCGACCTCCACCGGCACGCCCATCGGCAACGCGGCAACACCGACAGCCGAGCGCGCATGACGCCCGGCGTCACCAAACACCTCCAGCAGCAATTCGCTCGCGCCGTTCACCACCGCCGGCTGCGAGGTGAATCCCGGAGCGCTGGAGACGAAGCCCACCACCTTCACCACTCGACCAAGGCCATCGATCCCGCCGGCAACAGACGCGGCTGCGGCAATCGCGTTGATGGCGCACTGCCGAGCGCAGGCATAGGCGGTGTCGGTGTCGACGTCGTCACCCACCGTGCCAACAGCGATGTTCTCGCCATTCTTCATCGGCAGCTGACCAGAGGTGTAGACGTAACGACCACTCACCGTCGCCGGGACATAGGCCGCCAGCGGCTTCACGACCTCGGGCAACTCGATCCCGAGTTCGGCCAGTCGATCGGAGTGGGTGGTCACGAGCCCGAGCCCCCGGAAATCGGGCGCTTGAAATAGGCCACCAGATTTTCCGGTGTCGGCCCCGGCACAATCTGGACCAGTTCCCAGCCGTCAGCACCCCAGGTGTCGAGGATCTGCTTGGTCGCGTGAATGAGCACGGGCGCGGTCGCGTACTCCCACTTCGTCGGTCCATCAGTCATAGGCCGACCCTAGCGCGTGGGCATAGAAGCGCTCCCTCGCGTTAGGCTCGCCCGTGTGCCCGTAGATCGCAGTGCCGCCAGCACGACCCCCGGCGGCGACTGGCCCGACGTGATGCTGCATGTCATGTCCGGCAAGGGCGGAACGGGCAAGACCACCGTCGCCGCAGCGCTCGCACTCGCGCTCGCCTCCGATGGGCGGAGGGTCATGCTCATGGAGGTCGAGGGGCGCCAGGGTCTCGCCCAACTCTTCGACACCCCACCGCTGCCCTATGACGAGCGCAAGCTCACCGTCGCTCCCGGCGGTGGCGAGGTGTGGGGGCTCGCGGTCGATCCGGAGGAAGCGCTCCTGGACTACCTGGAGTTGTTCTACAACCTCCGGCGCGCCGGCTCGGTGTTGCGCCGCATGGGCGCAGTCGATTTCGCCACAACGATCGCGCCGGGCCTGCGCGATGTGCTCCTCACCGGCAAAGCCGTCGAACTCGTGCGGCGCAAGGACAAGAAAAACGGGCAGTCCTATGACGCCATCGTCCTCGACGCCCCGCCCACCGGTCGGATCACGCGATTCCTCAACGTCAACACCGAAATCGCCGGCCTCGCGAAGGTCGGCCCGATCCGCAATCAGGCTGACTCGGTGATGGCCGTGCTTCGTTCGGAGAAAACCGCGGTGCATCTCACAACACTGCTCGAGGAGATGCCTGTCCAGGAAACCGCCGATGGTGTCGCCGAACTTCGGGACGCCGCACTGCCGGTCGGCGGGATCGTGGTGAACATGACTCGTCCCCCGATGCTCGAGGAGAGCGATCTCGTCCTTGCGAGCGGACCAGGCCTTGCCCGCGCTCAGATCGCCGACGAGGTTGCGGCCGCAGGACTCGGCACCGCGAAATCCAAGGCCGGCAAGGCGATCACTGATGCGCTTCTCGCCGAGGCAGCCGACCATGCCGCCCGGGTCAACCTCGAGGCGACCGAACGTGAACGCATCAACGAGCTCGGTCAGCCGGTGTATGAGTTGCCCTTTCTTGCCGGGGGTATGGACATCGCGTCGCTGTATGAGTTGTCGCGGCTACTGCGCGAGCAGGGGATGGCTTGATCGATATGGCGAAGGACACCAAGGTGAGCGAAGGCAGCCTGCTCGATCTGAAGGCGCCGCCCCTCGATCTCGACACCGTGATCGGTGATCCGGCGACTCGAATCGTGGTGTGTTGCGGGGCCGGAGGTGTCGGCAAGACGACAACGGCCGCCGCGCTGGCTCTCCGCGCCGCCGAGCAGGGACGCCATGTGTGTGTCCTCACCATCGACCCAGCCAGGCGACTCGCGCAAGCAATGGGCCTCACCGAACTCGACAACACCCCCCGTCCGGTAAAGGGCGTGAAGGGCGACGGCTCACTCCACGCGATGATGCTCGACATGAAGCGCACGTTCGACGAGGTCGTCGAAGCGCACAGCGATCCTGAACGGGCACAAGCAATCTTGGATAATCCGTTCTATCAGGCGCTCTCGTCTTCCTTCGCCGGCACACAGGAATACATGGCGATGGAGAAGTTGAGTCAACTGCGCGCTCAGGCCGATACGGATGAGTCCTGGGACCTCATCATCGTCGACACCCCGCCCTCACGCTCCGCCCTTGACTTCCTCGATGCACCTGAACGACTCGGGGCCTTCCTCGACGGTCGCTTCATCCGCGTCCTCACCACCCCGGCACGCGGGGCGGGTCGCGGCATCGGGCGTTTGCTCGGCGCCGGCTTCGGCTTATTCGCCGGTGTGCTGACAAAGATCCTCGGCGCACAGCTCCTCGCCGATCTCGGCGCCTTCGTCGCCGCCGTCGACACGATGTTCGGTGGCTTCCGGGAGCGCGCTGACGAGACCTATGCCCTGCTTGCCGATCCGGGCACGGCCTTCGTCGTCGTCGCCGCGCCGGAGCGCGATGCCCTGCGCGAGGCGTCGTATTTCGTCGATCGCTTGAGTGAGGACTCCATGCCGCTCGCCGGACTGGTGTTGAACAGGGTCATGTCCGTGCGGGCACCGGAATTATCGGCTGACGAGGCGTCCGTGGCGGCGCGACACCTCCGTGAGGAGGGTGACTCCTCAGCCACGGCAGCGCTGCTGGAACTTCACGCCGACCGGATGCGCACCCAGACCAATCAGCAGCGGCTCGTGGTGCGGTTCACCGCGTCGCATCCCCTCGTGCCGGCAACTCAAGTTCCGGCGCTGCCAGAGGATGTGCATGATCTCGCCGGACTGCGCGAGATCGGTCGGCTCGTCACATCCGGCTGACGCCGGCGGACGACTGCGTCAGGAGGCGCGCGAGGCGGACGGGGTCTGGGTCCGCTCGTATTCGTCGCGTGCACTCAGCAGCAGTTCACGCCACGAGGTCACCTGGGGCCGCCGGCGCAGCAGCGCGCGACGTTCACGCTCGGTCATGCCTCCCCACACACCGAACTCCACCCGGTTGTCCAGCGCATCGGCGAGGCACTCGGTGCGCACCTGGCACCCCGAGCAGATCACCTTGGCGCGGTTCTGGGCGGCACCCTGCACGAAAAGGGTGTCGGGGTCGGTCGTTCGACAGGCGGCGTACACCGTCCACTCACCGGAGGCTGACATGGGTTCGAGCGTCTCCTTCCACCACTACTGGTAGGGGTTGGCGGGTGTCACAAGCGTCACAGGAGTTCCGCAACTCCCGCCGGTGACTCTCGTCCCCTCTGGCACCGCCGGACGCTACGCGCCTCACGCGCGACCAGACAGGTCATATTTAACTAGAACAAGGTAGTAATAATCTACTAATTTTGTGATCTGGGTCATCTCCGGCTCGATCCGACGCCGTCCAACCCCGGTCTGACCGGTCCCGACGGGTGTTCCCTCCGCCTAGCCGCGGCCTTCGGAACCCGGGATCCGACCCCTGCGTCGCTTACCCTGGGAGACATAGAGCTGTACGTCCCTACAGACGACTCAGCACGACCCCGACGAAAGGTTCGACGCACCCCGTGGCACCCCGCCGCCTTCGCCCCGACGGCTCGACCGGGCCGCTCGGCGCTGTCGGGCGCCTGTTGGCCTTCGTCGTCGTCGCCGGGCTCGCCGGGATCGTGGCCGCCGCGATGGTGCTGCCCCTCGCCGCCGGGGCGGGAGCCCTCACCCGCAGCGCCGTGGACAGCTTCGAGTCGTTGCCGACCTCACTGGACACCCCCGACCTGCCCGAACGCTCGGTCATCCAGGCCGCCGATGGTTCGGTCCTAGCTACGATCTACTACCAAAATCGCATCGAGGTTCCCCTCGCCGCCGTCGCTCCAGCGATGCGCCAGGCCATCGTCGCCATCGAAGACGAACGTTTCCTCGAACACTCCGGCGTCGATCTGCGCGGCACCGTCCGCGCCGTCGTCAGCAACAGCTCCAATCCCGGAGGCAGCATCCAGGGTGGCTCGACCATCACGCAGCAGTACGTGAAGAACGTGCTCATCGCCCAGGCCACCAGCGAATCGGAACTCGAAGCCGCGCAGGGCCGAACCCCGTCCCGGAAGCTGCGCGAGATCCGATACGCCCTCGCCCTCGAGCGTCGCTTCACCAAGGAGCAGGTGCTCGAGAAATACCTCAACATCGTCTACTTCGGCGGCGGTGCCTACGGTGTCGAGGCCGCCGCCCGCCGCTACTTCTCGAAGCCGGCCAGTGAGTTGACTCTCGTCGAGGCAGCGACCATTGCCGGCATCGTGCAGCGGCCCAGCGCGTTCGACCCGACGCGCAACCCGGATCTGTCCGAGCGGCGACGCAACATCGTGCTCGCGAAGATGAGCGAACTCGACTACATCACCTCCACCCAGGCCGCCGCCGCTCGTCGCGTGCCGATCGAGGACACCCTCAACCCATCCCTCCCCGCGAACGGCTGCACGTCGTCCTACGCGCCGTACTTCTGCGAATACGTCGTGCGCACTCTGCGTTCGGATCCGGCCTACGGCGAGACTCCGGCGGAACGAGAGGCGTTCCTGCGTCGTGGTGGGCTCACCATCCGCACCACTTTGGATCCCCGGGCCCAGCAGGGGGCGACCGATGCGGTCACCTCCTACATTCCCATCAAGGACGAGAGCGGGCGTGCTGCTGCGATCACCCTGGTCCGTCCGGGTACCGGCGACATCATCGCGATGGCCCAGAACCGTGAGTGGGGTCTGAAGGGTCGCGGCAAGACGACCTACAACTACAACGTCGATCGAGACATGGGCGGCACGATCGGCATGCAGGCCGGTTCGACCTTCAAGGTGTTCACCCTCGCCGCAGCGCTCGAAGCCGGGCAGACGCCCAGCGAACGCATCGATTCGCCCAATCCCAAGGTCTTCAACGATTTCGTGAACTGCGAGACCGGGGTTCCCTTCGGCCCGCTGACCTTCCGCAACTCAGGTTCGGCCGGCTTTCTCGATATGTGGCAGGCCACTGCGTTCTCCACTAACACCTACTTTCTCACCCTCGCCGAGAAGTACGGCCTGTGCCGCCAGGCCGAGATCGCCGAGCAGATGGGTGTCTATCTCGGTGGTGGCGGCGACTTGCTGCGCGTCCCGACGTTCTCCCTCGGGACAATGGAGGTCTCGCCGCTGTCGATGGCCGGCGCCTACGCCGCGTTCGCCAACCACGGCGAATACTGCGAGCCGCGCCCGATCCTGCAGATCACCGACCGCAATGGTGACGACATCGCCCCGGCGCCCCCGCGCTGCACACAGGTCATCGATCGAGGTGTTGCCGACTCCGTTGCCGCCATTCTCACCGGGGTCATCGACGGTCCACTGTCGGGTCGCACCGGAGCGGCGATGTCGCTGCCTGATCGTCCCGCGGCCGGCAAGACCGGGTCAACCAATGACAACGCCGCGATCTGGTTCGCGGGCTTCACCCCCGATCTCGCTGGTGCGGTGTGGGTGGGCGATCCGCGTGGTGGCTTCAAATACCCGATGACGAACGTCACCATCAACGGGCAGTACTACTCCTACGTCACCGGTGGTCAGATTCCCGGACCGATCTGGCGGGAATCGATGATGGCCGCCCTCGCGGGCAGTCCCCCGAAAGACTTCCAGCTCGAAAGCCCCTGGGGGCTCGGCCCGGTCCGGGGCAACTCCGGGACCTACATTCCTCCCGCATTGACCTTGCCTCAGGCGCAGGCGCCGCGGAACGTGCGGGTCGAGGGCGTCTCCCCGGATGGCACCGAGATCGAGATCTCCTGGGACCCCTCTCCGGAGACTCCCGTCGAATCTCAGCCCGGGCAGCCGGCATACCTACCGGTGAAGGCGGTTCGCTACACCGCCTCGCTGCACAAGGGAGAGTTTTCCTGCCAGGTGACTGCGATCGAGGGTCGGATGAGTTGCATCATTCGAGGTCTCGAACCCGGGGAGCGCTATCAGATCAGCGTCGTCGGCTACAGCCCCACAGGCGAGGAAGGTCAGGCGGCGACAGGTCTCACCTGGAAGGTTCCCGGGGGCACCGATCCCGATCCGGTCGAGCCGACACCCGCACCCACCGAACCGGTCGATCCGGTCGAGCCGACACCCGCACCCACCGAACCGGTCGATCCGGTCGAGCCGACGCCCGCACCCACCGAACCGGTCAACCCAGTCGAACCTGAGCCGGCGCCCAGCGAGCCGGTCGTGGAGGAATCCGCGGAACCGGTGTCGGGCGACGCGGGCTAACTACCGAGGGTTGACTTCACCATCGCTGCGACGGCACTGCCGTCGGCACGACCACGGACCTTGGGCTGCAACGACTTCATCACCACTCCCATGGCTGCCGGGCCAGTCTTGCCCTGAGCCTCAGCCTCAGCCACCGCCTCGGCGACGAGCGCCTGCAACTCCTCACCACTGAGTTGGCTGGGGAGATAACGCATGATGACGGCGAGCTCGTCGAGTTCATCCTGGGCGCGCTGCTCGGCTCCGGCATCGGAATAGGAGGCTGCAGCCTCGCGGCGCTTCTTCGCCTCAGTGGAAGCGACGGCAATAATCTCTTCGTCGGTGAGTTGCTTTGCAGTGTCACCGGCGACCTCCGCATTCGTGATCGCGGTGAGCATCATGCGCACGGTACGCAGGGTGACCTCGTCGTGATCACGCATGGCCTGGGTGAGATCAGCCTGCAGTCGATCCTTCAACTCGCTCATGGAAACCTCTCAAGGGTGGGAGACCATCCTCTCACCTCACCGATTCGACACCGGTGCGACACTGGAACAGATGCGCCTGACTCCCCTCGTCACCGCGGCGGCCCTCACCGGTGCCGCCGGTTTGGCCTACGCCCGCTGGGAGGCGTCTCGTTATCGGTTGCGGCGCACGACCGTGGCGATGCTGCCCGAGGGACACGATCCACTTCGCGTCCTGCACCTGTCGGATCTGCACCTCACGCCGGCTCGTCGGAAGTTGCAGGATTGGGTGCGCGGGTTGGCGGAACTGCGACCTGATCTGGTCATCGTGACCGGGGACATCATCTCCGATCAGGAGGGGGTTCCGGTCGCGATGGACACCCTCGATCCGCTCCTCGATGTCCCAGGGGCCTTCGTGCTGGGCAGTAACGACTACTACGCCCCGACCCCGATCAACCCGTTCGCCTACTTCGCCGGACCGAGCGATCTGGATCCGTCACGCTCGGAGCTGCCCTGGGGTGATCTCATCAGCGGACTCGAGACCGGTGGCTGGGCGCACTTGGGCAATGCGACGTCGACCATGGAGTTGTCAGCGGGGAATGTGGTGCTGCGCGGTGTGGATGATCCGCATATCGAGCGGGACGACTACGCGTTGGTAGCCGGGCCTGCTGCTCCCGTGGAATTCGGGGTCGCCCATGCGCCATACCTGCGGGTGCTCGATGCGATGGCAGCCGATGGGGTGGGGCTGATCTTGGCCGGACACACCCATGGCGGACAGGTGCGTCTGCCTGGTGCGGGGGCACTGGTGACGAACTGTGACCTCGACCGTGGAAGGGCTCGTGGCCTGTCGCGCCATGGGCAGTCCCATCTGCACGTGTCGGCCGGCCTGGGCACCTCCCCCTATGCGCCGATCAGGTTCGCGTGCCCACCGGAGGCGACGCTCATCGAGGTCGTCCCCGCCTGACCGTGGGGTTCGTCCCCGGGCTAGACTTCCCGGGCACTTCGGGGTGTGGCGCAGCTTGGTAGCGCGCTTCGTTCGGGACGAAGAGGTCGTGGGTTCAAATCCCGCCACCCCGACGCAATCATTTCGGCGTTCATGCGATCAGCATGGGCGCCGGAATGCTTTCGGAGGGGCAAAGGATTTGGGAGGAGGCCCGCAGGGCCGACGGCTCCCGTTCGTGCGCCCTATACGAGCAGTTCGGCGATCTGCACGGCGTTGAGGGCCGCGCCCTTGCGGAGGTTGTCGTTGCTCACGAACATCGCCAAACCGTGGCCCGCCGGCGCGCCCTCATCGGCGCGAACCCGGCCGACGAAGGATGGATCCGCGCCCGCCGCCTGCAGCGGAGTCGGCACGTCGGAGACGACGACTCCCGGAGCAGTGGCGAGGATCTCCAGCGCGCGTTCAGGTGAGATCTTGTCAGCGAACTCAGCGTTGATCGACAGGGAGTGGCCGGTGAACACCGGGACACGCACGCATGTGCCGGACACGAGCAGGTCGGGGATAGCGAGAATTTTGCGGCTTTCATTCCGCAACTTCTTCTCCTCGTCGGTCTCGCCGAGGCCGTCATCGACGATCGAGCCGGCGAGCGGAACGACATCGAAGGCGATGGGTGCGACATACTTGCCGGGCTCCGGCATGGTGACCGCGCGACCGTCATGAACGAGCGCGGTGACGTCCTGGTCCATCGCCGCTCGTACCTGCGATTCGAGTTCGGCGACACCACCGAGGCCCGAACCGCTCACCGCCTGATAAGTCGAGACGACGAGGCGACGCAGGCCCGCGGCGCGATGTAGCGGCATGAGCACTGGCATCGCCGCCATGGTCGTACAGTTGGGGTTCGCGATAATTCCCTTGGGCCGATCAGCGGCGGCCTCAGGGTTGACCTCGCTCACCACGAGCGGTACCCCGGGGTCCATCCGCCAGGCGGAGGAGTTGTCGATGACGACCGCGCCACCGGCAGCGAATCGCTCGGCCTCCGCTCGAGAGGTCGTGGCACCCGCGGAGAACAGGGCGATGTCGATGCCGGCGACGTCAGCCGTCGCCGCATCCTCGACGATGATCTCCTTGCCCCGCCAGGGGAGGGTCGTACCGGCCGAACGCGCGGAGGCGAAGTAGCGGATCTCATCCAGCGGGAAGTTCCGCTCGTCGAGCAGGCGACGCATGACGCCACCGACCTGCCCCGTCGCGCCGACGACGGCGACGGTGGTCATCGTCCGGTTCCCGCGTAGACGACGGCCTCGCCATCAGCGTCGAGACCGAAGGCGGTGTGCAGGGCGCGGACCGCGTCGGCGGCCACCGCCGCGCGGGTGACGATTGAGATGCGAATTTCCGAGGTCGAGATAATCTCGACTGTCACCCCGGAGACGGAGAGCGCACAGACGAACGAGGCGGGGAGCCCCGCATGACACGGCATACCCGCCCCGCAATCTGAGTGCTAGGCGATCCCGATCGTCGCCGGCTTCCAGGGCGTGGCCCAAGACACCAAGGACATCACTA
>JBDQGZ010000006.1:0-31010 GCA_040265115.1 Candidatus Nanopelagicales bacterium
ACGTCACCGACGCGGTTGATCACGAAGGCCTTCTTTGCCGCCGCTGCTGCACTGGGCTTGTACTGCCAGAAGCCGATCAGCAGGAAGGAGGCAAGACCGACGCCCTCCCAGCCGACGTAGAGCAGGAGGAAGTTGTCGGCAAGAACGAGGAGGAGCATGGCAGCGACGAAGAGATTCAAGAACCCGAAGAAGCGCCGGCGATCGGGGTCCTCTGCCATGTATCCGATGGAGTAGATGTGGATGAGCGATCCCACGATGGTGATGAGGAGAACGAAGACGATCGAAAGCTGATCGAGTTGGAAGGCAACATCGACCGTGAACTGCCCCGCAAAGACCCACGAATACAGCGTCTGCTCGAAGGCTCGGTCCTCCGCGGAGCGGCCCATCATCTCTACCAGCATCGCGATCGCGAGTGCGGCGGAGATGACGACGGTAGCAACGCCGATCAGGTGGCCGAAGCGATTCGTCCAGCGACCCGTGGTGAGCAGGACCACCGCACCGGCCAGGGGCAGCGCGATTAGGAGCCAGATCCAGGCGAAGATCCCGGTGGCCGCGTTCAACGGCTCCAGGGTGGGAGCCACGCTGGCCGCCGCGGTGACTGCACTCTCGGTCACCACCGCGTCTCCTTCTTCTTCACGTCAAATCCTTCGTGCAGTCATGGGTCGCCCAGCGGCAACCGCTGGGCTAGTACTTCAGTAGGTTCGGTTCGTCGATAGATGCCGACCGTCGTGATCGGAAGACGGTCACGATGATGGCAAGGCCGACGACGACCTCGGCGGCTGCGACGACCATGACGAAGAACGCCACGATCTGGCCATCGAGATTGCCGTTGATGCGAGCGAATGACACGAAGGCGAGATTCGCCGCGTTGAGCATGAGCTCAATCGACATGAACACCACGATCGCGTTGCGGCGGACCAGGACACCGATCGAGCCGATGGTGAACAGCACCCCGGCCAGGATGATGTAGTTCTCAGGATTCATCGGCCCTCCCCCGGCGAGGAGCCTGGATCATCAGCGTCCGGATGCGTCGTTGGCCCCAGGGCCGGTTGACCCTCGCTGAGTTCGGTTGTCTCCTCCACGGCTGCCCGATCGACCGGCCGCATATCTCCACGCACGCGCAGTGACTCCGGAACCGACTGCTCGGCGATCGACCCATCGGGTAGCAGTGCCGGTGTGTCGACGGAATTGTGACGCGCGTAGACCCCGGGGGGTGCCTGATTGCCCGGATGCATTCCATTCCGGATTCTCTGGTCGGCCAGATCCCGCTGGGTCGGCCGAGGCGACATGCGCTCACGATGAGCGAGCACCAGCGCACCGACCGCTGCCACGATGAGGAGTGCAGCGACGATCTCGAAAGCGACGAGATAGTCGGCGAAGAGCAGGCGGGCGATGCCCTCGACGTTGCCGCCATACTCGCTGTTCGCTCCATCGAGGCCGATGAGCCCGGTGCCGGCCAGCGAGTTGCCGATCCCGAGGGTGAGCAGGATGCCGAATCCGAGACCCAGGGCGATGGCAGCCCAACGCTGACCACGGATCGTCTCCACCAGGGAGTCCGAGGCATCCACGCCGACCACCATGAGGACGAACAGGAAGAGCATCATGACGGCGCCGGTGTAGACGATGATCTGCACCATCCCGAGGAATGGGGCTGAGTTCGCGATGTAGAGCACGGCCAGGCTGATCATGGTGAGGGCCAGCCACAGGGCACTGTGAACCGCTCGGCGAGACATGATGAGGCCCAGCGCGCCCACGACGGAGAGCACTGCGCATACCCAGAACACGACGGCCTCACCTGTGCCGATCGGTTCGATCACGACGATGCCTCCTGGGTTCGCTCGACCTCTCTCGAGCGCTCCTGCTCCTCAACAGCCCCGGAGACCTTACCGGCGAAGTAATCCTTCTCGGTCGTGCCGGGCACCATGTCGTGCGGTGGAGCGAGCATTCCGGGCAGCAGGGGGGCGAGGAGTTCGTCCTTGGTGAAGATCAGATCCGCCCGGTTATCGTCCGCGAGTTCGAACTCGTTCGTCATCGTGAGGGCTCTGGTGGGGCAGGCCTCGATACATAGTCCACAGAAGATGCAGCGGAGGTAATTGATCTGGTAAACGCGGCCATAGCGCTCTCCCGGGGAGAAGCGGCCGCCCTCGGTGTTGTCGGCACCCTCGACGAAGATCGCGTCCGCCGGACACGCCCAGGCACACAACTCGCAGCCCACGCACTTCTCGAGACCATCCGGCCAGCGATTGAGTTGATGGCGGCCGTGGAAGCGCGGCTTCGGTGGGAAGCGGTCAGCCTGCTCGGGGTATTCCTCGGTGACGACGCGCTTGAACATCGTCTTGAAGGTGACTCCGAATCCGCGAACTGCGGCGGGCAACTCAGGCATCGGGATCTCCCTCCGAGGCGGGTGACGTGGTGTCGACTGATGTGGTGACACCGGTGGCGCTCGCACCGACCCCGGCCGGTGATCCCATCCGGGAGGTTCGCGAGGTGTAGGTGAATTGCTGGCCGGGCAGCGGTGGGACGGGATAGCCGCCAGCCATCGCGTCGAAGGGCTTTGCGGCCTCGCGGGCAGCCTCACGCTCGGCCGCCTTCTCCTTCTGCGACGATCGCCAGGACAGCACCCAGGAACCGATGATGACGAGCACCAGGAGACCGGCTCCCCACAGCAGGATGTCCTCGGTCGCTACGGAGAATTCATTGCGCACCACACGTGCTGTCGCGACCACGACGATCCATACCAGCGAAACCGGGATGAGGACCTTCCACCCAAATCGCATGAACTGGTCGTAGCGCAGCCGCGGCAGCGTTCCGCGCAGCCAGATGAAGACGAAGATGAACAACTGGACCTTGATGAGGAACCACAGCAGCGGCCACCAACCCGCATTGGCGCCCTCCCACAGGCTGATGGGCCAGGGAGCCCTCCATCCCCCGAGGAACAGGGTCGTCGCGAGGGCGGAGACCGTCACCATGTTGATGTACTCGGCCAGGAAGAACAGGGCGAACTTCAACGAGGAGTACTCGGTGTGGAACCCACCCACCAGTTCGCCTTCGGCCTCGGGCAGGTCGAAGGGAGCACGGTTGGTCTCACCGACCATCGCGGTCACGTAGATGAGGAAGGACGGAAGCAGGATGACCGCGTACCAGATCGGCTCCTGGGCGGCGACGATTCCCGAGGTCGACATGGTGCCCGCATACAGGAACACAGCGACGAAGGACATCGACATCGCCAGTTCGTAGGAGATCATCTGGGCCGAGGATCGAAGCCCGCCGAGCAACGGATAGGTAGATCCGGAGGACCAACCCGCGAGGACGATCCCGTAGATGCCGATCGAGGCGATGGCCAGGACGTAGAGCACCGACACGGGGAAGTCCGTCAACTGCAAAGGTGTGGTGACCCCGAACATGCTGACCTCGGGGCCGAAGGGGATCACCGCGAAGGCGATGAAGGCCATGGTGGCCGAAATCACCGGCGCCAACCAATACACCGCGCGATGCGCAGTGCGCGGAATGATCTCCTCCTTCAGCGCCAACTTGATCCCATCCATCAGTGACTGCAGCAGCCCGAATGGGCCAACCCGGTTGGGACCGACGCGATTTTGCATCCGCGCGACGACGCGTCGCTCCCACCAGATCGTGAACAGGGTGAGCAGGACGAGGAGGACGAAGATGCCGAGGACCTTGATGACCACGATCCACCAGGGATCCTGGCCGAACAGCCCGAGGGTGTCGTTCATGCCGAGGCTCCCCTTTCGACGCTGATGATGTCGCCCGGGCGTGCACCGAGATCGAGCAGGATCGAACAACCCGGCGAATGCATCGGCAGCCACACCGTGTCGTGAGCAACGTCGCCGAGTTCGAGGGGGACCTCGACCGATCCCCTCGGACCGATGACGCGGACCGTCGCCGCACCGGAGACACCCTGCGCTTTGGCTGTCGCCGAACTCATCACGGCAACGGTGGGGCGGGCGGTCGCCGCGAGGTGCGGCTCGCCCTCCTGCAGATCACCGCGATCGAGAAGGAGCCTCCACGACGCGAGTCGCAGTCCACTTCCGGCCGGCTCCTCTGCCCTCGTGTCAGGCGCCGAGGAGCGGACGCCAGCGAATCCCTCGAGATCGCTCAACTCCGCGCGCAACTGGGCGACGTCGCCGACCCCGAAAGGAATGTCCATGGCGTCGGCGATCATCGCCAGTACGCGCCCGTCGGTCACCGCCTGCGAACCGCGGATCGCGGGCCCGAACGCACGAACCCGGCCCTCCCAATTGGTGAAGGAACCCGCCTTCTCGGCCACGACCGCGACCGGGAACACCACATCGGCTCGTTCGGTGATCTGGGTGTGATGGGTCGTCACGGCGACGACGAACGCGCCGGAGTCCACTGCCTGGAGGAGCCGCTCGCCCGCAGGGTCATCGGCCGGGTCCACCGCTGCGATGAGGAGAGCTGTCGGAGGCGTGGGCTCGCCATCCTCCTGGACCACACGGGTCGCAGCAGTGGCGATGGCGGAGGTTCCACGATGGCCCGCGTACCGGGGCAGGGAGTCCGCATCGACACCCCACACCGCGGCGACCTCGGCGCGCGCCTGGGGATCGGTGAGGGATCGCCCACCGGGAAGGACACCGGACAGAGCACCGGCGTCTAGGGCCCCGCGCTCGCCCGCCCGCCTCGGCACCCAGCCCAGCGAGGCACCTGTGGAGTCTGCGAGCGCGGCTGCCGCCGAGAGAGCGCCGGGCACCGCTGCGAGCCGCTCACCCACGAGCAGCACCGCCCCGGGTTGACGCAATGCTGCGGCGATTCCGTGGTCATCGGATCCCTCGAGCGCCGATCGGAGCACCAGTGCCTCTCGACCCGGCTGGCACGGCACCCAGTCCCCGTGCATTTTCTCCAGTCCGCGGGTACGCCGAGCAGACACACCAAGGACCCGCAGGCTGCCGGCCCGTGCTGCCCGGCGGAGTCGAAGGAAGACGATCGGAGACTCGTCCTCGGGCTCGAATCCGACGAGCACAACCGCGGGTGCCGCATCAAGATCGGCATACGTCGGCCCAAGGCCGCGTCCGGCGATCGATGAGGAGAGGAAGGCTGCTTCCTCATCCGTGGCGATCCGGCTGCGGAAGTCGATGTCATCGGAGTGCACCACGCTGCGCGCAAACTTCGCGTAGGCGTAGGCGTCCTCGCGGGTGAGGCGTCCCCCGGTCAGCACACCTACTCGACCATCAGCAGCGGCCAAACCGCGCGCCGCAATGTCAAGGGCCTCCGGCCACGAGGCAGGACGGAGCTCGCCGCCTTCACGCACCAGCGGCGACTCGACCCTGCCCTCGTTGAGGTACTTGAAGGCGAATCGACCCTTGTCGCAATTCCACTCCTCGTTGACCTGCGGGTCATCCCAGGCCAGACGGCGGGTGACCTCACCACGACGGACATCGGTGCGAAGCGCGCACCCGGAGGCGCAGTGCTCGCATGCCGTGGGGGTCGAGACCAGGTCGAAGGGCCGCGACCGGAATCGGTACAGCGAAGAGGTGAGCGCACCGACCGGGCAGATTTGGATCGTGTTCCCCGAGAAGTAGGAGTCGAAGGGGGCGTCTTCCGCCACTCCGACCTGCTGCTGTGCGCCTCGCTCGAGTAGTTCCAGCATGGGATCGCCGGCGATCTGATCGGCGAAACGGGTGCAGCGGGCACAGGACACGCAGCGCTCCCGATCCAGCAGGATCTGCGCGCTGACATTGATCGGCTTCGGGAAGGTCCGCTTGTGACCTTCGAAGCGTGTCTCGCCTCGACCCGCGGACATCGCCTGGTTCTGCAGCGGGCACTCCCCACCCTTGTCGCAGATCGGGCAGTCGAGCGGATGGTTGAGCAGCAGGAACTCCATCACACCCTCCTGCGCCTGATCGGCGACCTCGGATGTGCGCTGGGTTCGCACGACCATGCCGTCGGTCACCGTGATGGCGCAGGACGGCTGCGGCTTGGGCATCCCCTCGATCTCGATCAGGCACATGCGGCATGCCGCCACCGGGTCAAGGAGGGGATGATCACAAAAGCGCGGGATCTCGATGCCCATCTGCTCGGCCACGCGAATGACGAGAGTGCCCTTGGGCACCTGGACCGCGATGTCATCGATGGTGACCGTGACCAAGTCCACCTGGTCGGGTCGACTCTCCTGAGGTGCGAGCGTCATCGAGCAGCCACCTCATTGAACACGTACGAGAGGGCCGGGTCGAAGGTTTGATCGACCGGTGTCGTGGTCGCCTGGAGGAACTCGTCGCGGAACAACTTCACAGCAGCCGGGTACGGCGTCGCCGCGGCGTCACCGAGCGCGCAGAAGGAACGTCCCATGATCTGGGAGCACAACTGGTTGAGCAGATCGAGGTCGGGATCATTGCCCTGTCCCTCCTCGAAGCGCTTCAACACACCAGTGATCCAGTAGGTCCCTTCGCGGCAAGGTGTGCACTTGCCGCATGACTCGTGCTTGTAGAACTCCAGCCACCTCGTTACAGCTTTGACCACGCTGACCGTCTGGTCGAACACCATGGGGGTCCCTGTGCCGAGCATCGTGCCGACCTCGGCCATCGCTTCATACGTCAGCGGCACATCGAGATGCTCTGCGGTCAGCATGGGCACCGACGATCCACCCGGCACCCAGAACTTTACCTCGGAGCCGTCGCGCATTCCTCCCGCGTAGTCGAGCAGTTCGCGCATGGTGATGCCGAGGGGCGCCTCGTAGATTCCGGGGCGGCGTACATGGCCGGACACGGCGAACACCTTGAAGCCCGGTGACTTCTCCGTGCCGAACTGTCGGAACCAATCCACCCCGTTGTTGATGATCCAGGGAATATTGGTGATCGTCTCGACATTGTTGACCACCGTCGGAGAAGCGTAGAGGCCCGCCACCGCGGGGAAGGGGGGCTTCAGGCGCGGCTGTCCGCGGTAGCCCTCCAGCGAGTCAAGGAGCGCCGTCTCCTCCCCGCAGATATAGGCACCGGCTCCGGAATGCACAGTCACCTTCAGGTCGAATCCGCTTCCCAGGATGTTCGATCCAATAAGGCCGGCGACCTCGGCTTCGCGGACAGCATGAGCGACGCGACGAATTGCCTCAGGCACCTCACCGCGGATGTAGATCAGTGCATGCTCAGCACGAATCGCGAAGGAGGTGATGATGACTCCCTCGATGAGCGCATGCGGATTGGCGATCATGATCGGGACGTCTTTGCACGCCCCCGGCTCGGATTCGTCCGCATTGACGACCAGGTAGTGCGGCTTGCCATCACCCTGTGGCACGAACGACCACTTCAGACCGGTCGGGAAGCCGGCACCTCCGCGTCCACGCAGGCCAGAGTCCTTGACCTCGCCGATGATCGCATCGGGATCCATCGTGAGGGCTCGTGCCAGGGCGGAGTAGCCACCGGTACGGCGATATCCCTCCAGCGTGAACAGGTCGGGCACATCCCAGTGCTCGGTGATGACTGGGGTCAGCGGGGTGCTCATGATGCGGGCTCCTCGGGACCGGCGGTGGGTGTGGGGGCGCTCATGTTGCGTTCGCGGGCGATAGTGAGTCCGGCCAGCATTCGTGCATCGACCGGTGTTCCTGCGGCGGCGAGTCCATCGTCGGGAAATGCCAGGGTGCGCTCGGTCGCCTCGAAGTCGCGAATCTGCGGTCCGCGAGTGGAGTCGACGGGCACTCCCGCCGCGAGACGATCGATCACCTCGACGGCGCTCGCAGGCGTTTGGTCGTCCATGAATTCCCAATCGACGGTCATCACCGGCGCGTGGGTGCATGCAGCCTGGCACTCGATTCGTTCCAGGTGGAACATGCCATCGGCCGTGCTCTCGTTGTGCCCTACACCGAGTCGCTCCCGCAGTGCCTCATACACCGCATCGCCACCGAGAACGGCGCACAGAGTGTTGGTGCACACTCCGATGTGGTGCGCACCCACTCGACGACGCTTGTACATCGTGTAAAAGGTGGACACCGCAGAAACTTCAGCGGTGGTCAGCCCGAGACGGTCGGCGATGATGCCGATAGCGCCGATCGAGACGTCGCCGTCCAGGGACTGCATGAGGTGAAGCAGAGGCATCACTGCGGAGCGCGAATTGGGGTAGCGCTCGACGATCCGATCCATCTGCTCGGCGAGATCAGCCGGGAGGTTCGCGGGGACAGAGGTCTCGCTCATCGATCGACTCCTCCCATCACCGGATCGATGCTGGCCACAGCAGCGACGACGTCACTGACCATCGAGCCCTCGCACATCACCGATGTCGCCTGGAGATTGGTGAAGGAGGGCTCCCGGTAGTGAACGCGGTAGGGCCGTGTGCCGCCGTCGCTCACGATATGAACGCCCAACTCGCCGCGAGGTGATTCCACCGCGGAATAAACCTGTCCCACCGGCACGCGGAAACCCTCGGTCACCAACTTGAAGTGGTGGATGAGCGCCTCCATCGACTCATTCATGATGTGCTCGATGTGCTCCGGTGAATTACCCTGGCCATCTGAACCGATCGACAACTTGGCCGGCCAGGCGATCTTCGGATCGCCGATCATGACGGGACCCGGATTGCCCTCCAGGCGGTCGAGTGCCTGCTCGACGATCTTCATCGACTCGTGCATCTCATCGATGCGGATAAGGAACCGTCCGTAGCAGTCCGCAGTGTCGCGGGTGATGACATCGAAGTCATAGGTCTCATAACCGCAATACGGCTGCGTTTTGCGGAGATCGTGCGGCAATCCGGTGGATCGCAACACCGGTCCGGTGATTCCCAGGGCCATGCAGCCCGCGAGGTCGAGGTAGCCGACATTCACGGTTCGCCCCATCCAGATGGCGTTGTCGATCAGCAAGGCTGCGGTGTCACCGAGACGCTTGCGGAGAAGCGGCAGAGTCTCGCGGATTCGTCCGATCTGGTCATCCGTAATGTCTTGGGCAACACCACCCGGCCGAACATAGGCGCTGTTCATCCGCAGGCCGGTCACCATCTCGAAGATGTCGAGCACCAGTTCGCGCTCGCGGAAGCCAAAGGTCATCGCGGTGAGCGCACCAAGTTCCATCCCGCCGGTCGCCAGCGCCACCAGGTGGGAGGAAATGCGATTGAGTTCCATCATGAGCACGCGTATATCGCTGGCGCGCTGGGGAATCTCATCCGTGACACCGAGCAGTTTCTCCACCCCGAGGCAGTAGGCCGTCTCGTTGAAGAATGGGGCGAGGTAGTCCATCCGGGTGACGAAGGTGACGCCCTGAACCCAGGTGCGGAATTCCAGATTCTTCTCGATCCCGGTGTGGAGGTAGCCGATCCCGCACCTCGCCTCGGTGACCGACTCCCCCTCGAGTTCGAGGATCAGTCGCAGCACGCCGTGCGTCGACGGGTGCTGGGGACCCATGTTGACGACGATCCGCTCCTTCTCACCCTCAGGCGCACCGGAGATGGTGTCCCAGTCTCCACCCGAGACGGTGTAGACGGTGCCGGCACCGGCATCGGCCCCCATCGCGTAGGGATCGTCCGTCGCGGTGGCGTCCTCGTTGCTGGCCGATGTCGACGTGCCGCCGGACGTTGAAGTAAACGTGATGTTCTCCGTCGTCATCAGGAGTACTCCCTTCGCAGATCGGGCGGCGGGGTCTCCGCGCCCTTGTACTCGACGGGAATCCCCCCGAGGGGATAGTCCTTGCGCTGCGGGTGTCCGGGCCAGTCATCGGGCATCAGGATGCGCGTGAGGTGGGGGTGGCCCTCGAAGACGATCCCGAAGAAGTCGTACGTCTCACGCTCGTGCCAGTCATTGGTGGGGTACACCGACACGAGTGACGGGATTCGTGCATCGCCGTCCGGAACGGCTACCTCAAGTCGGATTCGGCGATTGTGGGTGATGGACTGCAGGTGATAGACCGCGTGCAGCTCACGATCCGCCTCGTGAGGGTAGTGCACTCCGCTCACCCCGAGGCACATCTCAAAGCGCAGGGCTGGCTCATCCCGCATGGCGGTGGCAACCGCGAGCAGGTGTTCACGGCGGACGAAGAAAGTGATCTCACCCCGGTCCACGACGACCTTCTCGATGGCGGTGGCGATCGGCAGGTTCGCGTCTCGAAGGGCGAGTTCGAGCTCATCGGTGACGTCGTCGAACCAACCGCCATAGGGCCGAGGGGTGGGCCCGGGCATCACGATCGGTTCGATGAGCCCCCCGAACCCTGATGTGTCGCCGGAGTCTCGGTTTCCGAAGGCTCCCTCGCGAACCCCGATGATCGATAACTCGCCCTGAGGGGCAGTCGTGCGGCCCAGGGCGACCTCGACCCCGGCCTCGGTGGTCGAGACCGGTGGAGCGGCGTCGGGTGCCTGATCGGTCATCGCAGCAGACCCCGCATCTCGAGGGTGCTGGGGGTGATGAGCGCCTCCGCCTCGAGTCGATCCTGCTCAGCCACCGCGTTGACACCGAGCTTGGTGTCCTGGATCTGATCGTGCAGCTTCAAGATCGCATCGATGAGCATCTCCGGTCGAGGCGGGCAACCCGGGAGGTAGATATCGACGGGGACGACGTGGTCAACCCCCTGGACGATGGCGTAGTTGTTGAACATGCCACCGCTGGAGGCGCACACACCCATGGCGAGCACCCACTTGGGCGCCGGCATCTGGTCATAGATCTGACGGAGCACCGGCGCCATCTTCTGGCTCACGCGCCCCGCCACGATCATGAGGTCTGCCTGACGCGGCGACGCCCGGAAGACCTCCATGCCAAAGCGAGCCAGGTCGTATCGGGGACCACCGGTCGCCATCATCTCGATGGCGCAGCAGGCCAGGCCGAAGGTGGCCGGCCACAGCGAGCCCTTGCGGGCATACCCGGCGAACTTCTCCACTGTGGTGAGAAGGACACCTGAGGGGAGCTTCTCCTCGAGGCCCATGTCATTCACACCCTCTCGTCGGTCGGATCACGGTCAACTCCATCGCTACGACACACATGTCAGTCCCAGTCCAATCCGCCGCGTCGCCACTCGTAGAGGTACGGAACTGCAAGGTTGACCAGGAACAGCATCATGGCGATGAACGCGAACAGCCCGAGCTGATCGAAAGCCACGGCCCACGGATACAAGAACACAATCTCGATATCAAAGATGATGAACATCATCGCCGTGAGGTAGTACTTCACCGGGAAGCGTCCGCCACCGATCGGTTGCGGTGTCGGCTCAATCCCGCATTCGTAGGCATCAACCTTGGCGCGGTTGTAACGCTTCGGTCCGGTGAAACTCGTCAGAGTGACGCTGAACACCGCAAACGCGGCAGCAAGGAGGCCGAGGATGAGGATCGGTGCGTAGACGTTCACCGAGCCGCCTCTCCTTCACCTTCGTCGCGGAGCAGCCGCGAGCGATCGCGACGTCCGGAGCCTGATTGCTGTCCTCGTGCCGGGGTCGTGCCGATCGGGCCCGAACGTGACAGGCCCATCACGCCACGCAGTCTAGTCACGACGAGGTGCGGCCCTTCACCCCCGGTTGACCCCTCGATGCAGGGCCACGATCCCACCGGTGAGGTTCATCCAGGCGACCTCTGACCAGCCCGCCGCAGCGACAACCCGCGCCAAACCGGGTTGGTCGGGCCAGGCCCGAATCGACTCCGCCAGATAGACATAGGCATCTGGCTCGGACGCCACCTTCCGGGCCACCGCGGGGAGGGCCCGCATGAGGTATTCGGTGTAGGCCGTGCGCAGCGGAGGCAGGACGGGGTGGGAAAACTCACACACGACGACACGACCGCCGGGGCGGGTGACCCGTCGCATTTCTCGCAGCGCAGCTTCAGGATCGACCGTGTTCCGCAAGCCGAAGGAGATCGTCACGGCATCGAAGGAATCATCACCGAAGGGCAGGCGCAGCGCGTCGCCTGCGACGAACGGCAGATCGGGAACCCTCCGCCGCCCGACCTGCAGCATGCCCAGAGAGAAGTCGCAGGGAACCACCTCGGCCCCCCGCTGAGCGAAGGGAACGCTCGAGGTCCCGGTTCCCGCCGCGAGATCCAAGACCCGCTCGCCGGGGGCTGGGGCGATCGCGTTGAGTACAGCCCGCCGCCATAGTCGGGTCTGCCCGAGGGCCAGGAGGTCATTGGTGATGTCGTAGCGATCCGCCACACCGTCGAACATGCGGGCGACCTCATCGGGTCGTCGGTCCAGATCAGCAGCCGGCATGGTGGTCATCGTGCCACGGGCCGTTCGGTCGAGCGCAGCGTGCCGTTGGGCGCTGATGCCCGTACTCTTCTGGGGTGTCCTCCCCCGTCACCCTGGTGCCCTCTCCGGGGACCCAGCGTCTGCGGGCTCGTACCGTCGAGGTGGCTCCCTCCTTCTTCTCGGCGTCGCTCGATGGGGCTGATGCCCTACTCAACCTGCTGCCACAGGATGAGCCGCTGGCATGGGTCCGCCGCGGAGAAGGTCTGGTCGCCTGGGGAGTAGCAGCCCACTGGGAGTTCACCGGTCAGGAGCGGTTCTCACGCGCTCAGCGGTGGTGGAACCGCTGGCTCGAGGACGTCGATGTCGATGATCCCCTGCAACTGCCCGGAACCGGGCCCCTCGCCTTCGCCTCCTTCACCTTCGACCCGGAGGCAACCGGCGATCCACAGACCAGCGGCGGTGTGGGATCAACCGTCGTCGTGCCCCGCATCATCATCGGCCGGCGGGAGGGACGCAGTTGGGTCACCGTGATCGAGGATCCCGTTTCGGGGCCGATCGATCATCTCCGGCTGCTCGATCCACAAGCAGCCCTGAATGGCGAGCCGACCGCACCGACGACCGGGGACGTGACGTATACCCACGGCTCACGCACACCCGAGGAGTGGATGTCGAGCGTGGCCGCCGTCATCGGCCGAATCGGCCGGGGTGAGGTCGACAAGGTCGTCCTCGCTCGCGACATCGTGGCCCAGCTCGATGAACCGGTCGACGTGCGCCACCTCCTGCATCGGCTGGCCGAGGACTACCCCGAGTGTTGGACGTTCAGCGTCGCCGGAATGGTCGGTGCCACCCCCGAACTCCTGGTACGGCGCACGGGCGCTCTCGTCATGTCCCGAGTCCTCGCCGGCACGGTGAAGGCTCGCGGGGATGCCGACGAGGATGCGAGCCTTGCCGCCGCCCTCCTCGGCAGCGGAAAGGACCTAGAGGAGCTTGAGTATGCGGTGAATTCCGTCGCGCGCGCCCTCTCGACGCACTGCGCTGATCTCGATGTGCCCGCCCGGCCGCGGGTGCTGCGACTGCCGAATGTCCAGCACCTCGCCACCGACATCTCCGGCCAACTCGTCGATGCAGCCCCGGTGCTCGCCCTCGCCGCTTCCCTGCACCCCACCGCCGCGGTCTGCGGCACCCCCACCGAGCGCGCCTTCTCGCTGATCCGAGAACACGAGGGCATGGATCGGGGACGCTACTCCGGTCCAGTCGGCTGGTGGGATTCACGCGGAGACGGAGAATTTGGCATCGCGCTTCGATGCGCGGAGATCGATCCCGCGGGCACGTCACTGCGCCTGTTCGCCGGATGCGGCATCGTCGCCGGTTCGGACCCCGAATCCGAACTCGCCGAATCGCGCGCGAAACTCGTGCCGGTTCGCGATGCCCTCTCCAGCCCGAGATCGACGCTGAACGCGTAGATTCGCCACTGTGGGCGACCAGCGCGAGCGCATACTCGACGCCGCTGCAACCCTGTTCGAGACGTCAGGAATCGTCCACACCTCGCGCCGCGACATCGCGCAGGAGGCTGAGGTGTCCACCCGATCGGTGACTGCGATTGGTCGGCATCGCTCCGATCTGCTTGCCCTCGTCGTCGAATCCCTCCCCTTTCCCCCGACCTCGCAACGCCTGCGTGATCAGGCAGAACAGGCCGACGCCGAACCCCTTGCCGCAATCCTCGCCGTCGCCCGCGATGCCTTCGGTGCCCCCGCCTCCGTGTGGGACCCCCGGGAAATACAGGCGGTCGCCCTTGCTCCCTTCGATGACCGCCTCGCTGAGGTCGTCCGCGAGCGCATCGGCCTTCGGTGGAATGCCGCGGCAACCGTGATCGACCAACTTCGCGGAAGCGGTGCTGTCGACGAGCGCATCGATGACGATGCTGCGACCCTGCACCTCCTCGCTGTCGGTGCGGGTCTCGCCCTACTCGGACCCATGATGTCGCGCAACACCGATCCTGGGTCCTGGCTAAGTCTCGTTGCTCGACTCCTCGAAGCCCTCGCTGCAGACGATCCCCCCGGTTGGCATCATGCAGGACATCGTCGGCCCTGGCGCATCCGGATCGAAACCTCAGGAACCCCCGGTGCTACCGCTCAGGTGATGCGCGTCCTCGCCCTTTTGCGCGCCGATGTCACCACCATGTTTGCCCACGCACTAGGACCCACCACCCCCGATGCGAGCACAGACGCCGACCATCCACCCGAGCGTCGCCAATTGCTCGATCTGATTGTCTCGGTTCCCGACACCATCGAGCGATCCGGACTGGAGCAGGCGCTCGCCTCGGTGTCCCAACGAGTCCTCATTGCACCGGGGAAGACCGAGGACTCCGCCGATGTGGTGACGCGTGTCCTCGACGGCGCCACCGGTCTCGCGGAGAATCCCGATGCCGCGCCCCAGGCCGCCGCCGATCTGGTTCTGGCCGATTCCTGGCAGGTGCTGCCCGCCTCGACCGGGCCGGATTCCTCGGCGGACGTCATGCGGTTGCAGTGGACGCCCGATCTTCACGTGGTGCTCACCCGACCCGGGTCTCCGTTCGTCGCGGTCGAGCGGCTGCGTGCCTCAGCGCTACTGCGCCTCGTCGACGCTCTCGCGAGTGCGCCGGCCGGCGAGGGCGGATTCGGGTGGCGTGAATCCACCCGGCTCGGTCGCCCGGTGACAATCCGATTAGCTCGACCGTGGGATGCCGAATCGGTCGCCGAGATGCATGCGCGCTGTTCGGAGGAGACTCGATTCGAACGCTATTTCGCTCCGGTCTCCGACTGGCGCGAGGATCAGTTGCGGCGCATCGCGGGCGGACATCGAGGGGCCACCCTGGTCGCCATTGCCGACGACGGTCGGATCGTTGGACTGGGCAATGTCTTTCCCGACCGACCCGAATCGACGGGGACCGCAGAGATCGCGGTGATCGTCGAGGACGACTGGCAGGGGCAGGGACTCGGGCGATCTCTGCTCGATCACCTCATCGAGTTGGCGGGGCGTCTGGGCTTCGAGGCGGTCACCGCACTCGTACTGGCCACGAACTCCACCATGCTGTCGCTGCTGGAATCCCGCGGGCTGTCCTGGGAGCGCTCGGCCGATCCAGACATGGGATCACGGGTTGTCCGATTGACCGCTGCACTGCCGAACTAGTCGTTCTCGACCTCGCGACGACTCATCCGTCCGATTCGTTCGACCTGGGCACGCCGCTCGACGGCGGCGACGACGACGACACGAACGCCTTCGGAAGACCTCGCGTCGTCTAGTTCATCGCTCAACTGCTCGACGCTCTCCACTCGTCGAATGCTGATCCCCGGGGCAGCGAGCAGGGCACCGAGATCCGAGCCATGCGGGGTGCCGAAGACCCTCTCAAAGTCCACCGCAAATCGCGGAGCACCCTGCTCGAGTTCCCCGAAGATCCCGCCGCCATCGTTGTCGATGACGACGTAGACGAGATGCGGGTGGGCTTCTCCGGGCGCCGCCAGCAGTCCGTTGCGGTCGTAGATCGCGGTCAGATCACCGATGAGACACAAGGTGAAGCCGGAGGAGACGCTGGCGATTCCCCAGGCGGTGGAGATCACTCCATCGATGCCCGAGGTTCCGCGATTGGCGAACACTCGCGCCCTGATCGCCCCGGCAAAGGCGGACACGTGGCGCACGGGCCACGAGGGGCCAACGACGAGTAGGTCATCGTCTCGAAGGGTGGCGACAACCTCTCGTGCGATGCGCGCTCCATCGAGTTCGCCGGACTCCTCGAAGGCCTCCTCCACGTGCTGCGCCCATGCGCGGTCCGCGTCCTCCCAGGCTGTTCGCCAACGCGGGTCGCGAGTGATGTCGCCGTCGCGGACCGTGGGGAGGACGGGGAGGAAGGACTCGGCGGTGCTGAGTGGATCGCAGCGATACCCCTCCGGCCGGGGATCCACCACGATGTGATGGTCGGCTTCTCGGATGAGCGACATCAGACTGCGATGCAATCCGACACGACCGATCGTGAGCACCACACTGGGTCGATGATCAGCGAGGAAGCTCGCGTCAGCAGCGACAAGTGGCCCATGTCGCAGCTCCCCCGAAAGATGCGAAGCGCACCCCGATGGTTCGCTCATCACTGGCCATCCCGTGAGGCGGGACAGCTCCTCGATCGTCTGTGGGTCCGCAGCCTCCCGCGGGAATCCTGCTGTGTCCCCGATGATGATCACCCCGTGAGGTGACGTCGCGCTCTCCGGCAACGGGATCGAGGGACCGGCCGACTGCGCCTTCGTCGCAGAGGATGTTGCGGAGGGTGTTGACGCTGACCTGACGATGTCCGCGAGCTGTTCCTCGACTGCTCGCTCGTCGAGGAGCGGTTCGTCGAGGGCGAGGTTGATGTGGACCGGACCGGGGTGCGTCGGATCGGTCGCCATCGCCACTGCGGCTTCCACCGCTGACACGTCGGCGACGGCATCCGCATCGGTGAGATCGCAGGCGAATCGGCACTCGCCGCCGAAGAGCCCAGGCTGGACGATCGTCTGATTCGCCCCCACTCCCCGCAGACGCGTCGGTCGGTCTGCTGTCACCGCAATCAGCGGGACACCGCCGTAGGAGGACTCCACGATCGCCGGATGGAGATTGACCGCAGCCGTGCCCGAGGTGGTGACCACGGCGACGGGTCGACCTGCTCCCTTCGCCAAGCCCAGGGCGAGAAATCCGGCGCTGCGCTCATCCACCCGAACATGAAGGCGAAGTCGCCCCCGGCCCTCCGCCGCGGCGAGCGCCAGCGCGATGGGGGCCGACCGCGATCCGGGGGCCAGGACGACATCGTGCACGCCTGATGCGAGCAGGGTCTCAACCAGCACACCACCGCGCAGCATCGACGAATCCATCGGCAGGCTCATCCCGGCGACACCGCCGCCGCCACGAGATCTGCGCCGCCGGCCTCCCACGCCTGGATCGCCCGCTCCCGCCACTGCCGAGCGCGGTCGTCATCAAGCCGAGCCCGGGCTCGCATGAGCGCATCCAGATCAGGATTCACCGGCTCCACGGCGAGAACTCCACCGACGGGAACTCTCGGTTCGGACACCACGTCCTCGGCAAGAAGCGCACCGGTGCCCAAGCCACACGCACCCGGCTCCTCGGGCAGGGCCGCCGCGAGTGCTAGCCCCATCGACAACCCCACCGCCGAATCGAGGGCTCCGGACACCACGACCTGTCCTGGGAAACCCGCGACAACCTTCAGCCCCGCGCGAACTCCGCCGGAGGGCCCGGCCTTCACGATCACCACGTCAGCGATATCGGCGAGTTCCGTCATCCCCACACCATCGATGCGCACCGCCTCATCGACAGCAATGCGGACCTCGACGCGATCCCGTAATGCCTTCAGGTCCTGCAGATCAGCGCAGGGTTGTTCGACATAGTCGATGCCGTAGGCGATCAGTCTGGTCAGCACGCGAACGGATTCCTCCAGGGTCCACCCCGCGTTGGCATCGAGACGGATCGCCACGCGCTGGTCACTATCCTTCGAATGCATTGCGCTATCGACGGCGTCTCGCACACTGGCCACCCGCGCCTCATCCTCACCGAGTCGCTGCCCGGGTGCGGCGACCTTGATCTTTACCGTCGTGCATCCAAGGTCGAGAACCGCTGCCCGTGCGAGCGCTGCAGCGTCGTCAGCCTTCACCGCAGGGATGATCGCGTTCACCGGGACGAACCGACGCAGGGGTGTAGGCCACTGTCCGAAAGCTGCCTCGGCCGCGGCCGCGAGCCAGGGTGCTGCCCGTTCTGGGGAATAGTCCTCGAACGGAGCGAATTCACCCCACCCCTGCGGTCCTCGCACCAGCATGCCCTCACGCACGTCGATGCCACGGAATGTCCGCGTGAGGGGCAACGCGAATGGAACCGCGTCATGCAGCAGTTCACCGAGGGTGAGAGGCATTGCCAGCAGCCGCGCTTTACGGTCGCCGAGGGAACTTGCCGAAGTCGGGCCTACGGCGCTGCGCGTAGGCATCCCGGCCTTCCTGCGCCTCCTCGGACATGTAGAACAGCAACGTCGCATCCCCGGCGAGCTGCTGAACTCCGGCGAGTCCATCATCGGCGGCGTTGTGCGATGCCTTCAGCATCCGAAGAGCCAAGGGGGACAGGGACAGCATGCGCTGAGCCCAGCGCACCGTCTCCTGCTCCAACTCCGGCAGCGGGACGACCGCATTTGCCAGTCCCCAGTCGTAGGCCTGCTCAGCGCCATATTGATCGCAGAGATACCAGACCTCACGCGAGCGCTTCTGGCCGATGGTGCGTGCCAGCAGACCCGAGCCATATCCGCCATCGAAGGAGCCGACCTTGGGGCCGGTCTGCCCGAACCGGGCATTGTGGGCCGCAATCGTCAGATCGCACACCACATGCAGCACATGTCCACCGCCGATCGCATAGCCGGCGATCATGGCGACCACCGGCTTTGGCGTGCGCCGGATCTGGATCTGCAGATCGAGGACATTCAGGCGACCGATCCCCTTGCGAGCAACATCGTCATCCCCGATGTAGCCGTCATCACCGCGGATCATCTGATCGCCGCCGGAGCAGAACGCCCAGTCGCCCTGACCGGTAAGGATGATCACTCCCACGCGATCATCATCACGGGCCCGGTTGAGCGCATCGGCGAGTTCGAACAGGGTCTGGGGCCGGAAGGCGTTGCGCTTGTGCGGCCGATTGATCGTTAACTTCGCGATACCCGCGGCGTCACCGGTGGAGACTTCATACCGGATATCGGTGTAGTCACCCTCGGACTCCCAGGTGCAGCCGGGCAGGATGCTGGAGTAGCCGGGATCGGTGAAGGCCGGACTGTCCTCCGCCACCACAGGCGGCAGGACGTACTTCGCGCGCGAATCGAACACCGGCGACGTCGGGGGGGTCAACTCCTGGGACATGAATGCCTTCGACCTTTCGCATCGGGGCGGACCGCGGGCGCGGTTCTCGCGCCCCAACCTAGTCAGCCCTAGGCTCCTCGGCATGCCCATGTCCACCCCCGGCAGTCTGCGGGTCGTCGCAATTCCCCCGGGACCGTCCGGCATCGAGGTGGCAAAAGGAGCAGTGGAGCAGGCACTCGACGGCTCCAGCGGCGCGACGGCGCTCGTCGCCGACCCCGTCGAGGCTGTATCTCTCCTGCGCCCCGACGTGCCCCTCGAGGATCCCCGGACCCGCTTGATCATCCTGACCAGCGGTTCGACCGGTGACCCCAAAGGCGTGTGCTGGTCACGAGACAACGTGATCGCGATGGCGACGATGTGGCGGCAGGCCTACCCCGAACTCGAGGCCGCGCCGCGGATCATCGCCCTCCCGGTCACCAGCGCCGGGGGGCTCGGCGCGATCATCCGCGGTGTTCTCGATGCCGCCTCCCTTGTGGCCCTGCCGAGCATCGGTGGGGCCGCCAGATTCGATCCGGCAGCACTGCTAGACATCGTCGCCCCACTCGCCGACGACGGGCCGGTCATCTCACTCGTGCCCACACAGCTGGCGCTCCTCCTGCGCGATGACAACGGTCGTCGAGCGCTACGGGACATTCGGAAGGTGTTCCTCGGCGGGGCAGCCGCCTCCGCAGTTCTGCTCGAGGAAGCGACTCGGTTCGGAGTCGATGTCGTGACCACCTACGGCATGACCGAGACCTGCGGCGGATGTGTTCACGACGGGATCCCACTTGATGGTGTCGATGTTCGGATCGAATCAAGCGGGCGGATCCATCTAGGTGGCGCCGTGTGCGCGCTCGGCTACCGATTGCGGCCTGAGCAGACCGACGAACTCTTCGGACGATCTGCCGCTGGCCCCTCCTTCGCGACCGGTGACGTGGGTGCCTGGGATGACGACAGGCTCGTCGTCCTCGGCCGCATTGACGACATCGTGCAGGTGCGCGGCTACAACGTGGCCCTCGGCGCCGTCGAAAGGGCCATCACCGATTCGGGTCTCGCCCGCGAAGCGGTGATCATGGCGACTGAGGACCCCGTCGAGGGACACCGGCTCATCGGACTGGCCATCCCGACTCGCGATCTCGGTTCCGATGCCGATGCCCATGTTGATGTGGCCGCGTGGGTGCAGGAGATCGCTCAGGCGGTGCGCCAGCGACTCGGATCAGCAGCTGTTCCTGCCGCACTGACACCGGTGTCGGTGCTGCCCTACCTCTCCAATGGCAAGATCGACCGTCTGGCCGTTCATCGCGCCCTGACAGTGCGTGACCGCGAAGCCGGACAGGATGAGCGCGAAGGGATGCGATAGCCGTGGCGACGCTGGGCGAATGGATTGCCGGGGCGCGTCCGCGCACCCTTCCCGCCGCGATCGCCCCGGTCGTCGTCGGAACCGGGATCGCCACCGGTCTTGACTCGGCCTACCCGATCCGCGCTGGACTGGCCCTGTGCGTTGCCGTGAGTTTCCAGGTCGGCGCGAACTACGCCAATGACTACAGCGATGGGGTGCGTGGCACCGACGAGGATCGCATCGGCCCGGTTCGCCTCGTCGGGCAGAGACTCGCGCCCGCTCGGTCGGTCCGTGCCGCAGCATTCACCAGCCTCGGCCTCGGAGCGGTCGCCGGCTTCATCCTCGTTGCCCTAATCGGGCAGTGGTGGCTCCTTGCCGTCGGCGCCGCCGCGATCGCAGCCGCATGGTGGTACACCGGCGGGGAGCGCCCCTACGGTTATCGCGGTCTCGGCGAACTCAGCGTGTTCGTGTTCTTCGGCATCGTGCCGGTGATGGGGACCGCCTACGTGCAGACCCTGTCATGGTCGAGCACCGCACTTCTCGCCTCAATCGGTGTCGGATCCATCGCCTGTGCGATCCTCGTCGCCAATAACCTGCGCGACATCCCCACCGATATCGAACACGGCAAGGTCACCCTCGCGGTTCGACTCGGTGCGCCTCGGACTCGAGGATTGTTCATCGCACTCCTGGTGATCCCCTACGTCATTGTCATCATGCTCGCGACAGGGTGGGGCCCGGGGATCATCGGTGCCTGGTGGGCGCTGTTGTCACTCCCGCTCGCCGTGCGGGCCGGCTTCAGCGTTGTCGACGGAGCCACCGGCCGAGATCTCATCCCGGTGCTGTCCATGACCGGGCTGCTCTCCGCTGCCTACGGCCTGCTGCTCGGTGTCGGGCTTGCCCTCGGTTGAGAGAACCTCAAGTTCCGGTCCTCTCTCGGCGTCACGCCCACGGTCGACAGCTGCGGCGTCGACCAGTGCATCCTCTTCGAGCGCATTGCGTTCGATGCGCTCGTTGATCCGGCGGAAGATCCCCCACACCGAAGCGCTTGCCTTGTCCCGGCTCCGGTCGAGGAGGAAGAAACCGACCACACCGGACACAACGATCGCGACCGCGATCGCCAACAGCCCCCGCCACGGGGTCACCAGTTGCACGATGAGCCAGGCCGCGAGAAACAGGGCCACTCGCAACCCGGTGTAGACGATGAGCCCTCGCACTCCTCCACGGTAGGCGACCGGATGTCTCCCATCCGGTCCGGGGTTACTCTGGTACCAGGTGCCTAAGTCGACTACTCGACTCGACGACCAGAAGGGGAGGAACCGATGCTTCGCGTTGCCGGTGTGCTGCTCGGTCTCGCCCTCTACATCTGGTTCATCGTCGATGTGGTGCGCACCCCACGGGCCGATGTGCGCACGCTGCCGAAATTCGTCTGGCTGATCCTCGTCCTCGTGCTCCCGCTCCTCGGTGGCGTGCTCTGGCTGATCGCCGGGCGACCGCGCTCGCAGCGGCCCCGATTCGGCGGCCGGCGCTCCCGGGGCCCGGTCGCGCCCGATGACGATCCGACGTTCCTGCGCCAACTCGATCAGGAGACGTGGAGCGAGCGCATGCGTCGTCGTCGCGACGGCGGCGCTGACCCCGCTTCCCCCTAACCGCCGTTCCTCACACTCCTGCGTAGGAGTGCAGGCTGTTGACGAAGAGGTTGACGCCGAAGTAGTTGATGAGGAATGAGACCCATCCCAGTAGGGCGATCACGGCGGCGCGGCGCCCCCGCCACCCGGCCGTCGCCCGCGCGTGGAGATATCCGGCATAGATCACCCAGGTGATGAAGGCCCATGTTTCCTTGGGATCCCAGCCCCAGTAGCGACCCCATGCATTCTCCGCCCAGATCGCTCCCGCGATCACAGCGAAGGTCCACAGCGGGAAGGCGAAGGCCAGGATGCGATAGGCCAGGGTGTCCAGTCTGCTGGCCTGGGGCAGCCTCGCGACCGCCCCGCGGACTCGGCCCTTGCGCTCCGCCCGCTCGCGCCAGAGGTAGAGCATGGTGATTCCAGCCGCCACGGTGAAGGCACCACCGCAGATGACCGCAGCGGACACGTGGATCACCAACCACCATGACTTCAGGGCCGGAACCAGTTGGGCCGCTTCGGTGTAGAGAACGGTCACGGCGAGGCCCAGGGTGAGCAGCGTCGCAGCGGTCACGAACAGACCGAGCCACCGCACATCCCGGCGAAGCGACACGATGAGGAAGACTCCGAGGACGGCGACCGCCGAGGACAGGGAGTACTCGTACATATTGCCCCACGGCACACGCCCCGCCCAGATCCCGCGGAGGACGGTGCCGAGCAGCAGCAGGCCAAAGCCCAGCCACGCCAGGGATAATCCGATGTTTCCCGCCCGCCGACCACGAAGGTCCTCCTCAGGAGAACTCTGCGGGTGCACATCGACGATCGTCGTTCCCTCACCGGCGGCGACGGCGACTGGCGCCTGTCGGGTCGGGGCGTCCACTCGATTTCCCCGCGCAGAGAAACTCGCCGCGAAGGCGATCATCGAGAAGGTGAGCACCACCATCGACGCATAGACCGCCGCATTGCTCCACTCCGCCAGGCTTGCCGCGCTCACCTTGCTCCTCCCTGTCGGTCCTCGAAGGACCGACCATCGGATTGCATCTCACCGGCCGCCCGAG
The DNA here is from genome assembly GCA_040265115.1 of Candidatus Nanopelagicales bacterium. GTDB lineage: Bacteria > Actinomycetota > Actinomycetes > S36-B12 > S36-B12 > M55B157. The sequence continues at coordinate 23,022 of JBDQGZ010000006.1, forward strand.
CGACCGCATCGACGTCCTCCTCCAGATTCGCCTCATCCGTGCGGGCCAATCCGGCGATCTCCACGGTAGTCCCCGCCTCATCGTCGCGTGCGCGGACCCAGACTCGGCGTCGCTTGATGAACAGGGACATCATGAGGCCGAGGAGGGCTGCGCCGGACGCGATCAGCGCGGGCTCCTTGCCGGGGTCGTGGGCGATCTGGAAGGACGCCCAGCGTTGCCATCCGACGAAACTCAACTCCCCCACCCCGTCGGGCAGCTCCCAGGTCTGACCGGGACGCAGCGCCTCGAGCCCGATCTGGCTCATGGTGTCGGTGACCAGTCGGTACACGCTCTGCGGTGCCCCGTCATCGAGACCGAGATCACCGATCCACGCGGATGCGAAGATCGCCGGATCGTCGGCCGCCGGGAATGACGAGTGCGGTCCGCGCACATCATCCACGGCCGCGGTCGGCAGGAACAGCATCTGGAAACCCAACTGCGGCAATGCATCAGGGGCCTTCACCACACCGATCGAGGTCTGGTTCCCATCCTGGGGAAGAACGACGACCGCATCATCGAAGACCAATCGACCCTCGGCATCGCGGACCTCGAGGATGGGCGCATATCCGTGTCCGACGAGGAAGACCTTGGCGCTGTCGAAGGCGAGTGGTTCATTGACCCGGATGACCTCCGTCGTTTCCGGAGCGCCCGGCTCCGGGCGGACCGTGACCTCGGCCTCGAACAGTCGTGGAGCGCCCCGCTGGGAAGTCTCGCGCTCGAACTCGACGCGAAACTCCTCGAGGCTGAAGGAGAAGGGATCGAGGTCATCGGGAGAGGACAGGCGACCACCACCCCACGCGTCGTACTGGGTGAGGGTGTTGGAGAACCCGGTGCCCTCGCGAACGATGACGTTGCCCCGCCAGCCCATCAGCGACCCATAGGCGACCGCGAGCAGCAGGGCGATGAGCGCGACATGGAACAGCAGGTTGCCGGTCTCTCGGGAGTACCCCTTTTCTGCAGCGACCCAACCACCGTCTTCATCCTCGCCCTGAGACACCCGCCAACGGCGCCGACTCAAGTCCGCCGCGACCTTCTCGAGAACGACTGCCGACCCACCACCTGCCTGATCCGGGGCGCGAACCCAGGTGCGGTACTCCGGGAGACGCTGCAGGCGGCGTGGCGCGCGTGGCGGGGTGCCACGCAGCGCTCGGAGGTGAGTGGCCGTGCGGGGGAGCACGCACCCGATGATCGAGACGAAGAGCAGCAGGTAGATCGCCGCGAACCATGGAGCGGCGTAGACATCGAAGAATCCGAGCCGATCCAGGATCGGCCCCCAGGTGGGGGCATCGGCGATCCACTCGCGCACGAGGACCGGGTCGATTCCGCGCTGCGGGAAGATCGAACCGGGGATCGCAGCGATCGCGAGGAGGAATAACAAGATCAGGGCCGTGCGCATGCTGGTCAGTTGGCGCCAGGCCCAGCGCAGTAATCCACCCGGACCGAGCGGCGGCAACGGGCTCGCACTCGGCGAGGTGCCCGTATCGATCTGCTGTGGACTGGTCATGACCTTCTCAGTCTCACCCATCGTGTGGCGATGCGCGCATCCTGGTCTCTCCACCGCACCAGTCCACGCGTCACCGCGCTCACACCGTCCACGGCACTCACAGGATCGTCTCGAATCCGGGGATCACCACGCGCAACCAGATCGTGAACTCGGTCCACAGTCCGGTGACAAGGGTGATGCCGATGGCCACGAGCAGACCCCCGCCGATGCGCATGATGAGCGCGTAGTGCGACCGCACCCACGTCAGGGTGCCCGCCAGGTGGCGGAACGCCAGCCCCAGGATGATGAAGGGAATGCCGAGCCCGAGGCAATACACGAACGCCAGCAGTGCACCCCGAGCAGCGCTGGCCTCGGTGAAGGCCAAGCCCTGGACTGCGGTGAGAGTGGGTCCGATGCACGGTGTCCAACCGAGACCGAACAGCACACCGAGCACGGGAGCGCCCCAGACTCCCCAGCGAGGCAACCGATGGATGCGCCATTCCCGCTGGAATCCGGGCCAGAATCGATCGAGGGCACCCATGAAGGCCAGGCCCATGATGATGACGACCACCCCGAGGATGCGGCTGATGATGTCGGCATACTCCAGCAGCAGCGCTCCCAGACCTCCGAAGGCGGCGCCGAAGGAGACGAAGACAACGGAGAACCCCAGGACGAACAGCACGCTGCCGGCGAAGACGCGACTGCGGATGGCCACGCCGCCACCCCCATCGGCAATCTCAGCGCCGGTAAGGCCGGTGACATAGGACAGATAGCCCGGAGCGAGCGGTAGGACACACGGGGAGAGGAAGGACACCAGGCCGGCAGCAAGGGCGAGAGGGATGGCGAGCAGAAGACTGCCATCCGTCACCGTCTGACCGATCCCTCCCATCACGCCGATCCAGGCGGAAGGAGCGGTTCGATCAGTGCTCGAAGGGAGGAGGCAGACACTCGCCCGAGTGCACGGGCCGCCACCCGTCCCTGGGCATCGATCACCAGCGTCGACGGGATCGCCTGAGGTGGCAGGGTGTCCGCGAACAGCAGTTGCAACTGACCGTCGGTGTCGATGATGTTGGGGTATGTGATCCCGTAGGTCTCGATGAACGCGAGCGCGGCGGCATCGGAGTCGCGGGTGTCGAGTCCGACGAACTGCACCCCACGCCCCTCGAACTCCTCCCATACCTCTTGCAGTTCCGGGGCTTCAGCGCGGCACGGTGCACACCAGGACGCCCAGACATTCATCACCACAACCTCACCGAGGTGCTCCGACAGCCGCCAGACATCACCGGCAAGGGTGTCTCCCTCCAGCAGCGGCGCGGGTTGACGCTCGGCCTCCGCGAGCAGCACCAACGATCCGTCGCCCGCGACGAATCCGGACTCCCCGGTGCCTGAGGATGATCCGCACGCCGACACCAGCGCAACCGAGACGGTGGCGGCGATGACGGCATGTGCGACCCGGGCCCAGCGAGCCGGTCGCACGCGCCCTGGGCTCACGCTCCTCGACCGGGTGCGGCGTCGGCCAGCAGATCACGCGCCGGCTCGGTGTAGGTGATCGCCGCGAGACGGTCGTCGTCGAAATGCAATGAGGTCAAGGAGGCGAGGGAACACTGCCGACGCCGCGGATCATGGAAGTACCGACGCTGCTCGGCGTTGAGTCGAGCCACCCAGATGGGCAATTGGTGGCTGACGAGGACCACCTCACGGCCCGGTGCGAGCTCGCGGGCCGCCACGATCGCCTCCGACATCCGACCGGCGAGCTCGGTGTAGGGCTCGCCCCAGGATGGTCGCCAGGGATTCCACAGGTGACGCCAGGCGGTGGGCTTACGAAGCACGCCATCACCCACGCCTACCCGCTGTCCCTCGAAGATGTTGTCCGCCTCGATGAGTCGTTCGTCGGTGCCGACCTCCAGACCGTGCACCGCGGCGATCGGGGTGGCGGTCTGCTGAGCCCGCTCGAGTGGGGACGCCGTCACCACCGCGATGTCATGGCTCGAGAGTGCTTCGGCGGCACGGAGGGCCATCTGCTGGCCCCGATCCGAGAGTTGATATCCCGGCAGCCGTCCGTAGAGGACGCCCTCGGGATTGTGGACCTCGCCATGGCGCAACAGATGCACAACCGTTGATTCGCTCACGTCACCACTCTAAGGTCGCGCGGGCGTGGATGGTCGCCGGGCTCATCTCGCCCGGTGGGACATCACAGTGTTGACGGCAGAAGCTTCGGCTTCGTTGATGCAGATCAGATCGTCCGTCGGCGCGCCGATGCCCGCTTGCGGCTTGGTCGCCAAGTGCTGTCGCCCGCCTCGATGGCCGCCTGCCTCAGCATCTCGCCGTGGGCGGCGAGAGCCTCCGCGAGAGCCGCCCGGGTCGGCTCCTCACACAGCACATCCACCCTCAGTCCATGCTCCTCGGCAGTCTTGGCCGTCGCGGGACCGATGCACGCGACCACGGTCGTCGCATGCGGCTTGCCCGCGATACCGACGAGGTTGCGCACCGTGCTGCTCGAGGTGAACATCACCGCATCGAAACCGCCCGACTTGATCGCCTCACGGGTCTGCGCGGGCGGCGGTGCAGCCCGGACGGTGCGGTATGCCGTGATGTCCTCCACCTCCCAGCCTAGATCGACCAGGCCGGCCGCGAGTGTCTCCGTCGCGATATCAGCACGCGGAAGGAACACGCGATTGATGGGATCCACGATCTCGTCGTAGTGCGGCCACTCGGCGAGGAGTGCGGACGTGGTCTGGTCGCCGGAGGGCACGAGATCGGGCTTGACACCGAAAGCAATCAGCGCCGCAACCGCATCGTCGCCAACCGCGGCGACCTTCAAGCCGGCGAACGACCGCGCATCGAGGCCATACTCCTCGAGCTTCTCGCGCACCGCGCGAACCGCATTGACGCTGGTGAAGCCGATCCACTCATAGCGACCGGACACGAGGCCGTGAACGGCTCGTTCCATCTGTTGTGGAGTCCGAGGTGGCTCGACCGAGATCGTCGCCACCTCTTGTGGAACAGCTCCAGCACGCATCAGACGATCCAAGAGGTCATCGGAGCGATCCTGTGTCCTAGGAACGAGGACGCGCCATCCAAACAGCGGCTTCACCTCGAACCACGCCATCCGGTCCCGCTGCTCGACCACGTCTCCGATCACGACGACACCCGGTCCGGCCTGCTTCGCCGCCTTGACGGCGGCAGGGGTCTCCTCGAGGGTGGAGACCACGGAACGTTGCTCGACGGTCGTCCCGTCTCGAGTGATGGCGATCGCGGTGGCGGGCTTGCGGCCGGCATCGATGAGCGAACGAGCGATACCAGCCGCGCGATCCGCCCCGTCGAGGGCCACGACCGTGACCCTGTCATCGCTGAGGGAGGACCAGTTGACCGAGGAGTCATCTCCGGTGATCACATGGACTTCGCGGGTCGTGCGTGTCATGAGGGTGAAGCCCGCATATGCCGCAACGCCCGACAGCGTGCTGACTCCCGGTGCGATTTCGAAAGTGACCTTCGCCTTGCGAAGCGCAGCAACCTCGGCAGCGATGGAGCCATCGAGGATGGGATCACCACTGATCAGGCGCACGGCCTTTTTGCCGGCGCGATAAGCCTCGATGACTCCACGGGGCCTGTCTGCCGGAGCAAGCGGAACACCGCCGCCGTCGACGGCTGACACCACCGTCGCCTCCGGTTGAGCGTGAGCTTCGGCGATCGCGACCACATCGGCGTCCGCCACGACCACATCGGCGTCAGCGAGCAGGGTGGCTGCGCGGAGTGTCAACAGATCCGGATCGCCAGGACCGGCGGCCACCAGCGAGATGGTGCCCGTGGGCTTCACCGGCTTCGGCGACTCGTTGGTCTTCCTCGCGGCAGCCTTCTTCTGAGTCGGCTTCTTCTCAGTCGGCTTCTTCTCGGCAGGCTTCTTCTCCGCGGGCTTCTTCTCCGCGGGCTTCTTCACGGCGGGCTTCTTCACGGCTGGCTTCTTCGCGGCTGGCTTCTTCGCGGCCGGCTTCTTCTCGGCCGCGGCCTTCGCCGGAGGATTCGGGGATCGGGATGGGCTCACGGGGTGCGGATCCCCTCTTTCGTCGCTGCCGACACGATTGACGTCATTGGTGTCGGTGATGGGGTCAGTCCGAGGAACGGACGAGGGCACTCACGGGCGGTAACCAACGTCACGTGACGACCTCGAGAATGTAGGACAACAGGAAGGTGACACCGCGCTGGCGTGCGCACCGGGCCCAAGGGTAGGGATTAAGGCGGTGGCGAGACAAAAACATCCGGACACTAATGTCCGATTATCGGCCTGTCCGTTCTTCCTCCCATGCTCGGCCACCCCTGACCAGGATCACGGGGCCTGCAGTATTCGGCGCAGGGCGACGGGGTCAACCCGCCACGACGCATGCTCATGCCCGTCCACGAGGACGACCGGGATCAGTTCGGAATAGCGCGCCGCCCAATGAGGATGATCCGCCAGCGATTCCTCCCGCCAGGCCACCCCGGCCTCAGCGCACACCTCCGCCACGATCGATCGGGCGTCGTCACACAAGTGGCACCCGGGCCGGCCGATCAGCACGACCCGTTCTGCGTTAGTCCCCTCCATCACCGGCTCCCTCTCAGACCGTAGTCATCAGGCGTCGCACTCATCATCGCTGTGCCTTCAAGGCTCTGCCTGTCGGTGGCGATCCTGGCACGAACGAGCAGCCCTGCTGAGCGACCCGCGCCGACTCCCCCGCACTACTGTTACGCCCATGGCCTCGGTGGATCCCGATCTCGGCGTGCTCGCTGCCTACCGACAGGCCGGGCGGGCCTCAGCCGCGGCAGCCGAGGTGGGCCCCGACATCGGCTCCACAGATCGCAGCGCGGCAGCGTTCTTCGACGTTGACAACACCTTGATGCGCGGAGCCAGCCTGTTCCACTTCGCCGCCGGCCTCGCCCGACGACGCTTTTTCACCGCCGCACAGATCACCGGCTTCGCCCGCCAGCAGGCAAAGTTCGTCCTTTCTGGGGCTGAGGACCTCGAGGACATGGCCTCAGCGACCGAATCTGCCCTGTCCTTCGTCAACGGGCGCAGCGTGGACGAACTCGTCGATCTCGGCCAGGAGATCTTCACCGACTCTCTGGTGGACAAGCTCATTCCGGGGACACTCGCTCTCGCCCAGGGGCACCTCGACTCCGGGCAACGGGTGTGGCTGGTCACCGCAACCCCGGTGGAGCTCGCCACACTGATCTCCTCGCATCTTGGACTCACCGGCGCGCTCGGCACAGTGTCGGAGGTCGTCGACGGGACGTACACGGGTCGCTTGGTCGGGGCACCGCTGCACGGGATGGCCAAAGCCGAGGCCGTGCGCGCGCTCGCGGAGCGGGAGGGTCTGGACCTCCAACGCTGCTCGGCATATTCCGACTCAGCCAATGACATCCCGATGCTGTCCATTGTGGGGCGACCCATCGCGGTCAATCCCGACAGTGCCCTGCGCGCCCATGCCCAAGACAACGACTGGCCCATCCGCGATTTTCGTCGCCGAGCCCAGGTGCGTCGCGCAGCTCCCGCCGTCACCGCGGGGCTTGGCGTGATCGCTGGTGTCAGCGCCGGCTACGCGATCGGTCGGCTCACGCGCAGATGAACAACGATGCCGAGACTCAGCCGAACACTCCGGGTCGGTCGACGAGAACCCTGTAGAGGCTCTGCTGAATGGTTTCTCGAACCCGATCGGTCATCTCCAGGATCATCATCGGGTCATCCGCGGCACCCGCGGGAAGGTCATCGGTGGGAATAGGTTCTCCGAAATCGATGACCCACTTGCTCGGCAGCGGCACCATGCCCAGCGGGCCGAGCCAGGGAAAGGTGGGCGTCACCGGGAAGTACGGCACCCCCAGCAGCCGAGCGAGGAGCGGGATTTCACCGATCTTTGGATAGATCTCCTCCGCTCCCACGATCGCCGTCGGAATGATGGGAGAACCGGTCCGGACCGCGGCCGCCACGAATCCGCCTCGACCGAAACGCTGCAACTTGTATCGCTCGCTGAACGGTTTGCCGATGCCCTTGAATCCTTCGGGCCACACTCCGACGAGTTCACCATCGTTGAGCAGACGCTCCGCGTCGGGCATGCAGGCCAGGGTGTGCCCGGCCTTGCGCGCAAGCTCTCCGATGAAGGGAAGGGAGAAAACGAGGTCTGCACCGAGCATCCGCAGGTTGCGATGTGCCGGATGCTCGTCCAAGAGTGCCAACTGCGTCATGACGGCATCGACGGCCACCGTGCCCGAGTGATTAGCCACGACCAGGGCGGCGCCATCGTCGGGGATGTTCTCCAGCCCGCGGGTCTCCACCCGGAACCACGACTTGTAGAGGGGACGCATCGGCGCCATGAGCACGGAGTCGAGCAACTCCGGATCGAATCCGAAGTCATCGACCGGATAGTCACCCGCGAGACGACGACGAATGAACTGTGCGACCGACGCCACTCGTTCGGTCAGTTCATCGGCGAACCCGG
>JBDQGZ010000007.1:0-30662 GCA_040265115.1 Candidatus Nanopelagicales bacterium
ACCTCGCGCCCGGTCAACTGGCCGAGAGCGTCGACCAGGCGACGGCGCTGCTCGGGCTCGAGCGGAAGGGCCACCCGAACCTCGGCGACGATCCGCTGGCGCTGCCGGGCAGCGGCCTCAGTGAGGTCGTCGATCACGGCATCGAGACGCTGGCCGTGAAGGTGACCCACGGAATAGGCGAGCACCTGGCGGGTGGCCGCTGTGGAGCGACCCTCCAGCAGGCTGTCGACGATGCCTGCCTTGGTGGCGGCTGAGAGGGCAGGGTCGGTCAGGGCCATCTGCAATTCCGAGGAGGCGTCCACCGCTCGACCAAAGCGGAAGATTTCCTCCTCGGTCGCGTCGAGGGTGCCATCGGACTGCGCCTGGGCGAACGCCGCCTGAGCGGCGAGAGCCTCAAGCGCGAGCACAAGGTCCATGTCGTCGGACCAGCGGCGACGCACGGAATCGACCACGACCGAGACGGCCTCGGCCGAGATGCGGTCGTCGAACAAGGAATGCACCAGTCCCACTCGAGATTCGTCGTTCACCCCGGCGTCGGCGAGGGCCGTGCGCAACGGCTTCTCGCGTCCGAGGAGATCGGCGACGGAGTAGATCTGCTCAGCGAGATCAGCGCTGAGGGTCCCGCGCGAAGCGAGGGACTCCAGTAGCGCCGACATGCTCTCCCGGCTCGAACCCAGCATCAGGCGTTCGCCTCCCGTGCCTGCGCCTCGAGGGTGTCGAGGAACTCATCCACGGTCGCCCGCACCCGAGCATCATCGGACAGGCCCTGACCAACGATCTTGGTGGCCAGGGTCATCGCGACCTCACCCACCTGACGAGTCAGCTGTGCACTCGCCTGGGCACGCTCGGCAGCGAGCGCCGCTTCCGCTTGCGCGGTCACGGAGGCGGCCGCGTTGCGCGCCTCCGCTCGTGCTTCCTCCACGATGGCCGCACGGTCACTTTGCGCCTGGGCGCGGATCGCCGCTGCCTCCTCGCGAGCCTGGGCGAGTGCCGCGCGATATTCGTCACGCGACTTCTCCGCCTCGGCCTGCGCGGCCTCAGCACGCGCGATCCCACCCTCGATCGCATCAGTGCGGGCCTCGAGCGTGGCCTTGATCTTGGGCAGTGCCACCTTCGCGAGCACGCCGAAGACGATGATGAAGGCGAAGATGCCGACGATCAACTCGTCGATCGGCACCGCAAGCACCGAGGGCATCGGTTCGTTCTCGCCCGCGGCGGTGATGGCTAGCGCAGAGCTCCCCATGAGCTCTAGTTGGCGGGGCCGGCGCCGAAGACGAACGGCGCGACGAAGCCGATGAGGGCGAGGGCCTCAGCAAGGGCGAAGCCGAGCAGCATGTTCTGCCGGATGACGCCGTAGGCCTCGGGCTGGCGTGCGATGGCCTGCACGCCCTGGCCGAAGATGATGCCGATGCCGATACCGGGGCCGATAGCGGCGAGGCCGAAGCCGATAGAGCCGACCGAGCCGTAGATCCCAGCGATGAGGTCCATTGTTGTGACTTCCTTCTTTTTCCGGGCCGGTGGTGTGTTCCCACTGGTCGGGTTGGGTGGGTGCTATTCAGTTAGTGGTGCTGATCAGTGCTCTGCGTGCAGCGCACCGCCGATGTAGACCGCGGTGAGCAGGGTGAAGATGTAGGCCTGGAGCGCCTGGATCAGCAACTCGAAGGCCGTGATGGCGACCGCGACTGTGACCGACGCCACCGAACCGAGCGCCCCGATGACGGTGAACGTCAGCAGGTAGAACGACGCGATGGAGAAGGTCGCCAGCAGCAGGTGGCCAGCGAACATGTTGGCGAACAATCGGATCGCGTGGGTGAATGGCCGCACGATGATGTTCGACAGGAACTCGATAGGTGCCAGCAGGACGTACATCGGCTTGGGAACGCCAGGCGGGAACAACATGCCCTTGAAGAACCCGCCGAAACCCTGGCGATACACGCCGATCGGTACCCAGGTGAGGTAGACGATCAAGGCAAACGCCACCGGTATCGCGAAGATGCTGGTGGCAGGGAAGTTGACGAAGGGCACGATGCCCATGAAGTTCAGCATCCACACTAGGAAGAAGAAGCTGAACAGGAACGGGACGTACTTGTCGCCATCCTTGCCCATGACCTCGCGGGCGATTCCATCGCGGATGAACAGGTAGCCCATCTCGCCGACGTTTTGGGAGCCCCGGGGCACCACCTTCGGCTTGCGGAAGGCGTAGAGGAAGAACGCCAGGATGACAACGACAGCGAGGATCACCTGGATGGTCACCTTGTTGACGCCGAAGGTCATTCCCAGGATCTCGACCGAGGCGAGGTCGTCGAAGAAGAAGATGCCCGTGTCGGGGGCGGGGAAGCCACAGGGGTTAGCCGCGTTCTCGAATTTGCAGTCGAGGCTGCCGGCAGCGACGACGCCCTCGAGAGTTTCAGGAGTCAGACTCTCAGCGGCCATGACGCACCTCCGAGTGAGTCACTCCAGCTCCCTTGCGAGTCTTCGTGGGCTCGGGCGTTCCAGCTTCGAGCCGGCGGTAGATGAGATAGATCGCGAGAAACATACCGATCATGGCTCCGCCCGCCATCAGCAGGGGTCGGTGCCCAATCCACAGCGAGAGCACCCATCCGATGAATCCGTAGAGCAGGATGCCGGTCAGCAGGTGGCTGACGATGATCCAGGCGGAATTGACCCCGTCCCAGCCCTGGCCCTCGTCCTTGCGACGCCGCGACGAGGGGTTGATCGGCGGCACGAGTGAATCCGGCTTCTTCATCATGCGCCAGGACCACTTCCCGGCTCGATGGTGAGCACCTTGGTGCGAGCGAACACCCATACCTCCGCTGCAGTCCATGCCAGTGTGCAGGCCACGATAGTGCCTGCGAAGACCCGTGTATCGAACGCCGTCGTGCCCTGGAGCACCAGGAGGAGGACGAAGAGGACCGCGATTTTCACTAGGTAGATCGCCAGCGCCACTGACGTCGCGATCTGCGGATTGTTACGCAGCACGTAGCCGAGGGCGCCCTGGCCGATCGAGAAGAAGATCACCACGATGACCGTGCCCACGATTCCACCGAGCGCGCCATTCCATCCCGAGACGGCGGCACCAATCCCTGTCCCGATCGCGCCCACGACGAGGGTCGCCGGGATCGCACCGCGCAGCACCGCAGCGTCGATCGAGGCCATAGGGTCGACTCCTTCGTGAATGTGCCTCCCAACATATCGGGCGGCGACGCCACGCCGCACCCCAGGGATGTCCGCGAACTAGCGGGTCGTTCCCGTTCGCTTCATCGGTCCGCTCGTCGTTGCTTCCGAGGTCCGGGAAGGCATGAATCGAGGCTGGATCGTGACGATGAGGAGCACCGCCATGCCCACCCCCAGGATGATCAGGGCGTAGCCGACGGGGACGAAGGCGAGGGCCACCGCGGTGCCGGCGATCACCGCCGCTAGCCCGTACATCAGCAGCACTGCGCGTCCCTGGGAGTGACCGACCTCGAGCAGTCGATGGTGCATGTGTTGCTTGTCCGGGGCGAAGGGAGAGCGACCTCGTCGCGTGCGGCGAACGACAGCGAGGGCGAGGTCGAGCAGGGGGACGGCCATGACGGCGAGCGGGAGAAGGATCGGCAAGAGTGCCGGCAGCAGGGTGCCTCCCTCGATCGCGCTCGGGTCAACCTGACCGGCAAGGGTGATGATGCTCGCGGCGAGCAGTAGGCCGAGGAGCATCGAGCCCGTGTCGCCCATGAAGATCCGCGCCGGGAAGACGTTGTGCGGGAGGAAGCCCAGGCACATTCCCGCCAGCAGCGCAGACACCAACGTGGCCATCGTCGCTCGCTCAAAGCCGATCTCCACCGAGAGCAAATAGGAGTAGGCGAAGAACGCGATGGCCGCGATCCCCACGATTCCAGCGGCCAATCCATCCAGGCCATCGACCATGTTGATGGCGTTAATCGCCACGAGAACGACCAGGACCGTTAGCAAGACACTGGTCACCGGATCGAGGACGAGGGTGCCACCGATGGGAAGCCAGATGATGGCAATACCCTGCAGGGCCATCACCGAAGCCGCGAGCACCTGGCCGGCGAGCTTCGTCGGCGCCGCCAGGCCCCACCTGTCATCGATGACACCCAGCACGATGATGATGGCGGCTCCACTGAGCAGCGCTAGTGGAATGCGAGCACCATCGACGAAGACCGCACTCATCAGCGGAAGTTTGCTGGCAAGCAACAGCCCGACGAGAAGACCGGCGAACATGGCAAGGCCGCCAAGTCGAGGTGTGGGTTGATCGTGCACATCCCGATCACGGACCTCAGCCAGCGCACCCCATCGAAGCGCGAGGGATCTGCTCAACGGCACAGTCAGGTAGGTGACCGCAGCCGCTGCCAGGAGGCAGAGCAGATACTCGCGCATGGCGAAACGCTCAGACCCTCACAGGCTCACGTGCATATGCCGGGTACGAACCCACCAGTTCGGAAACCGCCTGTGCCACTTCGTTTGCTGTCTGCGGTTCACGCACGGCTCGACCGATGAGCGATGCGACCACACCCATCGCTGACTCGTCCATGCCCTGCGTCGTGACCGAGGGGGTGCCGACGCGAATGCCGGATGCCACCGCCGGCGGTTGGGGGTCATAGGGAATGGCGTTCTTGTTCAATGTGATCCGGGCTGCATCGCAACGCACCTCCGCCTCGGTGCCCGTCACGTCGAGGGGCCGCAGGTCCAGCAGCGACAGGTGTGTGTCGGTGCCACCGCTGACCGGGCGCATTCCCTCCGCCTCCAGGGCGGTGGTGAGAGCCTGGGCATTCGCGACGACCTGCGCCGCGTAGGACTGGAACTCGGGGGTGGCCGCTTCGCGAAGCGCCACGGCCTTCGCTGCGACCGCGTGCATGAGCGGACCACCCTGCATCATCGGGAAGACCGCCTTGTCGAGCGCGGCTGCGTGCTCGGCCTTGGCCAGGATCATTCCGCCACGTGGACCACGCAGCACCTTGTGCGTGGTGAAGGTCACGACGTCGGCGTAAGGCACGGGACTGGGGATCGCCTTGCCTGCCACGAGACCGATGAAGTGGGCGGCGTCGACCATCAAGATCGCACCGACCTCATCGGCGATAGAGCGGAAAGCGGCGAAGTCGATCAGGCGTGGATACGCGGTCGCACCCGCGATAATCATCTTCGGGCGGTGGTTCAGCGCGAGACTGCGAACCTCGTCGTAATCGATCGTCTCGGTGTCTTCACGCACGCCATAGGACACGATGTCGAACCACTTGCCGGAGAAGTTGACCTTCGAACCGTGGGTCAGGTGACCACCATGGGGCAGGCTCATCGCCAACACCGTCTCCCCCGGCTTCACGAAGGCACCATAGGCCGCGATGTTGGCACTCGCACCGCTGTGTGGCTGGAGATTCGCATGCTCTGCACCGAAGAGTTCCTTAGCCCGCTCGATACCGATCAACTCGGCGCGATCCACTTCGGCGCACCCGCCGTAGTAGCGCTTCCCCGGATAGCCCTCCGCGTACTTGTTCGACAGAGTCGAACCGAGCGCGGCGAGCACCGCGGGTGAGGTGAAGTTTTCGCTCGCGATCAACTGCAGGCCTCCGCGTGCCCGGTCGAGTTCAGCGAGGATGACATCGGCGATCTCAGGATCCTCGGCCATGAGGGCGCCGAAGTCCGGGCCCCAGAAGGGCGGATTCTCAGGCAGATCAGTCATCAGGAGCCTCCAGGGTGACGCGGAGAGAGTTCGCGGGACCCTGCGAGTCTACGCCGGCTCGAGCAGGTCGGGACAGGACCGTCGCAGCGCGTCGGCGGTGAAGGCCCCTGGTCGCAGCAACACGGGCACATCCCCGGTGACATCCACGACCGTGCTGGGTTCGGCGGCCTCCGCCGCCCCGGCATCGAGATAGACGGTCACATCATCGCCAAGCTGGGCCTGGGCTGCCTCGATTGTGCGCGGAGGTGCGGCTCCGGCCCGGTTCGCCGTCGTCACGGCGAGGGGCCCGGTGGATTCAAGGAGCGCGAGGGCCAGGGGATGCAGGGGCATCCGCACCGAGACCGTGTCCGAGCTCTCTCCCCAGGCAAGGGTCGGCTGCTGCCGCGCGACGAGGGTGAGCGGGCCGGGCCAGCACGCCTCGATCAAGCTCCGAGCAGCCGGGGTCAGCCCGGTGACGATGCCCTCGGCCATGCGAGCAGAGGCGACGAGGACGGGAATCGGCAGGTCGGGGCCACGCCCTTTGGCGTCCCTCAGCCGGGTCATCCCTCGGGGGTGGAAGGCATCGGCTCCCACTCCGTAGGCCGCTTCGGTGGGCAGCACCACGAGTTCTCCACGTCGCACGGCAGCGGTGGCCGCCACGATGCCGCGGCTTCGCTCAGAACACGGCTGGCGACCGCAATCGATGACGATGCTCATGAGACGCCCCGGGCCTCAGCCTGCAGATCCAGCCGTGCGTCGAGCCGTCGTGAAGCGCGGACGACGAGAAAGGTCGAGGTGGTCACCGACCTGCTCCCAGTTGAGGGCATCTTCGCCCTCGCGAAGCAGCCACGGCACACCTGCTTCCCCGGCGGCCTCTCCCTGGCGGTCAGCATGCTCGATGACGATGAGCCCACCCGGTCGCAGCAGACGTGCTGCCGTGCCCAGCAGGTCGCGGACCACGTCGAGACCGTCGGAGCCACCGAAGAGGGCGATCGACGGCTCGTGGTCACGCACCTCAGGCTCGGTCGGGGTGGCGTCTTCGGGGATGTAGGGCGGGTTTGTCACGACGACATCGACTCGGCCGGCAAGGTCCGCCAGGGGCGCACCAGAGTCGGCGATGGAACGGGCGTCACCGATCACGAGGGTCACATCGGAGCCTTGGTCGTCGATCTCCGGCCGCAACACCTCGATGTTTTGTCGCGCCCAATCTGCGGCTGTCGGGTCGATCTCGACAGCGGTGACCTGCGCCCCGGGCACTTCCGTGGCGAGGGCGAGGGCGAGCGCTGCTGAGCCTGCGCACAGATCAACCGCGATGCGCTGATCCGCCGGATACCCCATCAACTCGGTGATGCCCGCCTCGGCGACGAGTTCGGTCTCTGGGCGCGGCACGAAGACTCCGGGACCGACAGCGAGGGCGAGATGCCGGAAGGTCGTCGAACCCAACAGGTGTTGCAGGGGAATGCGAGCCATGCGTCGAGACAGCAGCAGTTCAAACGTGGTTCGCTGCTCAGGGGTCACGCCATCGTGCAGAAGCATGCGCGAACGTGGCACACCCAAAACGTGAGAAGCCAGGATCGCAGCGTCAGCGCGCGGGCTGGGGACTCCCGCGGATGCGAGTCGACGTTCAGCATCGGTAAGGACGTCGCGCAGGGACACCCAGCCACCGACAAGTCGATCGGAGAATCCCGGTGTATTCACCTACGACTCCGAACCAGTGAGCGCGGCCTGCAGATCAGCCTGCTGACAGGCCTCCACGATCGGATCGAGTTCGCCTGCGAGGACCTGGTCGAGATTGTGGGCCTTGTAGCCGACGCGGTGGTCGCTAATGCGATTCTCCGGGAAGTTGTAGGTCCGGATGCGCTCACTTCGGTCAACGGTGCGCACCTGAGCGCGACGACTGTCCGAGGCGGCCTGCGCCTGCTCCTCCATCGCCATCGCGAGCAACCGCGCCCGCAGGATGCGAAGTGCCTGCTCCTTGTTCTGCAACTGACTCTTCTCGTTTTGGCAGGACACGACCACTCCGCTGGGGACGTGGGTGATGCGCACCGCTGAATCGGTGGTGTTGACGCTTTGTCCACCCGGGCCGGAGGAACGATAGACATCGATACGCAGGTCATTGGGGTCGATAGTGATGTCCACTTCCTCCGCCTCGGGGAGGACGAGGACTCCTGCCGCCGAGGTGTGAATACGGCCCTGCGACTCCGTCACAGGAACACGCTGGACCCGATGCACGCCACCTTCGAACTTCAGACGGGCGTAGGGGGCGTCCCCCGGTTCCGGAGTCCCACGCGATTTCACCGCGACCGCGACATCGCGATATCCCCCCAGATCCGACTCCTCGGCATCGATGACCTCGGTGCGCCACCCGCGCGATTCGGCGTAACGCAGGTACATCCTCAGCAGGTCTCCGGCAAAGAGCGCCGATTCCTCCCCGCCTTCACCAGCCTTGATCTCCAGGATCACGTCATTGGCATCTAGGGGATCTCGCGGCACGAGCAGTTGCTGCAGGTGCTCGGCAACCTCATCCCGACGGGCGATCAGGCCCGCGGCCTCCTCGGCGAATGTCGGATCTGATGCGGCAAGTTCCTCAGCTGCTTCGAGATCGTCACCCAAACTCGACCACTCGCGGTAGGCCGCGATGATGGGCCGGAGTTCGGCGTGCCGGCGCGCCACACGACGAGCCTCCGCCTGATCGGCATGGATGGCGGGGTCGGCGAGCCGAGCCTCCGCCTGCTCGAATTCAGCGACGAGCTCGACGCATGCGTCGAACACGTGCCGCTAGGACTTCTTGCCGAAGCGCTTCTCGAACTTCGCAACCCGGCCACCGGAGTCGAGGATCTTCTGGCGTCCGGTATAGAACGGATGGCAAGCCGAGCAGACGTCGGCGTGAATGACACCGTTCTTCGCGGTGCTGCGCGTGGTGAACGTCTCGCCACAGGTGCAGGTGACCTGGGTCTCGACGTATTCGGGGTGAATGCCCGACTTCATCATTGGCTCCTCAAGTGACTCGACGTGCTCCGGGTCCGCAGTGACCTGCGGTGAACCGGGGCCTGGAGAAGGGTACCCCAGGAGTGGATCAGTCCTCCGACTCGCTCCCGCTAACCGCCGGTGTGGTCTTTTGGACCTGAAGCAGGAAGTCGTAGTTGCTCTTGGTCTCACGCAGCTTGCTCATGAGAAGTTCGATGGACTGCTGCTGGTCGAGGGCATGGAGGACCCGACGCAAATTCCACACGACCTTCAACTCGTCGGAGCCAAGTAGCAGCTCCTCCTTACGGGTGCCCGAGGCATCGACGTCGACCGCCGGGAAGATCCGCTTGTCAGCGAGGCGGCGATCGAGTTTCAGCTCCATGTTTCCCGTGCCCTTGAACTCTTCGAAGATGACCTCGTCCATGCGAGATCCGGTCTCCACCAGGGCCGTGGCGAGGATCGTCAGCGATCCGCCGTTCTCGATGTTTCGGGCCGCGCCGAAGAACTTCTTCGGGGGGTAGAGCGCGGTCGAGTCCACACCACCGGACAGGATCCGACCGGATGCTGGTGCGGCGAGGTTGTAGGCGCGACCAAGTCGTGTCATCGAGTCGAGTAGCACCACCACGTCATGACCGAGTTCGACGAGGCGCTTGGCTCGCTCGATCGCGAGTTCGGCGATGATCGTGTGATCCTCAGCGGGACGGTCGAAGGTCGAGGCAATGACCTCGCCCTTCACCGATCGCTGCATGTCGGTGACCTCTTCTGGTCGCTCGTCGACGAGGACGACCATGAGGTGGCATTCCGGATTATTCGCGGTGATCGCGTTGGCGATGGCCTGCAGCACCATCGTCTTGCCAGCCTTCGGCGGGGAGACGATGAGCCCGCGCTGACCCTTGCCGATCGGAGCCACGAGGTCGATGACGCGCGTGACGAGATTCGTCGGATCAGTTTCGAGCCGCAGTCGATCCTGCGGGTACAACGGAGTGAGCTTGTTGAAGTCGGTGCGCTGCTTGGCCGCCTCGAGTTCTTGACCGTTGACGGTGTCGATGCGGACCAGTGGGTTGAACTTCTCTCGCCGCTCACCCTCACGCGGCTGACGGACACCGCCCGTGATGGCGTCGCCCTTGCGCAGGCCGTAACGCTTGACCATCGACAGGGAGACATAGACGTCATTGGGGCTGGGCAGGTATCCCGCGGTGCGGACGAAGGCGTAGTTGTCGAGCACGTCGAGAATGCCGGCGACCGGGAGCACGACATCGTCCTCGCTCAACTCGACCTCAGATTCAGCGGGCCCACGGCTGCGGTCGCGGCGATCACGGAAACGATCCCGGCCGCGACGACGCCGACGGCGCGATCCGCCGTCCCCGTCATCATCACGATCGTTGTTGGACCGGTCGTTGTTGGACCGGTCGGACTGGGAGCGATCATGGGAGCCCCGGTCCTGGGTGCTCCGGTCATTCGCGGGTCGGTCGGTGCGAGTCGATCGCGTCTCGGCGGAAGGCGACTCCTTCGCCGGCTGATCCTGAGCCGACTGATCCTGGGTGGACTGCTCTGATGACTCCTCGGCCGGCTTGCGCCGGGGAGTCCGCTCCTTCGCTGCCGTGGCTTGATCGCCGGACTGGCGGGCCGAGATGGCAGCGACGAGGTCACCCTTGCGCATACCGCTGGCTCCCGAGATTCCCATCGAGGAGGCGAGTGCCTTCAACTCAGGGAGCAACATCCCGGACAGGCCATTGCTGCGCTTACGGGTGGAGGTGGTGGCTTCGGTCACGAAATTTCCTTCTGACAGCCACGCAGGAAAACATCATGGACGATCCCTGCGGGGAATTGGGTTCGGTCACGGGCGAAGAAGGCCGCGTGATCAGATCGGGGGCGACGCGGGGAGCGAGGCACCCGTCCTTGCTGGAAAGCACCCCCAGACTAGCACTCGGGGGTTACTGGTGGCCTCAGGGGCTCGCTCAGCCGAGGGATCGGGTGCGCGAGCGGACTCCGTCTGTGTCGACCGCGACCGCAAGAATCCTCCAGGTGCCATCCGTCGCGCCCTGCAGCGCCCGGATGGCATCGTCGGGTGTCTCGGTGAGAACCATGACGGTCGGACCGGCTCCTGAGATCACGGTGGGGAAACCCTGGGCCCGCATCGTCGACATGAGTTGATGCGAGTCGGGATAGGCCGCGGCTCGAGCGTCCTGGTGCAGCCGATCCTCGGTTGCGGTGAACAACAGCCCGGGGTCGATGCACAGCGCATGGGTCAGGGCCGCCGTTCGGGCAATGTTGAAGACCGCGGATTCTCGGGTGACCGAGGCTTCGAGCAGCGTTCGAGCGTGTGCGGTAGGAACAGGTGCCGCGGGGATCGCCACCACCGGTTGGACGCTGGTGTGGGCGGGACGAACCAGGGCCGAGGTGTGTGGCGGATCCTCCTCCGGGGACTCGATCCAGGCCGTTGTGAAACCGCCGAGGAGCACTGCGGCCACGTTGTCTGGATGGCCCTCCATCCCCGTCGCGAGATCCAAGATGACCGGATCCGGCATCAGTTCGGCGCCACCATCGACGAGGTCGCGGGCGATGATCAGCCCGGCGATGATCGCTGCTGCGGAGGAACCCAAGCCTCTCCCCTGCGGAATGCTGTTGCTGCAGCGCAGCAGAAGTCCGGGCATCTGAACTCCGAGCGCCGCGAAGCCTCGAGCGGCTGCCCGGGCGACGAGGTGGGTCTCGTC
The DNA here is from genome assembly GCA_040265115.1 of Candidatus Nanopelagicales bacterium. Classification (GTDB taxonomy): domain Bacteria; phylum Actinomycetota; class Actinomycetes; order S36-B12; family S36-B12; genus M55B157. The sequence goes on from JBDQGZ010000007.1 coordinate 11,335, forward strand.
ACTCGGGAGCGACCCGGCCCCTTCCCCCTCGACATCAACGCGAACACCGGGGTCGTCGGTTACCACCGCGATCAGGCGGTCGTGGATTCCCAGCGCCAGCCCTAGACAGTCGTAACCCGGCCCGAGGTTGGCGCTGGTCGCAGGCACCTGGACCTCGATGGCCGTCGCGCGGCGGATTGTGGTCACTCGGTCAATCCGAGGAGTCGTGCTGCAGCGTCGGCGTCCACGTCCACGCGCACCGGTTCCGGCGCATCGGTGAGCGCCCACTGCGGATCCTTCAGGCCATTGCCGGTCAGGGTGCACACAACGGTTTGACCCGGATCGAGTTTTCCCTGCGCGTGCATCTGCAGCAGCCCGGCAACACTCGCGGCACTCGCTGGTTCGCAGAACAAGCCCTCTCGCGATGCGAGAAGTCGGTAGGCGTCGAGGATCGCCTCGTCGGTGACGGCGTCGATCACTCCATTGGACTCATCGCGGGCAGCTTCCGCCTGCTGCCAGGACGCAGGGTTGCCGATTCTGATGGCAGTCGCGATCGTTTCGGGTGCCCGAACGGGCTCGCCGCGCACGATCGGCGCCGCACCTTCGGCCTGGAATCCCCACATACGCGGGAGTGAATCGACGATGCCGTCGTCGCGATATTCCCGATAGCCCTTCCAATAGGCCGTGATGTTGCCCGCATTTCCCACAGGGAGACAGTGAATATCGGGGGCGTGGCCCAGCAGATCGACGATTTCGAAACTCGCCGTCTTCTGCCCTTCGATCCGGTCCGGGTTCACACTGTTGACCAGCGACACCGGGTACCGCTCGGCAAGATCACGAGCCAGCGTGAGGCAGTCGTCGAAGTTTCCCTGTACCTGCAGCAGGGTCGCGCCATGGACCACGGCCTGCGCCAATTTGCCCATCGCGATCTTGCCGTCGGGGACGAGCACGGCGCACACCATGCCGGCCTTGACTGCATAGGCCGCCGCACTGGCCGAGGTGTTCCCCGTCGATGCGCAGATGACGGCTCGCGCCCCTTCCTGAGCCGCCTTGGAGATCGCCATGGTCATGCCCCGGTCCTTGAACGACCCGGTGGGGTTGGCTCCGTCGTACTTCAACCAGACCTGGCAACCGGTCATCTCCGACACAACGCAGGCGTAGACCAGTGGGGTGCCGCCCTCTCGAAGCGTCACCACTGGTGTCGTCGCGTCGACGGGCAACCGATCGCGGTACTCCTCGATCAGGCCTCGCCACTGATGGGCACCCGTGTGGATCACGGCGCTCATGAGCCTGCCTCACCTTCGACTCGCATGACTCCGACAACCTGCTTGACCGCATCCAAGCCACGCAGCGCGTCAATCGTGTCCGCCAAAGCACCGTCGGTGGCCTGGTGAGTGCGCAGGACGAGTCCTGCATCATCACCATGCCCATCCTGGCGCACGACCTGGATGCTGACACCGTGATCAGAGAACGCCTGCGCGATCGTCGCGAGAACACCGGGACGGTCGGCGACATCGAGGTTGACGTAGTAGCGCGTCATTGCCTGCTCCAGAGGCAAGACCGGCAGTTCAGCGTAGATGGACTCCCCCGGGCCTCGTCCGCCGGACACTCGGTTGCGAGCAGCCGCCACAACATCGCCGAGAACCGCGCTGGCGGTCGGCTGGCCACCGGCACCTCGGCCGTAGAACATCAATTCACCAGCCGCCTCCGCGACAATGAAAACAGCGTTGAAGGCATCGCGAACGCTGGCGAGCGGGTGATCCACAGGAACCATCGCGGGATGCACCCGAACGGTGACACCCCGATCATTCCCCTCCGCATCGATATTCCGTTCCGCGACAGCGAGCAACTTGATGACGAAGCCCATCTGCCGTGCCGCCTCGACATCGGCGAGCGTGACATGGGAGATGCCTTCGCAGGAGACCTGATCGGCCGTCACACGGGTGTGAAAAGCGAGTTCGGCAAGGATCGCGGCCTTGGCCGCAGCGTCATGGCCTTCGACATCAGCGGTCGGATCGGCCTCGGCGTAGCCGAGTTCCTGGGCCTCGCGCAGGACATCGGCGTAGTCAGCGCCACGCTCCTCCATCTGCGACAGGATGAAGTTCGTCGTCCCATTGACGATTCCGAGAACGGTGAGTACCCGATCCCCTGCGAGGGATTCACGCAAGGGACGCAGGAGGGGGATCGCACCCGCAACCGAGGCTTCGAAATAGAGGTCGACGCCATGTTCCTCCGCCGCGGAGTAGAGACTGGCCCCATCGGCAGCGAGCAGTGCCTTATTCGCGGTGACCACACTGGACCCAGCCGCCATGGCCGCGAGGATGCACTCTCGCGCGGTGTCGATACCTCCCATGAGTTCCACCACGATGTCGGCCCCGGATCCGGCCAATCCGAGTGTGTCGGTGGTGATCAGTTCAGGATCGATCCCCGGACGCGCTCGATTCGCATCCCGGACAGCGACCCCCATGATGCGCAGGGGCGCCCCGACTCGGGACGCGAAGTCGTCCTGTTGTGCGGTGATCTGGCGGACGACCTCTGCCCCGACCGTCCCGCCGCCGAGGACGGCGATGGTGATCGGTTCGTCGCGCACGGTTCGCGCGGGTGCACTCATGTCGACTCCTGGTGTGTTGGGGCTCACTCGTTCGCCCCGGGATCGAGGGCGAGCAGATCGTCGAAAGTCTCCCGGCGCAACACGACCGACGCCACTCCGTCGCGGACCGCCACTACCGCCGGACGGGGCAGATAGTTGTACTGCGATGACATGGAGCGGCAGTAGGCGCCGGTTCCTGCGACAGCTAGAAGGTCACCGATCCTGAGGTCATCGGGCAACCACGTGTCTCGGACAACGATGTCCCCACTCTCGCAATGCTTCCCCACAACACGCGACAGCATGCTGGCGGCCTCAGAGGAGCGTGAAGCAATCGAGCAGGTGTAGTCCGCGTCATACAGCGCGGTGCGCAGGTTGTCGCTCATGCCCCCATCGACAGACACATAGACGCGCTGGGAACCGTGACCGAGTTCGACCGGCTTGATCGTCCCCACCTCGTACACCGTCACACCCGCCTGCCCCACGATCGCTCGCCCGGGCTCGAAGGCCAAGCGCGGAATCGGCATCCCGGCTCGATCGCAGGCCTCGCGGACAATCGAACGGATGGCCTCGGCCATGTCGACCACATCGAGCGGGTCATCGTCGGGGAGATAGGCGATCCCCATCCCTCCCCCGAGGTTCAACTCCGCGACCTCAACCCCGAGTTCCTCACGTACCTGAGTGGCCAGCCCCACAATGCGAGAAGCGGCAACCTCGAAGCCGGACGGGTCGAAGATCTGCGAACCGATGTGGGAGTGCAGCCCGCGCAGGTTCAACTCCGGTGAGTCCACGATCGACTTCGCCGCACGCATCGCCATGCCATCGGCGAGGGAGAGTCCGAATTTCTGGTCCTCGTGCGCGGTCGCGATGAACTCGTGCGTGTGGGCCTCGACGCCGACGGTGACACGGACGAGGACATCAACGATCGTGGAATGCCGACGCGCACTCTCAGCGACTCGTTCGATCTCAATGAGCGAATCCACCACGATCCGCCCGACACCAGAAGACACCGCGAGGTCGATTTCCGCCATTGACTTATTGCTGCCGTGAAGGAGGATTGTCGCGGGGTCGACCCCGGCCCGAAGAGCGACGAACAGTTCTCCTCCAGAACTGGCATCGACGCCCAGCCCCTCATCGCTCACCCAACGCGCGACGGCAGTCGCCATCAGTGCCTTCGCCGCGTAGTACACATCAGCCGGCATCTCGGGAGTGTCGTAGGCAGCTTTGAAGGTGGCAGCGCGTGCGCGAACATCCACCTCGTCGAGGACGTAGAGGGGGGAGCCGAACTCTTCGACAAGTTCCGCCACCCCTATGCCCCCGATCTCGAGGGAACCGTCGTCGCGACGTCGAGCAGTCAGCGGCCACAGCGCGGAGTTGAGCTCCGCGGTCGACCCCTGAGGCTGAGCGGGCACGCCAGGGGACGCCACGACCTCGCCGTGGCGTGGTCCCGCCGGGTGCGCACGCATCGAGACGAGGGTAGACCGGTCACAGCCGACCGTGGTCACCGCCCGCAGGCACCCTGCGGACCTAGCGTGATGCTCATGACTGCGACTACGTCACGGACTGCCGAGACTCCGGCCCGTCCGCGGGCACATGTCCTCCCAGAGATCCTCGGCTACGTGGGTGCCGCCCTCGTCGCCAGCGCAGCCCTCAACCTCGTCGCCGCCTCCGCCTAGTAGGTCCTCAGCATGGCGGGCATCAAGGACATGTTCGAGCGCCGCGATGCCTGAGGGCTCCTTCCTGCAGCCACCGGACTCCTCGTGGCCGCGATCGGAGCCTGGCTCGCTCCCGGCGTCCTGTCCACCCTGGGTGCTACTCGCCCTCAGCGGATTGCTTCTCCTGCTCCACCGACGCGGCCCCTAGAGTTCGACTACATCCGCTCCGGAGCGCTGACCCCGCACAACGTGAGCCCATTGGCGATCACCTGGCGGGTCGCCGCGCACAGCCACAGCCGTGCGATGTGCTGGTCACTCACCTGCTCATCACCGCGCGGCAGCACCCGGCAGGTGTCGTAGAACCGGTGGTAAGCGGTCGCCACCTGCTCGAGGTAGCGCGGGATCCGGTGCGGCTCACGAAGTTCCGCTGCCGAGGCGACCACGGAAGGATAGTCGCCGAGGGCCCGCAGCAACTCTCCCTCTCGATCGTGATCGAGAAGTCCAGCGTCAAGGCTGGCCCCACGCCAGTCGATTCCGAGCTCACCTGCGTTTCGCAGAACCGAACTGATGCGGGCGTGCGCGTACTGAACGTAAAACACCGGATTGTCGTTGCTGCGCTGGATGAGCAGATCAAGGTCGAGGGTGAGCGGCGAATCGACGGGGTAGCGGATGAGGGAGTAGCGAGCAGCATCCACGCCCACCTCATCGACGAGGTCCTCCAGCGTCACGATCGTTCCTGTTCGCTTGGACAACACGACCTCTTCGCCACCACGAGTGATCTTCACCAACTGACCGATGAGTACCTCGATCGAAGAGTCCGGATCATCGCCCGCACAGGCAGCAACCGCGCGCAACCGCTGGACATAGCCGTGATGATCGGCTCCCAGCAGATAGAGCGCGGTCGTGAATCCCCGGGCCCGCTTGTCGACGTAGTAGGCGGTGTCGGAGGCGAAATAGGTCATCTCGCCATTCGCCTTGATGAGCACGCGGTCCTTGTCGTCGTCGAAATCGGTGGTGCGCAACCAGACCGCGCCGTCTTCTTCGAAGACATGGCCGTGTTCGCGCAGTGTCGCCATGCCGCGATCCACCGCTCCCGACTCATGTAGCGAGCGCTCGGAGTACCAGACATCGAAGTGAGTTCCGAAGATCTCCAGGACTCGCTGCTGCTGGGCCAGTTGTCGGCGATAGGCCTCCTCGCGGAATGCCTCGAGTTGCTTCTCCTCGGGCAGCTCTCGGATGCCGGGCAACTCGGCGACGATGTCGGCGGCGAGGTCGAGGATGTAGCCGCCGTGGTAGCCGTCCTCGGGCACCGGCTTTCCGTGTGCCGCGGCCATCACCGAGGTACCGAACCGATCCATCTGGACGCCTCGGTCGTTGATGTAGAACTCCCGCGCCACGTCGGCACCGGCGGCGTTGAGCACTCGTGCCAGGGCATCCCCCACGGCTGCCCACCGGGTGTGGCCAAGGTGGAGCGGCCCGGTGGGATTCGCGGAGATGAACTCGATGTTGAAGTTCTGACCGGTCAATGTCGAGGCAGTTCCATAGCCCGCGCCGGCGGTCACGATGTCCTCTGCGAGCGCGCCGAGAGCATCAGCGGCAACGGTGAGATTGAGGAATCCGGGACCGGCGACCTCCACCGCGGTGATACCCGGCTGGGAACGCAATCGCTCGGCGAGAGCCTCTGCGATCTGGCGAGGGGGCACACCGGCCTTCTTGGCAAGAGACAGGGCCACCGGGGTGGCGTAATCGCCATGCTCCTTCACCCGCGGCCGCTCGATGACGACGTCCTCGGGCACCTCGATGACCAGCTCACCCTCGGCCACCGAATCAGCCCGGGTGGCGCGCACGAGGTCGGCGAGGTTTTCGGGGGTCACGAGACGGCAGCGTAGTCCGAGAGGCGGCGTGCTAGCGTGGGCCCCGGCTGTGCTGCACAAGAACCACCGTTCGAGGAACGCTCGCCGCCCAACCCCGGCGGGCGTTTTGCTTCCCAGAAGGGCCCATTGCGGCAACGAGGGCGGCGGACGTCGGCTCGCACCACCAGCCCGCCGGACTTCCTGTCCGGCGTCCGACGCACTGCATCACCCCGATGCACCATTTTGATCAAGGAGTACCACCGCATGGCTCAGGGAACCGTCAAGTGGTTCAACGCCGAGAAGGGCTTCGGCTTCATCGCACAGGCCGACGGAGGTGCCGACGTGTTCGTGCACTTCACCGCCATTCAGGCAGATGGCTACCGTTCGCTCGATGAGAACCAGACCGTCGAGTTCGACATCGTCCAGGGCCCCAAGGGACCCCAGGCGGACAACGTTCGCATCATCTGACACTCACGAGTTTTCGATGAGGGCCCCCGGCCCCTCCCCGTGAGGGAGGAGCCGGGGGCTTCGTCTTGTGCGATGCCGGTACGCACCCCGAGGTTGCCTCGGCCGGTGATCTCGGGTCAGGATGGACACATGAGCGACGACATCGAAAAGCTGCTCGCCGAGGTCAACAACACAACCCCGTCCGTGGGAGGGTCCTCAAAGGCCCAGCCCCCAGCACGCAAGGCGAAGGCTGAGGTCGAGTCTTCAGGCGGTGCTGGCGGTCGCTTGGCCTTCGCCGTCGTCTCCGCGGTTGTGTTCGGCGTCATCGGTTTCGTCGTCGGCATTTTCGTGCCGTTCTTCCTCGGCGGCTTCGACACCGGAGTGGGCGCATCGATCGGGGCCTTCCTCACCGCCCTGGTCGCCGGTCCCCCACGCTGGTTCTCCTCCTGAGCCCCGCGATACCCTCGTCCCTGCCCTGGCCCCCGTAGCTCAGGGGATAGAGCGGTGGCCTCCGGAGCCATGTGCGCAGGTTCGAATCCTGCCGGGGGCACCCTTACCCGAAAGTTCTAGTTCGCACCCCGCTGGGAATCGCCGTGGTCGCGCAGCGGATCGATGCCTGCGATGTGCTGGCCGAGGCGCAGGATCTGCTCGTCGGTGAGGTCGTCGATATCGGCGCGGAACTCCCCGATGACCTTTGCCGCGACCCCGTGCTCGTGCTTCTCGACATAGGAGATGAGGTGGTGTCCGGCATTGGCCTTGCCCTTGCCGTGGCCGAGCACGATGATGCCGGACGCGCCACGAAGGGCACCGGCCAGCGCACGCCAATACTCGTCGCTGTCGTCCTCGTACGTGCCATCAGGGTTGCCATGGCGGTGATAGACGTTGTGGAAGTAGCCGCGCGGGTCCGCGGCCGTCACGGTCTCGGGACGCGAGTGATCGGCTGAATCGATGGCATAGATGCGCGTGGAGTGGAAGTCGACGGCTGCGATCGCGATGCGACCGCTGACGTCGATCGCGTCGGTGATGTCCTTGCTCATCAGATCTCCTACCCTCAGATTTCCTGGCCGGCTGGGCGCGGCTCGAAACCGGCATTGCGCAGCATGCGACGCAGGTCGACAACCATCTGGGTGTCGATGTCCTTGTGTCGGGGACGCTCGAAGGTCTCGGTCTCCGGCCCCAGAGTGACCTTGAACTTGCCGTCGTGGTTCTCCACGACCTCACCGGCAGCTTCGAGCAGGGACAGCACATCGACCCAGCGGATGTTGTGACTCACCGGGTGGGCGAAGATCACCGAGAGCGTGTCGATGTGGTGGTTGTTGAGGTGGACGGGGAAATCACCCGTTGCGTGTGCCATGTCCACACCCTTGCATACCCGAGGTTCAGTTCCCGCCCCCAGGCGGCTTCATCGCACAGGAATCCGAATGCACGGAAACTGCCGAAGTTGAGTGCCAGGATACCTGCGAACTTCGCTTACCCTGACATGGTGCAAACACGGGCATTGAGAGCATGGACCGCGGCAGTGGTGGGCGCCTCGATCGCCGCGCTCATCCCGGCTCTCCCGGCCACAGCTCATGAGTCGGACGCTCTCGCCACACCCGCAGTCCTGTCCTGGTCGGCGTGCTCCTACGCCTGGGGGGCGCAATGCGCGAGCCTGGACGTCCCCCGGGACTGGGCAAAGCCGAATTCCTCCGGGACGTATCGAATCTCCATCGCGCGGGTCCCCGCGAGCAAGCCGAGCAAGCGCATCGGGACCTTGATGTTCAACCCCGGCGGACCCGGTTCCGGCGCAGTGTCCAACCTGTCGTGGGTGATGTCCCTGCTGCCCGCGCGCATCAAGAAGCGATTCGACATTGTCGCGGTCGATCCGCGCGGGGTCGGAGGTTCCCAACCGTGGATCAGGTCCTGCAGCGCACCCCAACCCACTCCCCCGGCGACCGGCGAAATCGACTGGATGGCCTGGAGCCGCACCTTCATGACGGCGAATAAGCGGGCGAACAAGGCCTGCTTCGATGTCAATGAGGCGTACGCCGGCACCGTCGGCACCTGGCAGATCGTGCACGACCTCGATGCCGTCCGCGATGCCCTCGGCGAGAAGCGCATCACGTTCTGGGGCATGAGTTATGGCTCCACGGTGGGTCGTGCCTATGTCCAGGAGTTCCCCAATCGCGTCAGAGCCCTGCTGCTCGACGGTGTGATCTCGCCGGTGTCCGGCATCGAGGCCTGGGCCGAGGAGCACACCTATGACGATGAACTCGCGATCGACATCATGCTGCGACGGCTCGGCTCGACCTACGCCGACGCCTATGAGCGCATCAGTGCTGAGTTGGACAGGCGGACAGTGACCGCCCAGAACGGGACGGTCATCACGCGCTGGACCTTCGGGCGGGCGCTCGTGGCCTGGTCGAGCTTCCACACCACCTGGGGTTCGGCGGGTTCGCTGATCCTCGCGGTGCGCGATGCCCTCTTCGCCGGGACGCCCTCTGCCCGATCGGCCGCCGCCAGCCGAGCCGCCTCAGCCTTGAGCGGCACCAGGCCCACGGGCCAGTCGAGCACCCTGAGCCCGCAGTGGACCTACGTCAACTGCTCGGACTTCCCCGACCGGCCGACCGCGCGCACCCTGGCTGCCCTCGCCGAGAAGGGGGCACGCACCGGCGGCGCCGGCGTCGGCATGGCCGTGCTGCGCGAAGGCGCGCAATGCGCCGGACTGCCGAAGTTCGGGCGACCGCTCGAACCGATGACAAGTCCGTTGAGGCTGCGCAACCCGCCGATCATCGTCAATGCTCGAGGCGACAACCGGACCCCCTGGACCGCTGCGCTCGAGGCCCAGCAGGCCTTCACCGGATCGCAGATCGTCGGCTACGCCGGCACCCACCACATCCTGTACGGGCGTCGGACCGCATGCATTGATAGGCCGATCACCCGCTACCTGCTGCACAAGAAACTGCCCAGCTCTCAGGTGGACTGCCCGATCTAGTCGAGCAGACCTTCACCGATCCACCCACTCTCGGGCTGCTCAGGATTCAACTCGGTGATGTAGCGGGGCGCGATCACCACCACCGATCGGGATACTGACGGTCGCCGAGGAGTTGGTGGGTCACCCACACCAGGAGGATCGCCAGGAGCACCAGGATGAGCAGCGCGGGGAACATGATCAGCGCCACCGACCAACTCGGATCCGAGATCTCCGCGATCAGCGCCACGGCGACGGCCGGCGCGTGAAAGGCGCCGACGAGGTGCATCAGGAGCAAGATCACCCCCGTACCGAGGATGGCCATAAGGACCGTCGGCCCGGGAAGCGCGGCTACTCCCAGGCCGATCACACCCGCGATCACATAAGAAACAAGAACTCGAAGCGGCCGGGATGCCGGCGATCCAGATGTCGCGAACACCAGCACGTAGGTCACCACGGGACCGAGCAGCAATGGCTCTGCCGGGGCATCGAGAGAACGCAGGACGAGATAAGCCAGGAGCAGCAACGACAGGCCGAGGGTCTCGACGGCGACGAGTGGGATAAGGCGATGCCAGGGCAACCGCTCCGTGGGATCCGAAACCGGTTGGATGCGACCCGGAGACCAAGGCTTCTTTGGAGGTGGATCGCTCATCGCCCCAGAGCCTAGGCGTTCTCGGACAGACGCGAATGTCGGGAGGAATACTGTTACGAAAGTGACCTGGAGTGTTCTGCTGCGACGCAGGGCGATTCAAGTGACGAGCTTTCGAAAATTCCCCCGATGGAATTCGAGAAAAACTCTTGTGTCCCGGAATCGAACGCTGATAGAACTTCTTTCACCGGGCGAGAGATCGGCCGGTGGCACCAAAGGAAGCTCCCCAACCGGGGCCCGCAAGGGAACCGGGGAGAGCAGGGAATCCTGCGGAGGCACGTGCCAGTGGCCTCGGAGCAACGTGAGGTGAGCAGGACGCGCGAACCGAAGATCGGTGGCGCCCCCGCAAGGGGTGCGACGGACCAGGTGGTGGCACAAACCGCCGGTTCTGCCCGCAAGGGCTGCCGAACGAGGAGCGGCGACCTCATGGTGAGACCCCTCGAACTCATACTTCGAGGGGTCTCATCCTTTTATAGGGGTTCTCGTCGCTTAGGTGGTGGCGCCACGCCGGAGAAACTCGGCCAACCGATCGAAGCCCTCATCAATATCGACGCGGGGACTCCACTGCAGCGCCCGCCGCGTGGTCTCCTGATCGAACCAGTGGGCGGTCGCGAGTTGCTCGGCCACGAACGGCGTGATGACCGGATCGCCCTCCCGGCCGGTCCGCTCCCACACAGCCGACAGCACGTGGCCCGCACCACGGGCGACCGGATAGGGAATCCGCGCTTTCGGGCCAGCTAATCCGGCAGCTCTCGCGATGCGCGTGAGCATCTCGACGACAGTGCGCGGCTGACCATTGGAGACGACGAACGCTCGACCCTGGACCTCCGGGTGCTCGACCCACTCGAGCGCGGCGATGATTGCGTCCGCCGCATTGTCGATGTAGGTGGTGTCGATCAGGGCAGCACCATCACCAATGACGACGAGTCGACTAGCGCGGGCTCGGTCGATGATGCGCTGGGTCAGTTGAGTGTCGCCCGGTCCCCACACCAGATGTGGTCGGACCGCGACGCGAGCCATTCCGGCCTTCTTGTCGGAGGCGGGGTTGAGGACGAGTTGTTCGGCCATGGCCTTGCTGCGGGAGTAGTGGCTGCGTGCGTGCTCAGGCTCGGCCGGGTCAGCGTCGGCTCCGATGAGCGCCTTGCCAGTGTGGGAGACCGACGGGCTGGAGACGAGCACAAACCCTCGTACTCCTGCGCGATTCGCCGCTTCAAGGATTGCCGAGGTTCCGCGAACGTTGACGCGCTCGAACTCCGCCCACGGCCCGGTGACATCAACTCGCGCCGCAGCATGCACGACACGATCTACCTCGGCACATGCTCGCTGCTGCACCTCCTCGTCGTTGATGTCGCCCTGCACCTGCTCGATCCCCAGCCCGCGCAGCGACTTCGGCAGTTCGCGTCTTTGCAGGGTTCGCACGTGATAGCCGCGCTCGATCAGGCCCCGCGCTACCGCTCCCCCGACGACACCGGAGGCACCGGTGACGAGCACGCGCTCAGTCATCGAACCCTCCCTCGGAGCGTCGACCGGCAGTCCCGGCGAGAAGCCGGGATGCGGCTGCCGCGAGAGCAGTCCGGTCGATCTTCGCGCGGTGGCGCACATCGACGGGAAGCTCGCTGATCGTCAACACCGCAGCGACATCGACGCCGCAACGCTCCTTCACTGCAGCGCGAACCAGAATGGTCGTGTCCACATCGGCAACCGAAAGGTTCGACGAGCCATCGGGGAGCACGATGACGACCACCTGTCGTCCCCGCGGACCGACTCCCACGCATCCTGCGAGTGCGGTTCCTGCGGCTTGGACTGCTGCTTCTTCCGCAGCGACGGGAGTGACGGGGCCCGTCGCTGTCGAGATGACATGCTCGAGGCGGCCTTCGATCCAGAGCCTGCCTTGCGCGTCGAGATGCCCCACGTCACCTGTGCGGTGCCAGCCATCCCGGGCCGTGCGGTGCTCGATGCCCCAGCGCCGGTCGTAGCCGGCCTTCATCCACGGCGCCCGGATGACGACCTCACCGGTGACATCGCAGGTCGAATCGGCATGGTCTGCCGGGATGCCACGACTATCGAGTGCTGCGATGTGCACCTCGACACCCCGAAGCGGGTGACCCACGAGCACCCCGTTGCCGAGTCCTGCCGCTCGCAATTCCGGCAGATCGACCTCGGTGAGGGGCAGCGCCTCGGTCATGCCGTAGGGAGTCGCGATGCGGGTCCCGGGCAGAGCCTCGCCAATGGCCTCCAGGGTCGCCAGCGGTGTCGGCGCTCCAGCGATCATCAACAGCCGCAACGACTCCGGGCGTCTCCGAGTGTCCCCTGCGGTGTCCACGAGCGCCCGAACCCCAGTCGGAGAGGTCCAGGCGATCGTTCCCGACACTGCATCAGCGGCGTCGGTGAACGTCTGCATCGAAAGCGTTCGCGGGTCGGTGACGTCCATATCGGGAATGGCGGAGGCGATGCCGAGTGCCGGGCCAAGAACGACCCAGGGCGCGAACGCAGCGACAAGGGCATCCTTGCCGGGGTCGATGGAGTAGGCGGATCCGATCGCTGCAACGAGCGCGTTCAACCGTGATCGCGTGTAGCGCACGCCTTTCGCTGGGCCGGTCGAACCAGAGGTGAAAGCGATGAGCAATTCTGCATCAGCATCGATGGTCGCTGGGGGTGCGCCGTCTCCGCCTGCGTGAAGGCGCGCTCCCTGGTTGGCAACCTCCGTCAACGACGCGTCGACACCTAGAGCGCGTCGGGCGCTGGCTGAAGCGGACCCGGCCAGGATGCGCGCGCCCGGGCAGTCGATTCCATGCGTGATGCCCAGACCTGCCGCGATCGCGATGATGTGATCCGGTCCCGCTCCGCGCAGCGCCCGGCGCATCCCGCCCACACCGAGCCCGCGATCCGCGACTACCACGGCGGCGTCGATCGCCCAGCAGGCATAGACGGTGGCGACGAGATCCGCCCCCGGTGGGATCAACAGGGCGACCCGATCGCCCGGGGCGACTCCGATCGCTTGCAAGCCCATCGCAAGGTCGTCGACGCGTTCTGCCAGCCGCGACCAGGTGACCTCGCGTGCCGCTGGTCGATTCGTGCCGAGATCGGCGATTGCCACAGCGTCGTCGTGTCGGGGAATACGCAAGGCATCGGCAGTCTCTGGTGTTACCGGTGCGGCCGCTGGTCGTGTCGCTTCCGGCCGTATTGATTCCTGTGGTGAGGTGACGAGGTTGCCGATCCAGGCGACGATGTCATCGATCGCGGTGGGGGCGTCCTCGGTGACCAGATGGCCGGCGTTCTCATAGCGATGAACATCGGCGTGTGCCATCCGATCGCTGAGATCGCGCAGGTAGCGATCGGAGAACACAGGGTCGTCCGCACCCCAGGCAAGCAGGACCGGCGCATCGAACTCGCGCAGTTGGTCGGCGATGGAATCAAGGGTCTGCGCTGACGGATGATCCTCTTCGAGGGGAATGTCAGCGACGAAGTCTCCGACGGCGACGCGCCGATCTGCTGCCCGATAGGGCGCGGAAAACCCAGCGCGGACCGATGTCGGTAGGGAACGACCTCGCGCCCCCGACAGGGCAGTGGTTCCACGGGTGAACATCGGTGTTCGGGTCGTGAAGAAGTGACGCATCGGGGACCATCGCGCGAGCCGGATGAGTCCCGGGGCAGCCGCCCCTGCCGGTTGGTGAACGGCGGTATTGGCCAGGACGCTGCCGATCACCTGATCTCGGTGTCCCAGTGCCCAGCCCAGCGAGACGGGACCACCCCAGTCGTGGGCGACGGTGACGACGGATCCGCTGACCGCGAGGGCGTCGGTCAACTCGCTCAAGTCCGTGATGCGATCAGCGAGTCGGCGCATTCCCGCGGGTCGCTCTGAGTAGCCCATGCCGATCTGGTCGACGGCGATCACGCGCCATGTCGGTGGTGCTTGGGCGAGCAGATGCCGCCATAGATACGACCAGGTGGGGTTGCCGTGGACGGCGAGGATGGTGACCGTGGGTGTGCCCTCGGCCGGCCGCTCCAGGAGGTGCCAGGTCACACCACCGGAGGTGACCAGCCTGGACCAGTCGGGGTCGAGCCCGGCGAGACCGGCCGGAGGACGCGAGGCGGGGATGCCCGATGATTCAGGCACGCCTCACCACGTGATTTCGATGACCGAGACGTTCAAGCCCGAGCCGATGCCCAGGCAGCCCACCCGATCGCCGGCCCGCAGGTCGTCGACTTCGCGAGCCAGGGTGAATGGAATCGAGGCGGGGCCGATATTGCCGTAGTGAGGGAAGGTCATCGGGACCCGCGCTGGGTCAATGCTCAACGCCTCGGTGATCGCAGCGGTGTGCACATTCGAAACCTGATGGATGATGTAGCGATCGAGATCCGACCAGTCGAAGGTTTCCGAGGCCTCCTGCCACATCTGGACCGACAACTCCACCCCGGCTTCGAGGAGGGCCCGGGAATCGGTGCGCATCTGGTTGAGGTCACCAACGCACAACTCATGATGCTGGGTCGCCGCCCGGGAAGCGCCTCCGACGAAGCGATGTCCCTCCGGATGCTCGCTGGCTCGACCGAGCACCATTGCCGCACCACCAGAACCAAGGGTGAGGGTGGCGAAGTTGTCGAAGACGTCCTGGGCCGTCGCATGTGGCGACTGGAGCCGCTCGATAGTGCGCTGCTGCGGCTCCCGGCTGCCCTCGCCGTCGACAACGAGGGCGTAGTCGATCTGACCGGCATCGATCATCATGCCAGCGATGTGCATGCCATTGACGAAACCGAGGCAGGCGTTGGACAGGTCGAAGTTCATGGCCGAGGTGGGCAGGCCCAGCTGGTGGTGGACGTCGACGGCGGCCGATGGCTCAAGTTGGGTCCGGCACACCGAGGTGTCGATGAGCAGGCCGATCGAGCCGGCATCGATCCCGGCGTCAGCCAGCGCCTTCGCCCCGGCCATGGCAGCTGCATCAGCGAAACTGACGTCCTCCGGCCACCAGCGTCGCTCCTTGATGCCAGCCAGCCCTTCGAGCAGGCCGGCGCGAACGTCGAGGCGGGCATAGGTGTCAGCGAGGGCTTCATCGAATTGCGCAGAGGTGACCACGATCGGGGCTTCGGCAATCGACACCGACAGGACCGCGGTATCGGCGAAGCGAAACGTGGTGTTGCCTGCCAAGGTGAATCCTCCATGCCGAACCTTGGGTCTGAACTCACAGACCCCTGTCACCGCCGAGCCAAGCCTCTATCCTCACACGGCAGCCCAGGCCACGCACTACCGCTATCAGGTTACCGCCCCTGCTTATCGACCTTCTTGTCGATCAGGTTCGCATATCGGATAGCCCCGCTGGACTCCTTGGGGTGGAATCCGTCGGAGTAGAACCACGATGAGTTCTTATCCGACAGTTTGTGCCAGTCGATAATCCGCACCCGCTTGCCCTTGAATGACTTATCGCAGGCCCGCAGAGTGGCGTTGTTGGTGTCCTCCCAGGCTCGGGGCACCCGCACGGTCACGAAGAAGACCGTCCGCTTGGAGCCGGCCTGCTTGACCGCGGCCTGGCAGTCGCTCGCGGAGATGTAGCCGTTCGTGCCGAGGTGGACGACCACGTTCTTGGGCATCCGGCTGCCATAGGAGCGCATGATCCCGGGCAGGGCGGAGAACTGCCGGCTGACGGAGTAATCGACCCGGAAACCGCGAGCCTGGAGGGCTGCGGAGTTCATGCCTGCCACGGAGTCCCCGATGAGGAGGCGACCCGAGGGCGGGGCGGCCTGGGCCGCGGGGGCCGTGAAGGCAAAGGAGCCAGCCACGAGGGCCCCGGCGGCTGCCATGGACCCGAGGAGTCGGAAAAGGCGCATAGAACCACTATGCAAGGCACTCCCCGGGCTGCGTCAAGCCAGGTCGCGAAACCCACCATCGACACTCTGGGCGGCGTATCGCTCCCGCTAGAACGTGTAGCCGAATCTCTCGATCATGTCGGCGTAGATCTCAGCCACGCGGGCACGTGAACCGTCGTCGTAGAGCCAGGTGTAGCCCTCTGGGCGGCTGCCCGCCTTCAGTCGGGGCAAATCGATGCCAGGACGCTCGATGCCGGCGCTGGCGAAAACCCGGCCGAGGTCCGCCTCGAGGTGTTCATAGCGAATAAACTCATCGACACCGAGGTCAGCGCTCATGATCTCGTCGTCAGCCTGTTCTCGCTGCCATCCACCGAGGAACTCGACGAAGGCTTCTCGCGCCTGCTCTGGGTTCGTCAGCAGTTCCTCGCGTGATGCATCGCGTCGCCTGCTCCAGAAGAACATGCTCGCCATGCGATCCCAGGGGTTGCGCACCCCCGCGACGGTGAGGGAGGAATCCCAGGTGTCGCGGCCGAGGGCCGCAATCACCCGGGAAGGAGTCATGTGGTTCACCAGCCTTACGCCGTTCAACTCCAGATCACTTCGTTCTCCACGCCGACGCGTTCCGTCACCTCGTGCGGTGACGATGAGGTCGTGGGTGACTTCGCCGTCGGTAACGTGAAGGTCTTCCCACTCCCCCGTCCAACGCCTCGGGTCGCAGGCGACTTCGAGATAGGCCTCAACGCTGGTGCCTGCCGTCTTCTTGGTCTTGATGAAGATCAGGCCGCGGGATCGACTGAAGAACATGGCGATATCGGCTCTAGGACTGTGCGTCTACGGGAGGAGACGAAATCCGGATTCCGACCTGCGTGCCCTGCTGGCGACGCACTCGCTCAAGGAGTGAGATCGCGCGGTACTGCCAGCCATACCTCGATTCGATCAACGACCGAATGCGTTCTGTTCCCGACTCATCTTCGAGCAGGGCCTGGCCGTCGATCTGGGATCCCTTGAGGCGACCTCTCGAGTCACAGGGCGCCAGCAGCACGGCGGGGTTATTGCGTAGCCGCTTGGCTTTCCCGCTGTCGGCTCCCGTGATAACGACGAGATCGTCGCCGTCCGGCGCGAGCCAAACCGGTGTAGCGACCGGCATTCCGTTGCGTCGGAATGTAGTGAGGGACAGATAACGAGATGCCGAGAGATCACTCCATGTTGTCATGGGGTGCCCTATTCCGAGTCTTCCTTGCGGGACTTGCGGCGATACAGCCACACCCCGACGCCGACACCCGCTCCGACTGCCACAACGACCGCGGCGACCGGCAGCCAGCGACGGGAGCGACGGGTGACCTCGGTGGCAGTGAGCAGCAGGTCATCGGCAATCTCGAGGACATCGTCGATAGTCTCCAGCACATCCTCGGCCTGGTCGAGGGCATCGAGCACACGATCCAACTGCTCGCGGACGCCTTCGACCTTCTCGTGAGTTCCTTCGATCGTGTCTGCAACTGACATGACGACAAGCGTAACCCGTGTCATTCCACCCTCGGATCCGTGAAAGCAAGTCGTGCGAAGGAGCCCGCACCACACGAATCTTCATCTTGGCGAGATGATCCACTTCCGGGCACTGGCTGTCCTGGTCAAGAGCAGGAGCACGACGGTGAAAAGCACCAGCACAACGGCGCGGTAATCCACGAAAAGCGCAAGAAGCGAGTCGGAGACGAACACGAACCACATCACCGCCACCGTCCGGCGATCATGCCGGGCGGTCAACCAGGAGATGGCAACGTGTGCGCCACCGAGCACGACGCCGACCGGCACCACTGCCCAGCCCTGGGGGAACCCACCGAGGATGGCTTGAATGATGGTGGAAACCCAGAACAGCACGCCAAGGAACGCCATCACGTGGATCGCGATGATCGGCGCTGGGCGAGGACCATGGTGAATCTGTTGTTCGTCGATTTCGCGAGGCTAGCGCCCTGCGAGTCGCTCAGCGACGACGTTTGCGCGTAGCGCACACGACGACCTCATCGCTGGTGTTGCCGGACACGTCCGGAACGTTGATCGCCACACAGACAGTCGCCCCGCCGCGCAATCCCAGGGGTCGCTAGTCCACACTGACGAAGTGGCAGCGGACCCGGAGATTCCCCGACGGCGCTTCCACTTGACCTTCAGCCAGCGCGTTCCCTTGACCATCGCGCTCGTCCTCACCCTCTCCGGCCTCGTCTACGCCGCCGTGGCTGTAAACGCAGTGACGAGATCGCTCACTGGGCAATCTGAGCAAGAAGTCAGCAATGTGCACGAAGCCATCAGCGCCCTCGTACAAATCGAATACAACGACATCGTGTCCTACAGAACGCAGGCCTTGGAGCAGCGCAAGCAGAGTTTGCGGGACACCGCCGCCCCCATCGTGGCCTCCCTCGATGAGTTCGTCGCGTCCGCGGAGAGTGGTGAACTCACCACCGCGCAAGCGCAGGCCCGCTCCCTGGACATGGTGACGAGTGTGCGATTCGGGAACGATGACTACTTCTTTGTCTACGATCTCGATCTCAACGCAATCGGCCACCCCGACGAGCGCATTCAGGGACGCAACCTCGCAGGCATGCAGGATGCCGACGGGAGGTACCTAGTACGCGAAGCACGTGAACTTGTGCTGACGCAAGGCAGCGGCTACCTGGACTACCGCTGGGAGAGGCTGAATGGAACACTGCCCTCACCAAAGATCGGCTACATGCTCCTCTACGAGCCATGGGATTGGATCGTCGGGACCGGCGTCTACGTGGATGACGTGGACGCCGAAGTTCAGATGCGACTCACGAAAATCGAATCTGAATTGCAGCAGACCTTTGCAGACCTCAACTTTGCTGGGAATGGTTTCTTCTTGATTCTGGACCGTGCCGGCGATGTTGTCGCGAGTGGATCACCTGCGGTGTCCGCTGCGGCGCAGACGGCCGAAGGGCAGGAGGCGATCGCCTCGATCCTCACCGCCGCACCGACCGAAGCGGGAGTCGAGCTCACGACGACCATTCAGGCTCCCTGGAACCCTGATGGTGATAACACCTGGCGTGTACAAACGTCAACAACCGGTGGCGACTTGGACTGGATACTCGTCTCCGCGGTGAACCAAGAGGAGTTGGCGGCGCCCGCACGCGGGCTTGCTCTTCAGATGACCCTCATCGCGGTCCTCGTGGTTCTCGTCGGACTGGTCATCGGGGTGCTGATGAGCCGCCGCATCACCAAACCGGTCGATGCGATTGCACGTGCAGCCACCTCACTGGCCGACGGCACCTTCGAACCGACAACTTTGGACAGCGCCGCTCAGCGGACGGATGAACTCGGCGACCTCGCTCGCACCTTCCGGACGATGGGCATCGAAATCGTGGAGCGCGAGCGTCGCCTGCAGGAGCAGGTCCAACAATTG
>JBDQGZ010000008.1:0-28358 GCA_040265115.1 Candidatus Nanopelagicales bacterium
GCCTTGCCCGCCACGATCAACTGGACCGGTCGCTGTGGATCGAGGAGAAGACTTCGCAGTCGATCGGTATCCCGGAGCATGAGCGTCAATCGCTTATATGACGGAACCCGGCGCGCGAAGCCGATGGTGAGCACATCAGGGTCGAGGACGCCATCGATCCACCCCAGTTCCGCCTCCGTCGCGCCACGTCGAAGCCAGGATCGACGCAGCCGATGACGAGCATCGTGAACGAGCCGCTCGCGAAGCGCGCGCTTGGTCCACCACAGGGTGTCGTCTGGCACATCCCCGAGCACCTCCCAGCCATGCGGCTGCTCGGCCAGGTCTTGCGCACCTCGCTCCACGGCGAGATTCCAGATCTCCGGTGCGACCCAGGTCGGGGCGTGCACGCCGTTGGTGATCGAGGTGATGGGAACGTCCGCAGAGTCGAAGTCAGGCCACAGTCCGTTGAACATCGATCGACTCACCGACCCATGCAGGAGGCTCACTCCGTTCGCGCGCTGGGACAGTCGCAGTCCCATGACGGCCATGTTGAACACGGTCGGGTCGCCACCGTCATAGTCCTCCGCGCCCAGCGCCAGGATGCGATCGATCGGGAGCGCGGCATCGCCATTGTCCGCGCCGAGATACTGCGTGATGAGGTCCCGTGGAAAACGGTCGATACCGGCCGGGACCGGGGTATGAGTGGTGAAGACGGTGCCTGCTCGTACGACCTCGAGTGCCTCATCGAAGCTCATCGGATCCGAGCCCGAGATGAGTTCGCGGATTCGCTCCAGCCCAAGGAAACCTGCGTGACCTTCATTCGAGTGGAAGACCTCTGGTGCGGCATGGCCGGTCAACTCGCAGAATCTGCGTACCGCTCGCACTCCTCCGATCCCGAGCAGCATCTCCTGGCGAAGTCGATGCTCGTGACCACCGCCATAAAGGCGATCGGTCACATCACGTTCCCGCTGCGCGTTGGTTGCCACATCCGAGTCCAGCATGAGGAGTGGCACACGTCCCACCTGTGCCACCCAGATCTGGAAGTCCAGCGTGTCTCCTCCTGGCAGTCCTACCTGGAAATAGACAGCGGCACCGTGCTCGTCCCGAAGCAACCGAAGCGGCATGCTGTCGGGATCGAGCACGGGATAGGTCTCGGTCTGCCAGCCATCTCGAGACAGCGCCTGCCGGAAGTACCCCGAGCGATAGAACAGGCCGACGCCGATGATCGGGACTCCGATGTCGGAGGCTGCCTTGAGGTGGTCACCCGCCAGGATTCCCAGACCGCCTGAGTACTGCGGGAGTGCCGCAGCGACACCGAACTCCGGGGAGAAGTAGGCGATCGCACGTGGTGAGTCCTCACCACGGTGCTGATACCAGTGCTCTCGCTCGAGATAGTCGCGCAGATCGTCCCGCGCCTGACGCACCCATTCCACGTATCCCTCGTCTGCCGCGAGTTCCTCGAGACGCTCCGAGGAGACCTCTGACAGCAACCGCATCGGGTCGTCACCAATGGCATCCCACAACTGCGGATCGATCGCCCGGAACACCTCTCGAGTCGGGGCATGCCAGGACCAGCGCAGATTATGCGCGAGCACGTCGAGACCCTCGAGTGCGTCGGGTAGGACGGTACGGACGTTGAATCGGCGAATCGCTCTCACGATGGGTGACGCTATCGGGTTCGCCTCCTCGCCACCGCATGCCTGCGTGAACATCATGTGACGGATCAACACCGACTCAACGCCGCCGATCCGCCAAGGTGCTCCGCGAACTCGAATTACCCCCCAATGTTGCCGGTCGTTGCTGCAACCGTTGTAACACCGCTGACCGTCGCTGAGGACTAGGCTGCCCCCGTGGCGACAAGCCGAAAGGGAAAGCCGACGCACTCGAAGGGCTCGTCGACCCTGGTGCCCCAGGTCCTCGACGGTCGGTTCACGATCCTCGATGTCTCCCCTACCGTCGAGTCTGGCCGGCGGCCCGCCAAGGGCGTCGTCGATGAGGTCATCCCCGTCACCGCCACGGTATTTCGCGAGGGACACGACGGGCTTCAGGTCGACGTCATCGTCGAAGATCCACGCGGACGAGAGCATCAGCGGCACCGCATGACAGCACTTGGCAATGGGCAAGATCGGTGGGCGGCGACCCTGTCCTGCAGCGATATCGGGGCGTGGTCGTTCACCATCGAAGCCTGGGATGACCCCTGGGGCACCTGGCGGCATCGCGCCGACATCAAGGTGCCGGAAGGGATCGATGTCGACGCCGAACTCCTCGAGGGTGCCGTTCTCTGCGAGAGAGCTGCGAAGGAGCTTCCCCGCGGTCGCACCAGCGAGCGCGCAACACTGCGATCGGCCGCCGCGACAATGCGAGACGCCTCGCTGCCCGCTGATGTCAGGCTCGGCCCCGCTCATGATGCCGATGTCGTGGCGATCTTGGACGAATACCCTCTCCGCGGTCCGATCGGTCGATCCGGTCCCTGGCCTCTGCGCGTAGAGCGACGCCGAGCACTCGTGGGCTCCTGGTATGAGTTCTTCCCCCGCAGCGAGGGAGCCACGCTGGATCCGCCTCGGTCAGGGACCCTGATCACTGCGGCTGACCGTTTGCCCGCCATTGCGGCGATGGGCTTCGATGTCATTTATCTCCCCCCGGTCCACCCCATCGGTCGGTCCTTCCGGAAGGGGCCGAACAACACCCTGGAGGCGGGACCTGACGACCCCGGGTCCCCGTGGGCGATCGGCTCAGCCGAGGGCGGTCATGACGCCATCCATCCCGAGCTCGGGACAGTCGGTGACTTCACCGCCTTCGTGAAGCGAGCAAAGAGCGAAGGCCTCGAGATCGCCCTCGACCTCGCACTCCAGGCGTCACCCGATCACCCGTGGGTGAGCGAACATCCCGAATGGTTCACCACCCGAGCCGACGGGACCATCGCCTACGCCGAGAACCCGCCGAAGAAATATCAGGACATCTACCCGCTTAACTTCGACAACGACCCCGATGGACTCTATGCCGAGGTCGAACGCATAGTCCGATTGTGGATGTCTCGCGGTGTTCGGATCTTCCGGGTCGATAATCCGCACACCAAACCGCTCTGGGTCTGGGATCGGCTGCTGTCCAGCATCCACGACTCAGATCCCGATGTGATCTTCCTGGCGGAAGCCTTCACTCGCCCCCCCATGATGCGCGCCCTCGCCGAAGTCGGCTTCCAGCAGAGCTACACCTACTTCACCTGGCGCACCGACCGAGTCGGATTGACCGATTACTTCGAGGAATTAGCCGGACCTGCATCGGCCTACATGCGTCCGAATGCCTTCGTGAACACTCCTGACATCCTCCATGAATTCCTGCAATATGGCGGTCCAGCAGCCTTCGCCATCCGGGCGACCCTCGCTGCCACCCTGTCTCCGACCTGGGGTGTCTACAGCGGTTTCGAACTCTTCGAGCACCTTGCCGTCAGGCCCGGTAGCGAGGAATACCTGGACTCGGAGAAGTACCAGTTCCGTCCCCGGGATTGGACAGGTGACGCTCCGACGCTGGCTCCCTACCTCACGCGGCTCAACAAGATTCGTGGACGACATCCGGCCCTGCAAGATCTCAGGAGCCTGCACTTCCACTATCCCGACAATGAGCAGGTCATTGCGTATTCGAAGCAGCACGGCGACGACATCATCCTCACTGTTGTCTCACTTGATCCACATCAACCGCAGGAAGCCACGGTGTGGTGGGACATGCCGGCGCTCGGCCTGCAGTGGCACGACCGGTTCATCGCCCACGACCTCATCACCGATCACTCATGGACCTGGGGACAGGCCGACTACGTCCGCCTCGATCCTGCCGGAGCGATCGCACACGTTGTCCACCTGAGGAGGTCGTGACCATGCCCGACCCGTCGATCCCAGCCCCGGATGGTGCCGAACTGGACCGACTCGTCGATGGGTGGCACCACGATCCCCACTCCATCCTCGGGCCTCATCCCTCCCCGGATGGCATCGTTTTACGCGTCTTGCGCCCACTGGCCGACTCCGTTGATGCACTCATCGGCGAGAAGCGCATTCCCCTCGAGCACCTTCATCGTGGCGTGTGGCAGGCACTTCTACCCGTTACCGACGTACCCGACTATCGGCTCGAGGTGGTGTACGGCCGGCAGACCTACCCGGCTGATGACCCCTACCGGTTCTGGCCCACTGTCGGCGAGGTCGATCAGCATTTGATCGGCGAGGGACGCCATGAGCAGTTGTGGCAGGTGCTGGGTGCGCATGAGCATGTCTATTCAGGCCTCCACGGCGATGTGCGGGGCGTGTCCTTCGCCGTGTGGGCACCCAATGCACAGGGGGTCCGCGTCACGGGCGATTTCAATCACTGGGACTCCACCGCACATCCGATGCGAAGCCTCGGCTCGATCGGTGTGTGGGAGTTGTTCATCCCGGACATCGGCACGGGCGCCATCTACAAGTTCGCCATCCTCGGTCGGGATGGCATCTGGCGAGAAAAGGCCGATCCCTTCGCCTTCGCCACCGAGCTCCCTCCTGCGACTGGTTCAGTCGTCTTCAGATCGGACTACTCGTGGGAGGACGAGGAGTGGATGACGACGCGAGCAACCCGCGACGCGCTGCGTCAACCGATGTCGACATACGAGGTTCACCTCGGCTCCTGGCGGCCCGGATTGACCTATCGGGATCTCGCCGAGGAACTCACCGACTACGTCGTGCAGCAGGGCTTCACCCATGTGGAGTTCCTTCCGGTCGCGGCCCACCCCTTCGCCGGCTCCTGGGGCTATCAGGTGACGTCCTACTTCGCGCCCACTCCGAGATTCGGCAGTCCAGATGACCTCCGATTCCTCATCGATCGGCTTCACCAGGCGGGCATCGGCGTCATCATCGACTGGGTCCCGGCGCACTTCCCCAAGGATGACTGGGCCCTCGCGCGCTTCGATGGCACACCGTTGTATGAGCACCCCGATCCTCGTCGGGGCGAACACCCCGACTGGGGCACCTTCGTCTTCGACTTCGGTCGAACCGAGGTGCGCAACTTCCTCGTCGCCAACGCATTGTTCTGGCTCGAGGAATTCCATGTCGATGGACTGCGTGTCGATGCGGTGGCCTCGATGCTCTACCTGGACTATTCGCGCGAGGAAGGCGAATGGACGCCGAATGAGTTCGGCGGTCGCGAGAATCTCGATGCGGTCTCCTTCCTTCAGGAGATGAACGCTACGGCCTATAAGCGAGTCCCCGGCATCGTCACCATCGCGGAGGAATCCACCGCGTGGCCCGGGGTCACCCGACCGACTCATCTGGGCGGGCTCGGCTTCGGCCTGAAGTGGAACATGGGCTGGATGCACGACTCACTGGACTACGTACAGCACGAGGCGATCCACCGTCAGTATCACCACCACGAGATGACGTTCTCGATGATGTACGCCTACAGCGAGCGCTTCGTTCTTCCGATCTCGCACGATGAGGTCGTGCACGGAAAATCATCGATGATCGGTCGCATGCCTGGAGATCGATGGCAGCAACTTGCGAATATGCGAGCCTTCCTCGGCTTCATGTGGGCACATCCGGGCAAGAAGCTGCTGTTCATGGGAAGCGAGTTCGCCCAGTCAGCGGAATGGAATGCCGATGCCGGCTTGGACTGGTGGCTTCTGGAATTCGCCGAACATCAGGGCATGGTGCAAGCGATGCGGGATATCAACAATTCCTACCGTGAGACGCCTGCTCTATGGCAGCTCGACGATGATCCCTGGGGTTTTGAGTGGATCGATCCCAACGATGCGGCCAACAACATCTTCACCTGGCTGCGGCGAGACGCATCCGGCGGAACGCTCGCGTGCGCAGTTAACTTCTCCCCCGTTCCCCGCATCGGCTATCGCATGGGACTCCCTCACGCTGGACGTTGGCGGGAGATCATGAACACAGATGCAACGGCATACGGCGGCTCAGGCATGGGAAATTTCGGCGAGGTCCAAGCACAGGGCCCGCCATGGCATCACCAGGAAACATCGGTCGACCTCACGATCCCCCCGCTTGCCACCGTGTGGCTCAGGCACGAGAACTAATCAATCCCGTCGGCCCTGGCTGTTCGGCTTAGAACAGGGCGTTGGCCAGGCCGATGCGTGCCTTCGCTACCTCGGGGATCTCTCCGGCCATCGCGAACAACTCGAGCAATCGGGCGCGCGCCACTTCGCGCTCATCGCCCGATGTGGCCTTGATTTCGGCCAGCAGCGCGTTGAATGCTGATGTCCAGTCATTGCGAACGGCGGCCTCGTCGGCCGAGCGCAAAGCTTCGGGCTCGGTGGAGGACTCTAGGCGCTGCTGAAGTCGACACATCGCCACACCCGCGACAGCATCGGCATTCGCCGGCTCGGCGTCCAGCACCTGCTGGTAGGCCGTCTCCGCGCCAGCCCAGTCACCAGCCTCGATGGCGTTGAAGGCAGCTTCGAAACGCGGGTCGACAGGCTCCTCAACCGGTTCGACTTCATCTGCCGGCACACCCGCTTCGACCGTTCCGGTGACACCGGCCTGCGCGGCCACCTTGAGCAACTCATCGAGATACTGACGGATCTGTGGCTCCGGGAGCGCTCCCTGGAACAGCGGCACCGGCTGGCCACCGACGACAGCGAAAACGCTGGGGATGCTCTGCACCTGGAATGCTGCCGCGATGCGCTGCTCGGCGTCGACGTCGACCTTGGCGAGAACGAACTGTCCGGCGTATTCCGCCGCCAGCGTCTCCAGTATCGGAGACAGGGCCTTGCACGGCCCACACCATTCCGCCCAGAGGTCGAGCACGACCGGCACTGTCTGACTGCGGTCGATGACCTCGGCCTGGAAGGTCGCCTCGGTCACGTCGACGACCACTCCTGTGGGCGCGTCTCCCATCACGGCGTCCCGGCGCTGCTGAGCCTGGCGCTGTTGGGCGAGGGCGGACAGGTCGACGGCTCCGCGCAGGGGAATATTGCTAGCGGGGTTGGGTTGCTGGCTGCTCACGTGCCTATCCTGGCATCCCCGCGTCAGGGGATCGACTCCACGTCAGCCCATCAATCAAGGTGCCGGCGTAGTTCCTCGGCCGCCGCGAACGGATCCCGCTCACCCTTGGCGACCTCCTCCGCGAGACTGTCGAGAGTGCTCGAACCCACCCATCGATCCCGGATTCGCGCCATCGCGATCGCGAGGACCTCCTCCGCCGCCCGCCGCCGTCTGCGCTGGGCCAGGATCCCGCTGTCGGCGAGCCACCGAGCATGCTCGTCGAGAGCCTCGAGGACGGCATCGATGTCTCCACGGCTCGCCACAGAAGTGACCACCCGCGGCACCCAGGCTCCGTCCGGGCGGTCAGCGAGCCCCAGCATGTGGGTCAGTTCCCGCGCGGTGGTGCTCGCCCCGTCGCGGTCGGCCTTGTTCACGCTCAGCACGTCGCCGATCTCGAGGATGCCGGCCTTCGCGGCCTGAATGCCATCGCCCATGCCGGGAGCGAGCAGGACGAGGGTGGAGTCTGCAGTGGAAGCCACTTCGACCTCGGACTGCCCCACACCCACGGTCTCGACGATGACGACGTCGCAACCTGCCGCTTCGAGGATCCGGACTGCCTGCGGGGTGGTCGCTGCCAATCCCCCGAGATGACCGCGAGATGCCATCGAACGAATGAAGACCCCCGGATCCGTGGCGTGATCGTGCATTCGGATCCGATCGCCGAGCAACGCGCCTCCGGAGAAGGGAGAGGTCGGGTCGACCGCGATCACTCCCACGCGAATTCCACGTTCGCGCCACGCCCTGACCAGGGCGGAGGTCATCGTCGACTTGCCGACGCCGGGAGGTCCGGTGACGCCGATGACTCGTGCCGAGCCGGCTCGGTCGGCGATCAAGGACATGACCTCCGCAAGAGCAGGCGAGCCATCCTCGACCCAGGAGATCAGGCGGGCGACCGCCCGCGGCTCACCGGCGCGCGCACGCTCGACGAGATCGCGGACGTTGTCCATCGCGAGAAGTCCTAGGCAGCCGGCACGCGCAGGATCAGAGCGTCACCCTGGCCGCCCCCGCCGCACAGAGCAGCAGCACCCAGGCCTCCACCGCGTCGCCCGAGCTCCAGGGCGAGGTGCAACACGATGCGCGCACCCGACATTCCCACCGGGTGGCCGAGGGCAATGGCACCCCCGTTGACGTTGACGATGTCGGCGGAGACGCCCAGCGCCGCAACCGATGCCAGGCCCACTGCTGCGAAAGCCTCGTTGATCTCAACGAGATCGAGATCGCTGACATCGATGCCCTGCTTCTCACATGCCTTGCGGATCGCGTTCGAGGGTTGTTCATGAAGGGAGGAATCCGGACCTGCCACCACTCCGTGCGCGCCGATCTCGGCGATCCACGTCAGACCCAACTCCTCGGCCTTGGACCGGCTCATGACCACCACCGCCGCAGCACCATCGGAGATCTGCGAGGCATTGCCCGCGGTGATGGTGCCCTCCTTGGCGAAGGCCGGACGCAGCCCGCCGAGACTCTCCGCCGTGGTGTCCACGCGAATCCCCTCATCGGTGGTGAACTCGATCGGATCACCCTTGCGCTGCGGGATCATCACGGGCGCGATCTCCGCCTCGAACACGCCATTCTTCGCCGCTTCAGCGGCGAGGCGATGCGATCGAGCCGCAAACTCATCCTGATCCTCACGGGTGAAGCTGTAACGACTGTTGTAGTTCTCCGTGGCCTCCCCCATCGCGCACAGATCGAAGCTGCAGCGCAGTGCGTCGTAGGCCATCGCATCGACCATCGTCCAGTCGCCGTACTTCACCCCTTCGCGCGAGCCGAGCAGGAGGTGGGGCGCATTCGTCATCGACTCCATGCCACCGGCTACGACAACGTCGAACTCTCCCGCCCGAATGAGCTGGTCGGCGAGCGCGATGGCGTCGATCCCGGACAGGCAGACCTTGTTGATCGTCATGGACGGGACATCCATGCCGATTCCGGCCTTGGTTGCGGCCAGACGTGTCGCGTTCTGTCCTGCACCTGCCTGGATGACCTGCCCCATGATCACGTAGTCCACCTGATCGGGACGCACACCGGAGCGCTCCAGGGCCGCCTCGATCGCCACTCCGCCGAGATCGGCCGCACTCATGCCCTTGAGCGAGCCGAGGAGTCGTCCCATCGGAGTACGGGCTCCGGCGACGATGACCGAAGGATCAGCGGGTGTGGACTCGACCATGGGGACCTCCGTCGACTCGAAATCTGGCATTTGCCACGATGGGCTTCACTGTAGCGAGTGCCGTGTCGAGGACAGGAGACGAGATGGACCCGGTTGGCAGCAGGTCAGGGCTGTTCACCAAGATCGATCATGTGGGGATCGCAGTCGCCGACCTCGACGAGGCAACGGCGTTCTACGCGCGGGCCTATGGCATGCAGGTCGTGCACGAGGAGGTCAATCAGGAACAGGGGGTCCGCGAGGCGATGCTCGCAGTGGGCGATTCCGGATCCTGCATTCAACTCCTCGCCCCGCTCAGCCCCGAGTCGACCATCGGCAAGTTCCTCGACCGAAATGGCCCGGGTATCCAGCAGATCGCCTACCGGGTGGAGAACATCGACGACGCCTGCGCCGCGCTCCGTGCCGAGGGACTCCGCCTCCTCTACGAATCTCCCAAAAAGGGCACCGCGGGCTCCAAGGTGAACTTCATCCATCCGAAGGATGCCGGCGGAGTCCTCGTCGAACTGGTCGAGCCAGCCACCGCGGCGCACCATTAGGTTGCTTCCGTGGATTCCATCTCTTCCCCTGTCGATACCCCTGTCCTGCTCATCGCCGCCGTCGTGCTCGGCGCGCTGCTGCTGTTCGCCATCATTCGCAAGATCACGAAACTCATCATCATCACCGTGCTACTGGGCGTCATCGTGATCGGTCTCTACATCGCTCGAGCCGAGGGGATACTCACCTGGTAGGTCACCGGGCTCCCTGGGTAGACTGTGAATGTGAACGATCGTTCACATTCTTTGGCTGAGGATCGACAGAGGAGAAGACGCCGATGACCCAGTCCAGCGATCTGTATCAGGCACTCATCGGGGCCGAAGCGGGCGATATTGCCGCGCTGGAACTCCCGGAGTCCTATCGCGCGGCCACCATCCATGCCGACGAGGTCGACATGTTCGATGGGCTGGCCTCCTGGGACAAGGATCCTCGCCGGTCACTGCATGTCGAAGATGTCCCGCTCCCCGAGCTCGGACCGGGCGAGGCGCTCATCGCCGTCATGGCCTCCTCGATCAACTACAACACGGTGTGGACCTCGATCTTCGAACCTGTGTCGACCTTCGGCTTCCTGGAGCGCTACGGCAAGACCCACGACCTCGCGAAGCGCCACGACCTGCCGTATCACATCATCGGTTCCGATGCTGCCGGCATCGTGTTGCGCACCGGCCCCGGCGTGACCGCCTGGAAGCCCGGAGATGAAGTCGTCGCACACTGCCTATCGGTGGAGTTGGAGAGCCCGCTGGGCCACGACGACACCATGATGGATCCCGAGCAACGCATCTGGGGTTTCGAGACGAATTTCGGCGGCCTGGCCGACATCGCAGTGGTGAAGTCCAATCAGTTGCTCCGCAAGCCCAAGCACCTGACCTGGGAGGAAGCCGCAGCTCCCGGCCTGGTGAACTCCACCGCCTACCGCCAATTGGTCTCCAAGAACGGCGGCGGCATGAAGCAGGGTGATGTCGTCCTCATCTGGGGCGCCTCCGGCGGCCTGGGTTCCTATGCCACGCAGTATGCGGTCAACGGCGGCGCGATCCCCGTGTGCGTCGTGTCCAGCCCGGAGAAGGCCGAACTGTGTCGCTCCATGGGCGCGGAACTCATCATCGATCGCAAGGCGGAGGGCTACAAGTTCTGGAAGGACGACACCACCCAGGACCCCCAGGAGTGGAAGCGGTTCGGCAGCCGGATTCGGGAACTGACCGGCGGCGATGACATCGACATCGTGTTTGAGCACCCCGGCCGTGAAACCTTTGGTGCCAGTATCTACGTCACCCGCAAGGGTGGGACGGTTGTCACGTGCGCTTCCACCTCCGGGTATATGCACGAATATGACAACCGCTACCTCTGGATGAATCTCAAGCGGATCGTCGGCTCCCACTTCGCCAACTACCGCGAGGCCTACGAGGCCAACCGGCTCATCGACCGGGGCCTCATTCAGCCGACCCTGTCGAAGACCTTTACCCTCGAAGATGTCGGCGAGGCGACCCTCGAGGTCCACCACAACGCCCACCAGGGCAAGGTGGGGGTCCTGTGCCTGGCACCTGAGGCTGGACTCGGGGTGAGCGACCCGGAGAAGAGGGCCGCACTCCTGCCCAAAATTACGCGTTTCGCCGACGCATAGACTCCCGGCCTAGACGTACGATAGGGCGGAACCCGAAGGCCACCTGGGCCGTCCCACGGGTTCATCCGTGAGACGACCACCACCCGGTGGCGACCGAGGAGGGTCCGTGGCGAGTAGTCATACCGCTACGCGCTCCTCGGTGCCCTGGAATCTCGACAAGGGACGTCGATCCGGGGAGATGGGCTACCTCCCGGGCCTCGACGGGATCCGCGCGCTCGCGGTACTCGGGGTCATGCTTTATCACGCTGACCTCCCCTGGATGCCTGGCGGCTTCCTCGGTGTTGACGTCTTTTTCGTGCTCTCGGGATTCCTCATCACCTCGTTGATCCTCGAGGAGTTCGATCGTCGCGGAAAGATCGACTTCAAGACCTTCTACATCCGTCGTGCCCGGAGGCTGCTCCCCGCCCTGCTGCTCATGCTGGCGGTGGTCGGGGTCGCCGCTGCGTTCTTCTACCGTGATGCCGCACCCGCCTTCCGCACCGATGCGATTGCTTCGCTGTTCTATGTCAACAACTGGTGGTACATCGCTGCCGATCAGTCTTACTTCGAGTTCATCGGCCGTCCGCCGCTGTTGAAGCACCTGTGGTCGCTGTCCATCGAAGAGCAGTTCTATTTGATCTGGCCTGCCATCACCCTCGTCGCACTGAAGTTCGGCAAGCGCCGAGCGGTGCTCATCACCGCCCTCGTCGGAGCGATCGCCTCCACGATCTGGATGGCAGTGCTGTCGGTCAGCAACGGATTCCCCGAACTCGCTGACCCCAGCCGCGCCTACTTCGGCACCGACTCCCACATCATGGGCTTGCTCATCGGCGCTGCTCTCGCCGTGGTGTGGCGCCCCGGGCGTCTGCCCGCCAAGCTTGTTCCCGGAGCCAAGATCCTGCTCACCGCGATCGGCGTTGCTTCGTTGCTCGCGGTCATCTGGGTGTTTTGGCAGGTCGGGGAGTTCAGTGGCTTCCTCTACCGCGGTGGCTTCTTGCTCTTCGCTGTCCTCGTCGCCGTGCTCGTCGCAATGGCTAGCCACCCTGGCTCACCCTTCGGTGCGATGCTCGGAACCCAACCATGGCGCTACATCGGCCAGCGCTCCTACGGCCTGTATCTCTGGCACTGGCCGATCTTCATGGTCACCCGCCCCGATCTCGACATCGGACTCGACGGGCTCCCGCTGCTCATCCTCCGCTTCGGCCTCACCTTCGGCGTCGCCGAACTGTCCTACCGATACGTCGAGATGCCGATCCGGCGCGGTGCGATCAAGAAGTTCATCGCGCAGTGGCGCGGAGCCCCCGAAGAGGAGAAAGCCCATCTCACCCAGCGGGTCCTCGTCGGTAGTGGCGTGGGAATCGCCGCGATCGCCCTCACCGGTGCAGGCCTTGCCACCGCCCCCACTACCGAGCAGCAACTTGCCCCGGATGTCGCCGCCGCTATCGGCATCGATGACGGAGGTCCCACGAGCATCCTCATCGATGCGTCACCGCGCCCGACACCTTTCCCGAGCAACACCCCGAGCAACACCCTGAGCGACGCTACGGTCCCCGCCCCGACTCCGTCGTCGACTGCTACTGAACCCTCCTCTAGTCCCACCAAGGATTCCGGGCCTGCAGAGAACGCGAACGGAATCCTCACCGCAATCGGGGACTCGGTGATGCTCGGCGTCGCCCCCCACCTGCTGGACAAGGTGAAGAAGTCCTCCGTCGACGCCGAGGTCTCCCGACAGGCATCGGGCGTGCTCGAACGAGTCGAGGCCCTCGCCGCCGCAGACCTGCTCGCCCCTACCGTGGTCATTCACACAGGAACGAACGGCATCGTGACCGAGGATCAGCTCCGGTCGATGCTCGATATCCTCTCCGACCGGGATCGTGTCGTCGTGGTGAACGTCAACGTGCCACGGCGCTGGACAGATCCGAACAACGAGATCATTGCCAGTGTCGTGCCCGACTACCCCAACGCCGCCATCGCGGACTGGGCATCTGTGTCCGCCGGGCGCAGCGACTACTTCGTCTCCGACGGCGTTCACCCCACCTGGGACGGCACCAAGGCCTTCGTGAAGGAAATCCGCCGAGCCGCCAACCTCTAGCCCTTCTCCGGGTAAAAAGTGCCCCATCAGGGCCTGATCTACCCGGACAACTACCCGAAGTACGGCTAGGGCATCGCCGACAGGCCGCCGTCGACGATGAGCGACTGGCCCGTCATGAACGATGACGCGGAGGAGGCAAGGAAGATCGCCGGCTCAGCGATCTCCCCCGAACGACCCCATCGCGACATCGGCACTCGGCTCAACACCCCAGCTTCGGCCTCATCGCTCACCCTGAGGAAATCGGTGAGATCGGTGTCGATCCAGCCAGGAAGCAGCGCATTCACTCGCACCCCCGCCCAGGCAGTCTCCAGCGCCAGGCTCTGGGTGAAGGACACGACCGCTGCTTTTGCGGCTGCATAGTGGGCCATCGTGGGTCCGCCACGCAACGCCACGACCGACGACACATTGATGATCGAACCCTGCGACTCCATCAGGGCCGGGAGCAGGGACTGGGTGAGCACGACGAGGGAGTCCAGGTTGAGTTTGAGCGTCTTGGACCATCCGGACATGCGCATCTGCGCTACCGGGATGGAGAAGGAATTGCCTCCGGCGTTGTTGACCAGGACATCCAGTCCCCCGAGTTCGCTGACCGCCCGAGCCCCGGCCGCCACCAGCGCCTCGTCGTCGAGGACATCAGCGGGGCATGCCACCCCGCGACGACCATGGGACTCGATCTCGGCCACGACCTCGTCGAGCAACTCGGCATTGCGCGCCAAGACAGCGACATCGGCCCCCGCCTTGGCGTACTCCACCGCGATGGCACGGCCGATTCCCCGCGATGCCCCGGTCACCAGGGCGCGCTTGCCGGTGAGGTCGAAACTCATAGATCACTCCATCTCTCCATGGCGCCCTGGGCGGCCGCCTGCTCTGCGGTCCACACCGTCGGCAGGGGTGCCGCGGCGGGGTTGACGCGCTTGACGATCTCATCGAGGACGATCCTGACGCATTTCTCGCCGACCCACAGGTGCTTGGCCCCCTCCACCGCGACCACCCGGGCGGTGGGTACCGACGCGAACCGGGGTCGGGCCTGCTCCGGAGGCAGATAGTCATCGTGCTCCGGGACCAGCGCGATCAACGGAGACTCCGCTTCGGCCCACCGCCCGAGCTCGGCATCCGTGGTGAACCGCAAGGGTGGTGAGAGAAGGAGCGCGCCTCGGTGCGGCCCCACATCGAGACCGTGCTTGAGCACGACATCGGTGCCGAAGGACCACCCGAGCAACCAGGGGTCAGGAAGCCCACGGCGACGCACCTCCGCGACGACCGCCCTCAGATCCAATCCTTCACCCCGAGCCTCATCGAAGGAACCCTCGCTCGTGCCATCCGCGGACGTCGTGCCTCGAGTGTTGAAGCGCACAACGGCGATCTGAGCGAGCGCAGGCAGCCGCCACGATGCCTTGCGCAAAACGTGGCTGTCCATCATCCCGCCATGAGTGGGAAGAGGATGAACGCACACCAACACACCGGCGACATCACCGCTGACCGGGAGGGCTATCTCGCCGACGAGAGTCAACTCATCGGCTGTGTGAATCTGCAGCGATTCGCGATGCGCTGGCAGCACGCTCCCCGCGCGGATCTCCTCGTTCTCGTCACCCCATCGACCTGTCGGGTCCGCGATCATCGCGGACCTCGACGATCGCGTGCCTTCCAACACGGGGTGTGCCAATGCCGACGTTCCTCGCTACCTCGATCGACGGGCCACGCCACAATGTGGGGGGTGGCCGGGACGATCTCGTGATCGCAACCAGGGCATCGATAGGTCTTGGTCGACGACGATCCTGTGATGGGGCGCACCACCCAATCACCGTCCGGGTGCTCCTCGACGACGTCTCGCTGCGGCAGGGGTCTCGGAGCCGGCCGTGCCGGTCGACGACGTCCCACGTGCTCTGCCCTTCTCTATCGGATGATCAGGCGTAGGCGCGAAAGCCCCGCCCGGTCTTGCGACCCAGATAACCCGCGGTGACAAGGTGCTCGAGTCGCGGAGCTGGCGCGAACCCTGGCTCACGAAACTCTCGATAGAGCACCTGCTGGATAGTGAGGGACACATCGAGCCCGACCACATCGAGTAGTTCGAAGGGGCCCATGGGCAGCCCACAGCCCTTCTTCATGGCCAGGTCGATCTCATCGGTCCCTGAGTAATTCGCCTCGAGCATCCGCACCGCATCGTTCAGATAGGGGAACAGCAGCGCGTTGACGATGAAGCCAGCACGGTCGCCGCAGACCACCGCCTGTTTGCCGATGCGCTCCAACACGTCGAGCGCCGTGGCAGTGACCTCGTCCGATGTCGACACCGTCCGCACCACCTCGACGAGCGTCATCACCGGCGCCGGATTGAAGAAGTGCAGGCCGACCACATCACCAGGACGCGACGTCGCCACCGCCATCTCCACCACCGGCAGGCTCGACGTCGTTGTCGCGAGAATAGCCCCGGGCTTGCAGATCTCATCAAGATTTTCGAACAGCGCGATCTTCACATCGATGTTCTCGGCGATCGCCTCGACGACCAGGTCCACATCGGACAGGGACTCCAGGGTGGGACTCGCCGTCAACGCTGCGAGCGCAGCATCCCGGTCGACACTCTCGAGCTTGCCCCGTTGGACTGCCTTCTCCAGCGACTTGCTAATCGCTGCCTTGGCTCCCTCGGCCTTGTCTGCTGATCGCGCGACGATGGTGGTGGGCAACCCCGCCTTGCAGAACACCTCGGCGATGCCGCACGCCATCGTGCCCGACCCGATGACGCCGACACTCTGGACGGGTCGGGGTGCGCCGAAGTTGCGTTGCGCATCGTGCGTCTCGGCATCCTCGACGATCTTGGGGGAATTCGCTTCGGCGTAGGTGTAGAAACCACGACCTGTCTTGCGGCCCCTCAGCCCCGCGGTGACCATCTGCTTCAGCAGTGGATGCGGGGCGTGGAGGCGATCACGGCCCTGCTTGTACATCGTGTCGAGGATCTCGTAGGCCGTGTCCAGACCGATCAGGTCGAGCAGGGCGAGCGGGCCCATCGGATAGCCGCAGCCGAGGCGCATCGCCGTGTCGATGTCCTCGCGGGTCGCGTACCGCGAGTCGTACATCGCGACCGCATGGTTGAGATAGCCGAACAGCAGGGCGTTCGCGATGAAGCCGGCGCGGTCCCCCACGACGACCGGCTCCTTGCCGAGAGCCCGTGCAACCGTCTCGACGGCTTCAACGACCTCGGGGGAACTGACAACGGTCCGCACGATC
Source organism: Candidatus Nanopelagicales bacterium (assembly GCA_040265115.1). Taxonomy (GTDB): domain Bacteria; phylum Actinomycetota; class Actinomycetes; order S36-B12; family S36-B12; genus M55B157. Next base: position 16,596 of record JBDQGZ010000008.1, read on the forward strand.
TCGACGAATCCTTGAATGGGCGCCGGGTTGAAGAAGTGCATCCCGACGACTCGGTCAGGTCGGGCGGTCGCGACCGATATCTCGGTCACCGACAGAGAGGAGGTGTTGGATGCGAGGATCGTGTGATCGGGAGTGATCCGATCGAGTTCAGCGAACAGTTCTCGCTTCAACTCCAGTTGCTCTGGGATGGCCTCGATCACGAGGTCGGCAACCGCGAGCGCAGACCGATCGGTGCCGAAGGCGATCCGCCCCACCAGCGCGTCACGCTCAGATTCCTCGAGCTTGCCTCGATCGACCGCACGCTGGGTAGATCCCAGAAGAGTGTCCCGGCCTCGCTCCAGTCCGGCATCGTCCCACTCGATGGCGATGACATCGAATCCATGCCGGGCGAAGACCTCAGCGATTCCGGCCCCCATCGTTCCCAACCCGACGACCCCCACAGTGGAGATGGATCCACCGGTCATCTCGCGTTCCCTCGCTCTCTCCTGGCGTCTGCGGTCACCGAAGTCTCCCACGGCGACCTCACCGGTCGCCCCTGGCCCACCGGCTTGAGAGGCGCCCTCCTGAGCCGGTGGCCGTGCCGTCAAGCCCCCGGCGCAGTAGCGTCGTGGCATGACCGCTGCCTCGACCCCCGACACAGCCTGGCTGGAGTCTCGCGCACCTCTTTCCGACGAGCTCCTCGGACGCTTCGCGATCTCCAGTGAGGAGGACATCGCCGAGACCGTCGACCGAGCCCGGATCGCCGCCCGATGGTGGGGAGATCTGACCTGGGCGGAGCGCCGCAAGCGACTCCTGCTGGCCAAGCGTCACCTCGCCCGGGGAGCGGAGGAACTCGTCGATCTCGTGCACCGCGAGATGGGCAAGCCCCGCGACGACGCCCGGCTGGAGATCGCGCTGAGCCTCGAGCACCTCGACTGGGCCGCGAAGAATGCCGAACGCGAACTCCGATCTCGCCGAGTTCCCGGAAGCCTGCTCACCCTCAACCAGGCCGCATCGCTGTCCTATGAACCAGTTGGTGTCGTCGGGGTGATCGGGCCTTGGAACTACCCGGTGTTCACCCCTCTCGGCTCGATCGTCTACGCCCTCGCCGCGGGCAACGCGGTGGTGTACAAGCCCTCGGAATACGCCACGGCCATCGGGGATTGGCTTGTGCACACTCTGGGCATCGCCGCCCCGGAGCAGCCGCTGCTGCAGTCGGTCATCGGAGGTGGAAACGTCGGCGCGGCCCTGTGCACCAGCGGTGTCGACATGCTCTCCTTCACCGGCTCGTCCGCGACCGGTCGGCGAATCCTGGCCGCCTGCGCTCCGTCGATGACCCCGGTCGTGTTGGAGTGTGGCGGGAAGGATGCGGTTCTTGTCGATGCCGATGCCGATGTCGAGGCCGCGGCTGACGCCATCGTCTTCGGCGGTCTGTCCAATGCGGGGCAGACCTGCGTGGGTGTCGAGCGTGTTTATGCCCACCGCGCGATCGTGGACGATCTCGTCACCTCGGTCACCGAACGAGCTCGAGCGCTCCATCCGGGCACCCATGGCGAGGCCGCCTACGGCCCGATGACGCTCCCCCAGGCCAGCGAGGTCATCCGCCGCCATGTCAGCGATGCCCTCGAGCGGGGTGCCACTCCCGTGCTCGGCGGCTTGGAGTCAATTCGTGATCGCATCGTCGAGCCCGTCATTCTCACCGAAGTCCCCGAGGACTCACTCGCGATGACCGAGGAGACCTTCGGGCCGACCGTCGCGATCAATGCCGTGCGTGACCTCGACGAGGCCGTCGACCGGGCCAATTCCTCCGGCTACCGCCTGGCGGCCTCGGTCTTCGGGCGCAGCGGGGCGGCGGCGTCCGCCGCACGCCGACTGAAGGTCGGCATGGTCAGCATCAACTCCTGGGTGATGTACGCGGGGGTTCCCTCGCTGCCCTGGGGCGGGGTGGGCCAATCGGGAATCGGACGGATCCACGGCGCCGATGGACTGCGGGCGTTCACCTCCCCGCGGTCGATGGTCCGTCAGCGCTTCGCCCTTCCCGTTTCCTTGACCTCCTTCGACCGTCCGGCCTGGACCGGAAAGGTGCTGCTCGGAGCACTGCGACTGCGCCACGGCGGCTGGCGTCGCCACTAGCGATCGCTAGAACAGCCGGGAGCCGGGGTCATCCATTCCCCGCAGGGCGTCGTAGTCGAGCACGACGCACTCGATCCCGCGATCAGCGGCCAGGGTTCGAGCCTGGGGCTTGATCTCCTGGGCGGCGAAGATCCCGCGCACCGGCGCAAGCACCGGATCGCGATTCAATAGCTCTAAGTACCTCGTCAACTGCTCGACCCCATCAATCTCCCCGCGCCGCTTGATCTCCACGGCCACGGCCTGACCCCCGGCGTCTCGACACATGATGTCGACCGGACCGATTGCGGTCGGGAACTCCCGGCGGACGAGGGTCCAACCCTCGCCGAGGGTCTCAATGCGCTCGGCGAGCAGGGCTTGCAGGTGGGCCTCCACTCCATCTTTGACCAACCCGGGATCAAGGCCTAGGTCGTGCACCGAATCGTGGTGGACCTCCGTCAGGGTGATAACCAGGGTTTCCCCGGCCTTGTTCTCCACCTGCCATCGCCGGGTGTCCCCATCGATGACCTCGACCAGGGCACACGGGGGGCTCATCCAGTTGAGCGGCTTATAGGAGCCCCCATCAGCGTGGACGAGGACTGATCCATCGGCTTTGACCATGATGACCCGCACGGCCTCGGGGAGATGGGCGGTCAGTCGGCCCGAGTAGTCGACCACGCACCGAGCCACCACGATCCGCACGCTGAGGAGCCTAGCCGCCGAGCCCCTTCGCTGCGCGTACCTCATCGAGGATGCGCCCCATGATCGCCGTCGCATCGTAATCCTTCGGCGTGAACACAGCTGCCACTCCCGCTGCCAGCATCTCGGCAGCATCAGCATCCGGGATGATGCCCCCGACGACCACCACCGTGTCAGTCATTCCCGCCTCACGCAGGCCCTCCACGATCTGGGGGACGAGTTCGCGGTGGGAGCCCGACAGAATCGACAGGCCCACCACATCGACGTCTTCCTCGACAGCAGCAGCCACGATCTGCGCCGGCGTCAAGCGGATGCCTTGATACACGACCTCGAATCCGGCATCTCGAGCTCGCACGGCGATCTGCTCCGCACCGTTGGAATGACCATCCAGACCCGGCTTGCCCACCAGGAAACGCAGTCGGGCGCCGAGTTCGTCATTCGTTGCCGCGACCCGCTCACGAACGGCGGACAAGGCCTCCCCTGCTTCGGAGATCCCCACACCGCCGGAGACACCCGTGGGTGCTCGGTATTCCCCGAAGGTCTCGCGGAGAACCGATGCCCATTCACCGGTCGTCACACCGGCACGGGCACACCGCATCGTCGCATCGACCAAATTCGCGTCCGTCTTCGCTGCATCCCGGAGTTCCGCGAGCGCCTGATCCACGTCGTCGTCATCTCGCTGCGCTCTCCAACGATTGAGCGACTCGATCGCCTCTGCCTGAACCTTCGGGTCCACCACCTGAATCGCAGTATCGAGATCGACCAGTAGAGGATTCTCTTCCGTGGGAGGTGAAGTCGTTCACTCCGACGATGATGTCCTCGCCGCTCTCGATCCGAGCGCGCCGCTCAGCGTGCGAGGCCACCAACTGGCTCTTCATGTAGCCGGTCTCCACCGCAGCGACGGCACCACCCATCGCCTGGACACGATCGATCTCCTCACGTGCCTGTTCGATGATGCGCTGGACCTGCTCTTCGACGACGACCGATCCGGTGAAGATGTCGTCGTATTCGAGGAGATCGGTCTCGTAGGCGAGTACCTGCTGAATCCGCAGTGACCACTGCTGGTCCCACGGGCGAGGTAGGCCGAGCGCCTCATTCCACGCGGGCAACTGCACAGCGCGCGCGCGTGCATCCTTGGACAGGGTGACTGCCAGCATCTCCAGCACGATGCGCTGCACGTTGTTCTCCGGCTGTGCCTCCGCCAATCCAAGGGAGTTGACCTGGACGCCATAGCGGAATCGGCGCTGCTTGGCATCAGTGATGCCGTAGCGCTCTCGCGTGATGTCATCCCACACCTGGACGAAGGCGCGCATCTTGCACATTTCTTCGATGAAACGCACACCCGCGTTCACGAAGAATGACATCCGGGCAACAACCTCACCGAATCGTTCCTCCGGCACCTGGCCAGAATCACGCACCGCATCGAGCACCGCGATCGCCGTGCACATCGAATAGGCAATCTCCTGAACCGGAGTCGCGCCAGCCTCCTGGAGGTGATAGCTGCAGATGTTAATGGGATTCCACGAGGGAATATTCGTGACGGAGTAGGCGATCATGTCGGCGGTGAGCCGCAGGGATGGCTCCGGAGGAAAGACATAGGTCCCTCGGGAGAGGTATTCCTTGATGATGTCGTTTTGGGTGGTGCCCTGCAGGTCGCTGACCGACGCACCCTGTTCCTCCGCCACGGTGGCGTAGAGCGCCAGCAGCCACATCGCCGTCGCGTTGATCGTCATCGAGGTGTTCATCTCCGCCAGCGGGATGCCCTCGAAGAGCTGACGCATATCGCCCAGATGGGCGATCGGGACACCGACCTTGCCCACCTCGCCCGTGGCCATGGGATCGTCGGGGTCGTAGCCGGTCTGAGTCGGCAAATCGAAAGCGACTGACAGTCCCGTCTGGCCTTTGGCCAGATTCCGGCGGTAGAGAGCATTGGACTCCGCCGGCGTGGAGTGGCCGGCATAGGTTCGCATCAGCCACGGGCGGTCCTTCTGACGGGTCATAGTCACTCAGGGTACCCACGCCAGTGGCGCACTGCCTCGCTGTGCTCCACCATGGAGCCGTGGGCAACTCGTACTCCTATGTGGCCGGACCCCTGATCGCCTTCGCTGGGCTGGGGTTGCTCGTGCTGTTGTTGCGCTGGGCGTTCTCCCGTGGTGGCTCTCTGGTCTCCGCCCCTCCTCGAAAGGGAAGCCCTGACGAATACGGCATGCTCGTGCCCATCGCGACTCCGCCCACCTACATCGAGGGCGAGATGATGCGACGCCGCCTCGAAGACGCTCGGATCCGGGCCACCCTGGCGCAGACCCTGGAAGGCCCCCGCCTCATGGTGTGGCCCAAGGACGAGCAGGCCGCTCGGCAGTTGCTCACCCGTCCTCGCTGACCCGCTCCACGACAGCGCCGAGATCGGTGAGCGCGTTCACGAATCCCGCGTAGCCCCGATCGATGTGGTGGACCTCGTAGACCGTCGTCACGCCGTCCGCGACAAGCCCGGCCAGGACGAGCCCCGCCCCAGCACGAATATCGGTGGCCTCGACCGGGGCGCCGCTGAGCCACTCTCGCCCCCGCACCAGTGCGTGGTGCCCCTCGGTCTGGACATCCGCCCCCAGTCGCGCCAGTTCATGGACGAAGCGGAATCGAGCCTCGAACAGATTCTCGGTCACCATCGCAGCCCCCTCGGCGATGGAGTTCAAGGCGATGAACTGCGGCTGTAGATCGGTGGGGAATCCTGGATATGGCAGTGTCACGATGTCGACGGCTTTCGGCCGGGATTCCATCCGCACGCGGAACTCATCCGCGTGAACCTCGATTTCTGCGCCGGCGATCGACAGCTTGTCGAGGGCGATCTCGAGGTGCTCGGCGTAAGCATTCGTGATGGCGATGTCCCCGCCGGTGATCGCTGCGGCAACTGCCCACGTTCCAGCGACGATTCGGTCAGGGACCGTTTCGTGGCGGACCGGCTGAAGGGCATCGACCCCGTCGATCTCCAGGGTCGACGACCCGATCCCGTCGATCTGGGCACCCATCTGGACCAGCATCGTGCAGATGTCCACGATCTCCGGTTCACGGGCCGCATTGTCGATGACCGTTCGCCCCTTCGCCGTGACCGCCGCCATGATGAGGGTCTCGGTCGCGCCCACGCTCGGAAAGTCCAACCAGATCGTGGCTCCGGTCAGTCGATCGGTGGACGCTCGCAGGTATCCGTGCTCGATAGTGACGTCGGCACCCATCCGCTCCAGACCAGCCGCGTGCATGTCCAGGCCGCGCGAGCCGATGTTGTCACCGCCCGGCAAGGCGATGTCAGCCGCATGGCAACGAGCGAGAAGTGGTCCCAGGACACTGATAGAGGCCCGCATACGGCGGACGAGGTCGTAGTCGGCTCGGTGCAGAGGTTCGGCCGGAACGGTAATCGCAACGATTCCGAGCATCCGATCATGCTCGACCTCGCACCCCAGGCGACGGAGCAGTTCGGCCATGATCTCCACGTCGAGGATGTCGGGCACCTCCGCGAGGACTGTGGTGCCCTCGGCCAGCAGGGCTGCGGCCATGAGCTTCAACACACTGTTCTTGGCGCCCGTGACGCGCACCGTTCCGGACAGCCGCTGTCCGCCGGTGATCCTCAAGGCCTCCATCCGGCCATCGTAGGCCCGCCGCAGACCACGCATGGGACCACCGCCCGAGCAGCCGGACCTGCCCTACTGGTCGAACTGCCCTAGGCTCGCGACCATGGTCAACCTCACGCGCATCTACACCGGCACAGGTGACGACGGCTCCACGTCCCTAGGAGACATGTCCCGAACCCGCAAGACCGATGCCAGGCTGCGGGCCTATGCCGATGTCGATGAGGCGAATTCCAGTATCGGCGTCGCCCTCGCCCTCGGCAACGCCGATGGGAGCCTTGACGGTGATATCCACGCCCTGCTCGTCGGTGTGCAAAACGACCTGTTCGACGTCGGGGCAGACCTGTGCACGCCCATCGTGGAGGATCCGAAGTATCCCCCGCTGCGCATCACCGCCGACTATGTGTCGCGGATGGAGAGCGCCTGCGACGCCTACAACGAGCGGCTCGAGCCCCTCCGCTCGTTCATCCTGCCCGGTGGCACTCCGGCAGCAGCCCTCCTGCATATGGCGCGCACCATCGTGCGTCGCGCTGAGCGCTCAACCTGGGAAGCCATTGATGAATACGGGGACGGGATCAATCCACTGACCGCGACCTACCTCAATCGGCTGTCCGACCTGCTGTTCATCCTTGCTCGGACAGCAAACGGGGATTCCGGTGATGTGCTGTGGCAGCCCGGAGGCTCCGCCAGCTAGCTGCGAGCGCGTTTAGCGCCCGGCACCCATCGCCACGTTGAGTCGGGTCTCCGCTCGCTTCGCGGCGCGAGCCTCGGTCTCTTCTTCATGTGCTCGCGCCTTCGCCCGTTCGAGGGCGACCTTGGCCCGCTCGACATCGATTTCGTGGGCCATCTCCGCCGTCTCAGCGATGACGTTGACGCGATCGGAGTCCACCGAGAAGAAACCACCGTGGACGGCCACCATCGTCTTGGTGCCGTCGGTCTCCTCGATGCGCAACGGTGCTTCGACCAGCAGAGCGAGGACCGGCTCATGCCCCGGCAGAATGCCGATCTCCCCCTCCGGGGTCTTCGCCACAATGCTCTTCGCCGTGCCCTGCCAGATCGCCTTCTCAGCAGAGACGACGGCGACGGTGAGCTCGCCCACCGATCAGCCCTCCTTGGCCAGTTCAGCGGCCTTGCGCTCGACATCATCGATGCCGCCGCACATAAAGAAGGCCTGCTCGGGAATGTGGTCGTATTCGCCGTTGCACAGAGCATCGAAGGACGCAATCGTCTCCGACACCGGCACGAATGATCCGGGCTGACCGGTGAAGGCCTCGGCCACGAACATGTTCTGGCTCAAGAAGCGCTGGATGCGACGGGCACGGCCGACGATGATCTTGTCCTCTTCGGACAGTTCGTCGATGCCGAGGATGGCGATGATGTCCTGGAGGTCCTTGTAGCGCTGCAGAATCTCTTTCACGCGGGCCGCCACCCGGTAGTGCTCATCACCGATGTAGCGCGGATCCAGGATTCGAGAAGTCGAGTCCAGCGGATCCACCGCCGGGTAGATACCCAGCTCGGAAATCGGGCGGGAGAGCACGGTCGTCGCATCGAGGTGGGCGAAGGTGGTCGCCGGAGCGGGGTCGGTCAGGTCGTCCGCAGGCACGTAGATGGCCTGCAACGAGGTGATCGAGTGACCGCGCGTGGAGGTGATGCGCTCCTGCAACTGGCCCATCTCGTCGGCCAGGGTCGGCTGGTAGCCCACGGCTGAGGGCATGCGGCCCAGCAGGGTCGAGACCTCGGATCCGGCCTGGGTGAACCGGAAGATGTTGTCGATGAACAGCAGCACGTCCTGCTTTTGCACATCGCGGAAGTACTCCGCCATCGTCAGCGCGGTGAGCGCGACGCGGAGTCGGGTGCCCGGGGGCTCGTCCATCTGACCGAAGACCAGCGCGGTCTTCTCGATGACGCCGGACTCAGTCATCTCCAGGAACAGGTCGTTCCCCTCGCGGGTGCGCTCTCCCACTCCGGCGAAGACCGAGACGCCACCGAAGTTCTCCGCAACGCGGTAGATCATCTCCTGGATCAGCACGGTCTTGCCGACGCCCGCACCACCGAACAGGCCGATCTTTCCCCCCTTGACGTACGGGGTCAGCAGGTCGATGACCTTGATGCCGGTGTCGAAGACCTCGGTCTTGGCCTCGAGTTGGTCGAAGGCGGGCGCGGGACGGTGGATGCTCCAGCGCTCCTTGATGTCGAGGCTGGACTCCGGGGTGTCCAGCGGAACACCGAGGGTGTTCCACACGTGGCCCTTGGTGACGTCGCCGACGGGAACCGAGATCGGGGAGCCCGTATCCTGCACGGGCGCGCCACGCACCAGGCCGTCCGTGGGCTGCATGGAGATAGCACGAACCATGTTGTCGCCGATGTGCTGGGCGACCTCGAGGGTCAGCGTGAACGTCCCGCCGCCTTCCTCGCCCTCATCGAAGGAGACGTCGACGGTGAGAGCGTTGAACAGCTCGGGCATGCCCTCGACCGGGAACTCGACATCGACGACCGGTCCGGTCACGCGAGCGACGCGGCCCACCGCTGGGGCATTGGCCGAGGAATCGGCCGTGGTGTCGATCGTGGCAGTCATGGGATCGGTTCTCCTTCGGTGTTGTTGTTCTATGCGGAAGCCAGCGCGTCGGCGCCACCGACGATTTCGCTGATCTCCTGGGTGATCTCGGCTTGCCGAGCCTGATTGGCCTGGCGGGTGAGGGAGCGAATGAGCTCCTCGGCGTTGTCGGTCGCGGACTTCATCGCGCGACGGCGGGCAGCGTGCTCGCTCGCCGCGGACATCAGCAGCGCATTGAACACGGCTTGCTCGACGTAGCGAGGCAACAGCGAATCCAAGACGGCATCGGCGCCAGGCTCGAACTCGTAGAGCGGGAAGGGCATGCCACCCTCAGTCGTGTCGACCACCTCGTCGACTACCTCGAGGGGCAGAACGCGACGGACCCGCACCTCCTGGGAGGCCATGTTCTTGAAGTAGGTGTACACGATGTGGATCTCGTCCACTCCGCCCTCATCGGTGGGCTGCAAGAAACGCTCGAGCAGGTCCTCCCCGATGCGGCGTGCGTCGTCATAGGTCGGCTGATCGGTGAACCCGACGTATTCCCCGCCCATCTCGCGGCCGCGGAATCGATAGAACGACACGCCTTTGCGCCCCACGACGTAGGGCACGACCTTCATACCCTTCTCCGTCAGCGTGCGAGTGAGGCCCTCGGCCTCCTTGATCGCATTCGACGAGTACGCACCCGCCAATCCGCGGTCAGCGGTAATGACGAGAACCGCCGCACGATCCTGGTTCTCGGCCTTCGCGGTCAAGGGATGCTTGGAGACATCCGAGGCATGCGAGGCGGCCGCCGAGATCGCGTCGAGCAGATTAGTGAGGTAGGGCAGGGATGCCTCGAGGCGCTGCTGAGCTTTGACGATGCGAGACGAGGCGATGAGTTCCATCGCCTTCGTGATCTTCTTCGTCGCCTGAACCGAACGGATACGCCGTCGGTAGACCCTCAGCTGTGCGCCCATGGATCTAGCCCCGCTTCTTCACGGTGATCTGCGTGGGGTCGATGTCCTCTTCGTCGACCGCTTCGACCGGCTCGTCCTTGATCAGCAGCTCTCCACTGCTGGTCGTGAACTGGGCCTTGAATGTCTTGATCGCCGAATCGAGCAGCGCGACGGTGTCGTCGGACAGGTCCGAGGTCTGCCGGATCGTGTCGAAGACGCCGGCATGCTCACGGCCTAGATAGTCGAGGAACTCCGCATCGAAGCGGCGAATGTCCTCGACGGGGACGTCATCGAGTCGGCCGGTCGTGCCTGACCACACCGAGACGACCTCGCGCTCCATGGCCTGCGGCTGGTACTGCGCCTGCTTGAGCAGTTCCACCAGGCGGGTGCCTCGGGCCAGCTGCGCCTTCGAGGCCGAGTCCAGATCGGAACCGAATGCGGCGAACGCTTCGAGTTCGCGGAACTGTGCGAGGTTCAGGCGCAGTGGACCCGCGACCTTCTTCATCGCCTTCGGCTGAGCGGCGCCGCCAACGCGGGACACCGAGATACCGACGTTGATGGCCGGGCGAACACCGGAGTTGAACAGATCGGACTCCAAGAAGCACTGGCCGTCGGTAATGGAGATGACGTTCGTCGGAATGAATGCCGACACGTCATTGGCCTTGGTCTCGATGATCGGCAGGCCGGTCATCGACCCTCCGCCCATCTCGTCAGACAGCTTCGCGCAGCGCTCGAGCAACCGGCTGTGCAGGTAGAACACGTCGCCGGGGTACGCCTCACGACCCGGCGGACGACGCAGCAGCAGGGACACCGCGCGGTAGGCCTCGGCCTGCTTGCTCAGATCGTCGAACACGATGAGGACGTGTTTGCCCTCGTACATCCAGTGCTGACCGATCGCTGAGCCGGTGTAGGGCGCGAGGTACTTGAAGCCCGCCGGGTCAGATGCCGGCGCCGCCACGATGGTGGTGTATTCCATCGCGCCATACTCTTCGAGCGCTCCGCGGACCGAGGCAATCGTGGAGCCCTTCTGGCCGACCGCGACATAGATGCAGCGGACCTGCTTCTTCGGGTCTCCAGATTCCCAGTTGGAGCGCTGGTTGATGATCGTGTCGATACACACCGCGGTCTTGCCGGTCTGGCGGTCACCGATGATCAACTGGCGCTGACCACGACCGATGGCGGTCATGGCGTCGATGGCCTTGATGCCGGTCTGGAGCGGCTCGTTCACCGGCTGGCGCTGCACGACCGTGGGGGCCTGCAATTCCAGCGCACGCCGGCTGGTCGTCTCGATGGCACCCTTTCCGTCGATGGGGTTGCCCAGGGGATCGACGACGCGGCCGAGGTAGCCGTCGCCCACGGGGACCGACAGGACCTCGCCGGTGCGACGGACCGGCTGGCCTTCCTCGATGGCGGAACCGTCACCGAGGAGCACCGCGCCGATCTCGCGCACGTCGAGGTTCAAGGCAATGCCGAGAAGGCCGCCCTCGAACTCCAGCAGCTCGTTGGTCATGGCCGAGTGCAGGCCCTCGACGCGGGCGATGCCGTCACCAGTCTCGATGACGCGACCCACCTCCTCTCGGGCGGTCGTCGGCGAGTACGCCTCGACGTTCCGCTCGATCGCGCTCCGGATCTCCTCCGGCCGGATCGTCAGCTCCGTCATGGTGCCTGCTCTCCTTCGTCGGGCCGACTCTTCGTCGGCGGTCTCGTGCTTCGAACTGTTGTGGGGTCTAGCGGGTCATTCACGCGTGCCGAGCAGGGCTCGGCGGGCTTGGACAAGTCTGCTCGCAACGGTGCCGTCGATGATCTCCTCGCCGATCGTGACGTGAACGCCACCGAGGACGGCGGGGTCCACGGCGACGTTGAGCCGGAC
>JBDQGZ010000009.1:0-26500 GCA_040265115.1 Candidatus Nanopelagicales bacterium
CAGTGGCTCACCGTCGTGACGTTCGGCGACACGGCTCAGGCGGATCGGGAGTGCGCGCGGGTGCGCGGGTTGCACCGAAAGGTGCGGGGAACTTATCCGGGAATCGATGGTCAGCAGTTGCCCTACAGCGCTTCGGACTCCGATCTCCTGCGCTGGGTGCATGTGGCGTTCAACGATTCCTTCCTCGCGACGCACCTGGTCTGGGGGGAGCCGATTCCTGGTGGGGCTGATGCCTACGTCGCTGAATGGGCGAAGGCAGGGGAACTCGTTGGTGTCGATGATCCCCCGCGCTCGGTGGCCGAGTTGCGGGAACAACTGCGCGGCTTCGAGCCGATCCTGCGAGGGGACGCGACATCTGCGCGTACCGTCCGGTTCATTCGCAACCCACCGCTGCCGCTGCCCGCGCGCCCGCCCTACGCCGTGTTGTTCGCCGGAGCAGTGGCCACGTTGCCGCAGGAGTACCGCGACATCCTCGGTGTTCCGCGCGTTCCGATGAAGCTCGCCCGCCCCGCGGTGTCGGCAATGCTGGGGACGATGTCAGCGGTCTTGGGTCGCCAGTCGCCCTCCCAGCGCAATGCCCGCCGCCGCATCTCCACCCTCAACGCCGCCTAAACCCAACTCCGCAACTGCGGAGGGGCGAGAAAGTGCTGATGGTGGCGGAGTTGGGGTCTGCCAGGATGGGGCTATGTCTGAGCCTGTCACCGCCCCTCTCTGGGAGCCCAGCGGCGAATGCATCGCCGGCTGCCGGATCGACGCATTCCGACGCTTCGTCGAGGAGCGCACTGGAGAGGCCCTGCCCGATACACCGGCCCTTCACGCGTGGTCGGTCGCTGAACCCGGGGCCTTCTGGGATGCGGTGTGGGATTTCTTCGGTGTCGTCGGAGACAAGGGATCCGTCCCATATGCGAAGGCCACCCTTCCTGAGGCCGTTTTCTTTCCTGAGGCACGACTGAATATCGCCGAGAACATCCTGCGAGAGATCCCCGAGCGAGATGGTGCCGGGCTGCCACTGGCTGTCTTCACCGGTGAGACGGCTGCAGGCCTTGCGGTGACTGATGAGTTTGACCGGAATGAACTCGAGCAACTCGTCGCGTCCACCGCGGCTGCTCTTCGGGAGCGTGGGGTGTCCCCAGGCGACCGGATCGCCCTGGTGTTGCCGGTGGGGCTGCCCTCCTACGTGGTGACCCTGGCGGCCTTGTCGGTCGGAGCGGTGGTCTCCAGTGCGGCACCTGAATTCGGGGTGCCAGCGATCGTGGATCGCTTCGGTCAGTTAGACCCCGTCCTACTGGTGGCGACAACGTCGTATCAGTGGAGTGGCAAGCGTTTCGATCGGCGTGATCACCTCGTTGAACTCGCACAGTCCCTACCGAGCCTGCGTACGTTGTGGATCGTTCCCGGTGCGGATGACCCAACCTCACCGGTCGATCCCGATGTCGTGGACACCACCAAGGTGGCCGCCCTCGTCGCCGCCGGTTCGGGTCGGGGGATTCAGGTGGAGACGCTTGCTGCTGCCCAGCGGGCCCACGATGGTGCGCAGCCCCGGTATGAGCGGCTTCCGCTCGACCATCCGGCCTATGTGCTGTTCTCCTCGGGAACAACGGGCAAACCAAAGTGCCTCATCCATCGTCAAGGCGGAGTGCTGCTGAAGCACCTGGTGGAGGGTGGGCTGCACGTTGACGCGGGGCCTGGTGACCGACTCATGTTCTATACGACCACCGGATGGATGATGTGGAACTGGGCGGTGACTGTCCCGGCGACAGGTGCCACCCTGGTGTTGCATGATGCCGCTCCGAATTTCCCGGATGTCGACGGGCTGTTCGAGTTGGCATCACTGATGTCGCTCTCCCACCTTGGTCTGGGAGCCCGCCTGCTGGACTCGATGCGTGCATCGGGCAAGGATCTCAGCGTTAATCGTGATCTTTCCGCCCTACGCATGGTGATGGTCACTGGATCACCGCTCACCGAAACCACAGCGGTGTGGCTGGCCGAACAACTCGGCCCCGGGGTCATGCCTAACCCGATCTCCGGAGGCACCGATCTCGTCGGTTGCTTCCTCTCCGGAGACCCGACCCAGCCCATGTGGGCGGGTGAACTGCCGGCGCCTGCCCTCGGAATGGACGTGGATGTCTTCGATGAGGATGGTCGGCCGATGACGGATGACACTCCAGGTGAATTGGTGTGCCGCAATACCTTCCCGACTGTCCCCTTGGGAATCTGGGGTGATGAGTCCGGAGAGCGACTGCACTCCACTTATTTCGAGCGCTTTCCGGGCGTCTGGACCCATGGAGACCTGACGTCCAAGACTCCCCATGGCGGGTTCATCATCCACGGTCGAAGTGATGCGACGTTGAACGTCGCCGGTGTGCGGATCGGCACAGGCGAGATCTACTCTGCCCTGGAGCATGTGCCGGGGATCGTCGACTCACTTGCTTTCGCCCAGTCGTGGGATGGCGATACGAGGATGATCCTGCTGGTTGTACTCGCTCCTGGAACAGATCTAGACGATAGCCTGCGCAGTCAGATCAAATTGACGTTGAAGCAGCGCTGTTCCCCGCGTCACATTCCGGCTCTCATCATCAAGGTGAATGAACTTCCGCGGACCCTGACCGGGAAACTTGCAGAGATTGCGGTGGCGGAGATCGTGGCTGGGCGTCCGGTGCGCAATCGCGATGCTCTCGCCAACCCGGGGGCACTCGACGCGATCGCCGAGGCCGTGCCCCGCGACTAGGCCAGCGGCCAATCCACCTGGAGTTCGCGAGTCTCGCGTCGCAAGGTGACTCGGTGAACGCCGGCAGGCTGATCCCGCGTGATGATCACCCGGGGAATCTCTGCACCGAGCCATTGCCCCAACGCATCGGCATCAGCGGCGATATCGAGACGTTCGAGGTGCCAGCCGGTGCCTCCCGTTTCACCGGGCATGGTCACCGACTCTCCCCACTGCAGGGCGAATGGGTGATCGGGGTCGATCTGATCAGCACCGGTAAGCCGCCACCTCAACGTGGTGCCGTCTGGTCGCTCGCGTGAACCCGCGTGGACCGGTCGATCCCACCGCTTGGCCGTCGCGTCGAGATCAGCCGAACGAACAGCCCAACCCCAGGCACGGAGGCCCTGCGCCATCTCAGCGACGGCCGACCCGAATCCTGTGCGCGCCGCGAGATCGACGTCGACGACAGCCACGAGTTCGAGGTAGGTGTCACCGAGGGGGACGATGGTGTTGGCGGTGCCCCAGTCAGGATGTTCACCGCCGGGCACGACCGGCAATCCGAGCGCCCGCAACTGCGTGCTTGCTGATTCGAGATCGGCCACCCCGATGATGATGTGGTCGAGGGTGAGTGACTCCTGGGACATGTCGTGCCCGGTTCACGCTCTCGATCGACGCGATCCTCGCGCAAGGGCCGCGCCCACCGCGCCGGCGATTGCCCCGAGTGCACCCGCAGCCGCAGCGGTGGTCGTGACGCGCTGCTTACGCACGCGAGGCTCGATATCGGCGTAGGGGATATTCGAGAAGGACACCATGTCGTATCGAGTTCGGTATCTGTCTCCGAGAACCCGCGTGAGGGCCTGTTCGGTGCCGTGTACCGCGCGATATCCCGGCGAGTTCACCGAATCGCGCATCTCGATGAAGTTGTGCAGGGCAAGATCGGCGATCGCATCGCCCTGTGGTTTGCGGATCCGGCCGTAGTCAGCCAGGGCTGGCTCCCACTCGCCATGCTTCTCCAGTTGGCGAATCAACTCCACGCAATCCTCGAAACCAGCATTGGCCCCCTGGCCGTAGAACGGACAGATCGCGTGGGAAGCGTCACCGATCAGGGCAACTCGCCCTGAGTTCCACGGCGAACAGCGCACCGTCAATAGCGACCCCACACGATTGAGCCGGTAGTCCTCCTCGAGGTCGGGCATCATGGCAGAGGCATCCGGGTAGTGCCGATCGAAGTAGATGCGAGCAGCCTCAGGTGTGTTGATTTCCTCGAAAGAGCCTTCCCCTGAGCGTGGCCAGAACAGCGTCGCCGTGAAACTGCGATCGAGATTCGGTAGCGCGATCATCATGGACCTGCCTCGAGGCCAGATATGCAATGCCTCGGGGTCCATCGCGAAATCTCCATCGACAGCTGGGATGGTGAGTTCCTTGTAGGAATGGGAGAGATAATCCTGGGAGTAGTCGAACCCGTCCCTGGACTGCATCGCCCGACGCACGGCGCTGAAAGCACCGTCGGCCCCGATGATTGCCTGAGCGACAACCTCGACATCACCCTCGGGGCTTTTCATCGACAGGGTGTGGCCATCGATGTCCAGTGCGAGCAGTTGATGATCGAAGTAGAGGTTCACGCTGGGAAGTGCCTCAGCGGCATCGAGCAGAACCGCGTTGAGTTCTCCACGACTGATGGAGTTGATGCCGCGTTGACCATCGGCGCTGTAGGGCTGGAACGACTGCACACCATCATGTGCGTGGATCATCCGGCCGCGCATGAGCAGGGCACGTTCGAGCACGGCGTCCTCAAGACCGACTTCTCTCAGCGCCGTCAACCCGCGAGTGGAGATGGCGAGGTTGATGCTGCGCCCGCGTTCGGCGCCGGTGAGCCGTGGGTCGCTGCGTCGCTCGTAGACATCGACAGCGTGGCCGCGTTGCCCGAGCATGGTGGCTAAGAGTGCGCCGGTGAGCCCAGCTCCGATGATGGTGACGCGCTCGCTCATTGATGTGTCTCCTGTTCGGTGCGCCCCAACCAGGTCAGCGCATTGCCGCCCAGGATGGCCTTTTTGCTTCCCTGATCGAGGAAGTCCGCCTGCTCTACGACATTACCCACGGGGAGTTCGCCCAGCGGATAGGGATAGTCCGAGCCGAGCATGACTCGTGAGGCTCCCATGGTGTCGACGAGCAGGCGCAGCGCCTTCGGGTCGAAGACCACCGAGTCGACGCTGAACCGATCGATGTATGCCGAGGGCGGAAGTTCAGAGACTCCGACGAGATCCGGGCGACGATGCCAGGCATTGTCCATGCGCCCCAGCCACATCGCGAAGGATCCACCACCGTGTGCGAAGCAGATCCGCAGATCGGGGGAGATCTTGTCGAAGGCTCCACCGAGGATCATGGCGAGAACGGAGAGGTGGGTTTCGGCGGGCATGCCGACCAGCCACTGAGCCATCCATCGTGACAACCGCGGCCCCTCCGGCATATCCCAGGGATGCACGAACACCGGTGCCTCCACCGACGCACAGTGCTGCAGGAACTCCACGACTCCTGGATCATCGAGATCGCGTTCACCCACGTGGTTGCCGATTTCCACACCAGCGTGCCCATTGGCCAGACTCCGATCGAGTTCTCGGCAGGCAGCCTCCGGGTCGTTCAGCGGCACCTGGCAGAAGGGGATGAGACGGTCAGGTGCCTCGGAGCACATCTTCGCGGCGAGGTCATTGAAGATGCGCGCGATCCGCTCTGACTCATTCGCGGAGCGGTGATACTGGAAGAACACCGGGGTAGGGGACACCACCTGCATATCGACTCCGTCGGCGTCCATATCGGCTAACCGCACCGAGGCATTCCAACAGCGCTCGTCGATGGCGCGAAACTGTGAATCCCCGAGCATGATCATCGCGTCACGCTCGCTGGTGACCTTCAACCACGGCCACGGACCGGGGCCTGCGGTCTCCGCTTCGAGATCGGGCCACCCGCACGGCACGTTGTGAGAGTGAATGTCGATGACGGGCACGTCACCCCTTGCCGGGGTGCAGATGGCCACAGGATTCGCAGGTGCGCGCAGACTCATCGAGGTAGAAGGCCTCGAATACCGGGGGTAGGTCATCGGCGATGTCACGAACCTGGAGTTCCACCTCATGCACCAGCGCACTGCATTCAGGGCAGTACCACTGGAACTTCTCGAGGGTCCCTTCCTCGCGAATCCGCTCGAACACCAGCCCGATGGACCCGGCTTCCGGGCGCTGGGGGGAGTGAGGCACGTTGCGCGGAAGCACCCACATCTCACCGGGTCCGATGGTGACTGTGGCCGGGCCGTCAGGGGTCATCAGATCCACGTGCATCGTGCCCTTGATCTGATAGAAGACCTCTTCGAACGGATCAACGTGGTAGTCGGTCCGCGCATTCGGGCCGCCCACCACCATCACGATGAAGTCCTCACCGCCGGGGAACATCTCCTTATTTGCGACTGGTGGCTTCAGATCGGGACCGTTCTCAGCGACCCAGGTATCGAAGTCGATGGTGCGGGTGAGGTCGTCGCTCATGAGGTCGGGCCCTTCGTCGATGGTCGGTCGGTCATGCAGCACCACGGTGGGCGACTGCGGTGATCTCGATGAGTAGATGGGGGTGGGGGAGTTCGCGCACGGCCACCGTCGTGCGGGTGGGGCCGGTGTAGTCAAAGAACTCTGCGTAGGCGGCGTTGTATTCGGCGAAGTCCGCCATGTCGACCAGGTAGCAGGTCACCTGCACGAGGTGCTCGAGCCCGAGACCCTCCGTGGCGAGTAGGTCGGAGATGTTGGAGATCACGGCGCGAGTCTGGGCAGCGATATCGAGGCTGACCGAGCCGTCGGCAGAGACTTCGACCCCGATGAAACTGTCATCCGCGCGGCGACTGCTCGTTCCTGACACCCACACCAGATCGCCCACGGACTTCACGTGGGGGTAGGCCCCGCGGGGGGTTGCCTTCCCGGCAACGACCCGGCTCGAGGGGGGTGGGGTAGTAGACGACATACCTCTATTGTGACGAGGATCGAGCCACACCGCCATGCCTGAGGATTGCTCGTTCGGGTATCGGCCATACCCGTTCGGGCATACCCTGGGGCGGTGGTTACTCCGGCCCATCGGCTGCTCGACGGCCGATTGAAACTGCGCCATCTCGTTCTGGCCACCACGATCGCCGACTCGGGGAGTCTGGCTCGCGCGGCGGAGGCCCTCCACATCACGCAGCCCGTGGTGACTCGTGGGCTGCAGGATCTCGAAGGGATCCTGGGAGTGACCCTGTTCGACCGCACCTCCCAGGGTGTGACGGTCACGGTCTACGGACGTGCGTTCGTCGAGCACGCACGCGCCGCCCTCGCCCAGATCCAGCAGGCGGGCCGGACCCTGGGCGAACTCGCCGCCGCGGATGCGGGGACGGTCACGGTCGGCACCCATCTCGCGGGATCGAACGTGCTCCTCCCGCTGGCGATCTCGCGCCTGAAGAGTCAGCGCCCCGGGGTAAACATCGTGGTGCGGGAAGCGACCCCCGACACGTTGACGTCGGAGTTGCTCATCGGTGATGTGGATCTCACGGTCGGTCGACTTGCTCCGACTGATGCGCGTATCGAACAGCAGCGTCTGTACGTCGAGCCCATCGTGTTCGTCGTAAGGGCCGATCACCCGGTGTTGAACCGACCGGCCCCCACTATGTCCGACCTGGCGGCACTGCCCTGGATCGTCCCGGTGGAGGGAACCGCCCTACGCCGTGAACTCGAGCAGGTGTTTCTCACGCAGGCACTGCCGTGGCCGGAGGATCGAGTCGAGTGCACCAGTGCTTTGACATTGCGCAGGCTCATCCTTGACCGGGACTGTGTTGCGGCGCTCCCCGAACTCGTGGCCGTCGATGACGACTCGCTCGCGATCGTCTCACCGCGCGATGTCGATCTGTCCCACCTGGCTCGTCCGGTGGGGGTGAGTCGAGTCAAAGACCGGTGGGTTCCGCCCGCGGTCGAGGCCTTCATCGATGAGTTGAGAGCAGCGGCTGTCGATCTACGAGGTTCCTAGGCGAAGAGCTCCGGTGAGCAGATCGCGGCGTAATGCCGAGACTGATGAACCAGGGTCAAGAATCTCGTAGTGGCCCTCGCCGGGGAGCATGATGAGTTCGGCGGGTCGACCATGCTGCTCGAGATGCGCCAGATAGGTCTCGCTCTGAATCATGGGCACATCCTCATCGGCATCCCCGTGCAGCAGAATCCGTGATCCGGCGGGGTCGGGCTCGAGAAGACAGGGATCGCAGGCTCGATAGCGATCCGGCACATCCTCAGGTCGGCCACCCATGAGGGTGTCCACCGCACCCTGGCCAAGATGCTCTGTGCTCGCCAGAGACCAACAGGTGACCCCCGCGTGGATGATCACGATGTCGAACTCGGGAGCCTGGGGATTTGCCCCGGGTGCATCTTCGGGCAACCTCTGGCGCGAGGTCACCCAGGCTGTGAGCCCGCCGCCTGCTGAGTGCCCGCAGATGCCTCGGCGTGACGCGTCTACTCCGTGATCGACCGCGTGAGACACCGCATGGTCGACTGCAGCGCCCACATCGAGAAGCGTGGCAGGCCAGGGGTTCTCATACGTGCGGTATTCAATGCTGAACACCGCGAATCCGTGCGCGGCCAGATCGAGTGCGCTGGGCTCCTCGATCACTCGGCGCCAGACAGGCCGGAAGTACCCTCCGTGGATGAGGATCACCAGGGGCGGATCCTCTGCATCCGGAAGGAACCACTCGCCAACCTGGAACGGATCAGGCCCGTAGGAGTCGATGACGCGACGCGTCATGCGGTCACTCGGCGTCGCAGGGCGTCGGCGGCACGCCAGCAGTCCGAGTATGACGAATACAGCGGAACCGGGGCGAACCTGATGATGTCGGGGTTGCGAGTGTCGGCGATGACTCCGTCGTCATCGCGCAGGGTGTCCGCGAGGGCCTGGATATCGCAGGTGAAGCGCACGGACAGTTGGCATCCGTGTCGGTCGTCTTCAGCCGGAGTGACGACGGTCATCGATCCTGCGGGAAGTTCCGCGATCACCTCATCGAACAGCGAGCGTAGGTAGCCGGTCAGTCGCAGGCTACGTTCTCGAAGTGCGGTCATGCCGATCTCGTCGAAGATCGATAGGGAGACCTCGACCGGTGTCATGGCGAGGATCGGCGGGTTGGAGACCTGCCAGGCATCGGCGGTCGGCGGGGGATCGAAGTGTCGCTCCATCCGGAATCGCGTCGATGTGTTGGTGCCCCACCATCCGGCGAGGCGGGGTAGTGACGTGTCGCGCGCGTGGCGTTCGTGCACGAACGCTCCGGCGACCGCTCCTGGGCCGGAGTTCAGGTACTTATAGGAGCACCAGGCGGCGAAGTCCACGTCCCAGTCGTGCAACATCATCGGAACGTTGCCGGCCGCATGCGCAAGATCGAAACCGACGTACGCACCCGCTTCATGCCCGGCTGCTGTGATCGTCGCCATGTCGAGCCATTCGCCGGTGAGGTAGTTGACCGCGCTGAAGAGCACGAGTGCGAGCTGGTCGCCCTGTTCATCGATGGCGGCCAGGATGTCCTCGGTACGAAGAACGTCCTCACCATCGCGAGGTCGAAGTCGGATCACCTCCTGTTCGGGGTTCAGCCCGTGCCAGCACACCTGGGCGTCGACCGCATACCCGTCTGAGGGAAAGACGATGTCCTCCATGAGCACCTTCGTCCGAACTCCATCAGGGCGATAGAACGTCGCCATCAGCAGGTGCAGATTGACGGTGAGGGAGTTCATCACCACGGTCTCGTGGGGTAGTGCCCCCACGAGCCGGGCCGCCGGATCCCGCAGCGCCTCGTGGTAGTCCTTCCACGGCCGGGGTCCGCTTAATTGACCTTCGACTCCCCACTCCGCCCAGCGCGACAGCTCGATGTCGACAGCGGGCTTAGTCGCTCGGGGCTGCAGGCCGAGGGAGTTGCCGGCGAAGTACGCCATCTCCACCTGAAAACCGGAGGGATCGGCAAACGGGGGAATGAAGAAACGCGACCGCCATCCGGGGTCGCGGGCATCGAGGTCGGGATCGTAGGCGCGCATCGGGGGTGAGCCTGTCAGATCCGGGTGCGTGCCGACCACATTTCCGGGAAAGCCTGGCGCAGCAGGCTGCGTTCGAGCCAGGCGAGGCCGGCCGATCCACCGGTGCCACCCTTGGCGCCCATGGCTCGCCGCACAGCCATGAGGTGCCGATAACGCCAATCGCTGAACTGCTCGGCGATGTCAGTCAGGGACTCGGCGAGTTCACGCAAAGGATCGCCATGCGTGGTGCGGGAGTACAACTCCACCCAGGCGTCTTCGACTGCGTCATTCGCCTCGTACGAGGTGGAAAAGTCCCGCTGCAGGATCTCATCGGGAATTTCGAATCCGTGGCGGGATAGATACGCCAGAGCATCGTCGTAGAGGCTCGGCTCCTCGAAGGCGTCGAGCAGTTGCTGATAGTGGTCGCCGGCCACGTGCTTGTGGGGTCGCAGCAGGGCCGGATCCTTGAAGCCGAGGAGGAATTCCACATGCCGATAGAGGAAGGACTGGAACCCGGAGGCCTCGCCGAGTTCCTCGCGGAAGGCATTGAAGTCGGTGGGGGTCATCCACCGGAAACTGATCCAGGTGGCGTTGAGTGCGGTGAAGTGATCACAACTGCGTCGGAGGGTGACCAGTGCTTCGCCGAGCTCATCATTGCGCAGAGCCTTGGCAGCCGTGCGCCACTCGAAGGCCAGCAAGTTGAAGTACAACTCCATCACCTGGGAGCAGACCAGGAACATGTATTCCCCGGGCACGTCGGTCGCCGTCCGCTGCATGGTCGCCAGCGTCGATGCCCGGACGTAGGCGTCGTATGGGGTGGTGTCCTCGAACTCCACCTTGGGCGCCTGCCCGGACTTGCCCGGGTTGCGGCGACTTGTCATAGGAGCAGTCTGTCGTGAATGAGGGTGCTTGGGAACTAACTCGGCGGACCCTGACCGAATCGGTATGGCCGGTATGTTGATCGGCACCTCCGAACCCACGGGGAACCGAGTAGCTGGACTCGGCGTCTATGTGGTGCTGCCCATGTGGGGCGGCTGCGGCAACGCAGGAGCGCTCAACAAGGAGCCCATGATGTACAGCATGACCCGCCGAGGATCCGCCGCAGCCATGGTTGCTGCGCTCGCACTC
The DNA here is from genome assembly GCA_040265115.1 of Candidatus Nanopelagicales bacterium. Classification (GTDB taxonomy): domain Bacteria; phylum Actinomycetota; class Actinomycetes; order S36-B12; family S36-B12; genus M55B157. Next base: position 10,876 of record JBDQGZ010000009.1, read on the forward strand.
ACCGCGACGGGCGTCCTCACGGCATGCTCATCGGAGGGATCCAGCGATCCTTCCCCTTCGTCGAGCAGCTCAACACAACAGGAACCGACGTCAGGAGCCCAAATGATCGGACCCGTCATGGTCGAGCCCGGCCAAACCGAGGTGAGCGCGACCGTCGGACGCACGATCGTGTTCAACGTCGCTGATCCGGAGAAGGAACTGATCTCTACCAACAACCCCGAGGTGCTCGCAGTCTCGCCCGGTGGGTCCGACGGATCTGCGGTGTTCAATCCCGGCGCGGAGGCGCTCGCACCCGGAACGGCGACAGTGACGTTGACCAACTCCGAGACCGGAGCAACCCAGGTCGTGTCGGTCACCATCACCGACTGATCGGCGGACTAGCCTGGGGCAGCGTGATGGGTGCCCCCGACCAATGCCCCGCCTGCGAGACGACGCAGATGCAGCGCCGTGGTGGCAAGGACTACTGTCCGCGATGCCATTACATCCAACCCTGTTGTGACGGTGGCGACTGCTATGTCGGCCCGTGACCGCGCTCTTGGTCACGATGACTGGCTGCGTTCGCTTCCCAAGGTCGAGTTGCATCTCCACCTAATCGGGGCCACATCCCCGCTGACTGTTCTCGAACTCGCTCGTCGTCATCCGCAGACCCGGGTGCCGACCGAACTCGCTGACCTTCAGGACTTCTTCACCTTCCGCGATTTTGACTCCTTCGTTGAGGTCTATCAAGCCGTGAGCGGATTGGTTACCTCGGGAGAGGACATCACGGTTCTCGTCGATGGTCTCGCTCGGGACCTGTCGGAGCAGGGGGTCCGCTACGCCGAAGTGACGGTCACTGCGGCAACCCAACTCGCCGATGGCATCGAACCCGATGAACTCAGTGAAGCCCTCGACCACGGACGTTCCCTCGCGAGTGCGCGTGGAGTCGAACTGGGATGGGTTTTCGATGTGCATGGCGGGCTGGGGATTCCCGTCGCCGATCGGACGATCGAATGGCTCGAGGGGTATGCACCGCAGGCGACCGTCGGCTTCGGTCTCGGGGGCCCGGAAGTCGGTGTTCCCCGAGCGCTCTTCGCCCCCCATTTCGCTCGGGCACGTGACCTGGGCCTGCACAGTCTCCCTCATGCGGGAGAAACCACGGGGCCCGAGACCGTTTGGTCGGCGCTGCGTGACCTCGACGCTGAGCGCATCGGTCATGGCATCGCCGCGGCACAGGATCCGGAACTGCTGTCGCATCTCGCCGAGGAGCGGATCACCCTCGAGGTGTGTCCGACCTCGAACATCTGCACCGGCGCGGTGGCCGAAGTCGAGCAGCACCCCCTCGCCGCGCTCCTTGACGCCGGAGTCCCCGTCACTCTCGCGACGGATGATCCCGGCATGTTCGGCACCGATCTGATCACTGAGTATCGCCTCGCAGAACGCCTCGCCGGCTTGGATGCTGAGGGGGTAGTCAACCTGGTCCGTCAGGGAATCGAGGCTGCCTTCTGCCCCGAGGACCTGCGGGCGACCTTGATTGCGGAACTCGACGCCATCCCGCTCCCGGGAGCAGTTGACACTGCCTAGACTGTGGTGACCATGGCGCCCTCTTCTTCTGGTGATTCAGCGACCGACCGTCTCGACATCGAGCGATTGAGTCGGTGGATGCTCGACCAAGGACTCCCGATCGATCCCACCCGGCCGATCGATATTGAGCTCCTCGCGCGCGGTCGATCCAACGTCACCTACCGGCTCCATCAGGATGAACGCGACTGGGTTGTCCGTCGTCCCCCCTTCGGGCACGTGATGCCCAGCGCTCACGACATGTCTCGGGAATTCCGAGTGATCTCAGGGATGTATGCGGGCGGTTTTGCGGTTCCCACGCCGATTGCCCTGTGCGAGGACCCCGAGGTGATCGGTGCGGTGTTTCACCTCATGGGATACGTCCCGGGTCTCGTCATGGGATCGAAGGCAGAGACAGCGCATCTATCGCCCCAACAGGCTCGGGAGTTGAGCCTGGAGCTCGTCGGCACCCTCGCGCGCCTGCATGGCATCGACGCAGAAGCTGTGGGCCTCGGTGATCTCGGACGACCCGAGGGATTCCTTCAGCGCCAAGCCAAGCGCTGGCGTCAGCAGTGGGAGTTGAGCCAGACGCGAGATCAACCCCTGGCGATTGCGCTGGTCGATCGACTCGATGAGCGATTGGCCGAATTGCCCGACAACCTGCCCTGGTCAGTCGTCCACGGCGACTATCGACTCGATAATTGCATCGTCGATCCGGAATCCATGAAGATCGCCGCGGTCGTTGACTGGGAGATGTCGACGCTGGGGGATCCCCTGACTGATCTGGCTCTGCTCTGTGTCTACTGGACCCGTTCTGGTGATCGACGACTGAAGCAGCTTCCCGTCGTGGACGGGGTGACTGACCACGAGGGCTTCCTCAATCGCCATGAGCTCGTGGAGGAGTATTCCCGCATCAGTGGTCGAGACGTGAGTCATCTTGACGTGTGCATCTCGCTGTCATGCTTCAAGTTGGCAGTGATCCTGGAATCCATCCGGAAGCGAATACTCGCGGGTGCTCAGGTTGGTGCAGCTGCTGATCAGGCTGATGCCATGGGCCAGGCGACCGATGTCCTGCTCGAAGTGGGAATGGCTGCGCTCGAGGGCGATGCTCTCGAGGCTTTAGGGTCCTGACACGCCAAGCGGGGGGCAAGCCTGGTGGCTCACCCCCCGCTCGTGTGATGTTCGTCAGGCCTTCGGAATGGTGAGGACGTTCGACTTCAGGCCGTCGATTTTCACGTAGACCTTGTACTTGGACTTCTTATTGGCCTTCGTTGTGAACTTGAACGAGCCGGTTTCGTCACTGCCACTGGACAGCGTCTGAGTGCGTAGCTCCTTCCAGTTCGTGCCGCGCCGGACCTGGCGGAGGTAGGGCTGGATCTCGCTTCCCTGTTCGATCTGCACAGTCATCCCGGAAACCTTGATCTTGTTGGGCTTCCTGACCAGTCGGCTACCCATGATCATGATGCTCGACTCGCCGGGCGTTGGCTCGATCGTGGGATCGGGCGTGGGTTCCGGAGTCGGCGTGGGGTCTGGAGTCGGCGTGGGAGTCGGCTCTGGAGTCGGCGTCGGCGTTGGCGTCGGTGTCGGAGCCGGGGAGTCCTGGTAGGTGTAGGACGACAGGGTGTACGGGCTCGACAGGCCCCAGGCCAGGATCATCGGGTTCGATGTTGCGGGGATCATCGGGTAGCGGCCAGAGCCGATCGTGGTCGGCGAGGACTGCCAGCCGCTGGACGAGTAGCGAACGGACTTCAGTGAGCCCGAACTCGTGGAGCCCTCCTGCCACGCGGTGGTGAAGTTCGACGAACCACCGATGGCGAGATCGCGAACCGGATCAGAACCGCTGGACAGGGTGGTGTGGCTTACCTGATTCGATGTGCCGTTGACGATGACGCCATAGACACTGCGCTCACCATTCGCGTAGATCACGCCACCACGGTCGGCGGAGGAAGACCATGCCGCGTCGACCTCAGTGATTCGCCGGGTGCCGGTGTCTGGCATCTGTCGGGACGTACCAACCTCGTCGTCCGCGACGAGTTGGACGTAGGCCCGATCGGAAGTATTGCTCGACCGGTCGTAGGCGATCACACCGGTGTTGCCGGAGGCACTTCGCGAACTCGATCCTGAGATGGAGACGTAGTCAGCCGAGGACTGGACGGTGTTGAGGGTGCGAACGTCGTTGTCCCAGTCGTTGCCATTGGTGTCGTAGAAGGCGACCTTGACCAGGTTCACATCCAGCCAGGCGAAGGCGAGGTATCGCGGTCCGCTGTTGACCAGTTGGCCCTGCTCGACATGATCGGCCTCGTTGAGGTCATTGATGCTGTTCCAGTCATTCGAGGACCCGATCGAGCGATAGAAGTCCGCGATGTAGATGTTGCGAACAGCACCGTCAGGATCCGTGCGGTCGAATCGCTCATAGGACACGTAGTAGGAGTTCGACTGGTAGGTGAGATCGGCGTTGCGCAGGGGAATCGACCCGCTGGAGCGAGTGGTGATGGTCGAGGCTGAGCTCCAGGAGCCGTTGGCATACAGCACCGAGCGCAGACGATCACTGGACCCGTTGTCCTCGATGACCGTGACCATGATCGAGTTCGAGGTCGCCAGGATGTCGACGTCCCGGATGCTGTCGGCACTGGAGTTTGAGTAGACGGTCGTCGGAGAGGACCAGGTGCTGTCGGAGGACGAGGCGACCTTCACCGAGGTGCCATCGACCCAGGCGACGTAGGTGCTCCCTGAGGGGCTTGCGGAGGTGTCACTGATGCGGGAATCCGCGCTCGTGATCTCACGCTGAACCCACTCGACTGCTCCAGCGGAACTAGCGAACGGGATGAGCGACAGGGTGAGTGCCGCGGTGGCGACGCAGGCGCCGCCGGCAGCCCACAGGCGCTTGTGGCCCGTGAAGGTGGACTCGTTCATGGTCTCTCCTGAGGGTGTGAAAACCGCGTGGTGAGATGACTATGGGGGTTCCCTGGGGATTTTCCGCGCATACAGCGGTTTCTGGGGTGCTACACCCCCGTCATGGCAGACTCCTGGAACGTGAGCCAGACGGCTGCCCCGCCCACGCCCACCTGGCGGCAGCGCATCACGGGCCGCTGGGCGCTGTCGTGGCAGGCCTATGTCGTGGGGGTCGGACTCAATGTCCCGATCCTGGTATTCACCGGAGGCAGCATCGGCACTCAGCCCATTGCGGCGGGGGATATGCCGATTTTGCTCCTTCTCGGACTGGGTGCAGCAGCTGCCGTGGGTGTGTGGTTGGTGGTCGCCGATCTGTCATGGATGCGCAACCGCCGGGAGCATCCGGTGTCGCTGCTGAAGTTCGGGATCTTCCACCTTGCTCCGGGGATATTTTTCGGCCTTGCCGTGGTGTGGGGCGATGCACTCAGAGATGAGTCCTCGATCGTTCCGCCGTGGGCGCGGATCCTGATCACGATGGGGATCGGGCTGTGGTTCGGCACTGCGATGGCGTTGGTGCTGGAAGCACGGGATCGCTATCGCCGGGAACGCTCAGCGCTCTTGGCGGAAGCCATCAAGGCGGAGACGGCTGCGCTACGAGAATCCGAAGCAGCGGTGCGTATTCGAGCAGTGGTGAATGAACAGTTGGATGTTCAGTTGCAAGACGCTCGCGCGGACCTCACAACCCGCGTGGCAGAACTGGCCCACCGGGACTCCACCGACCCTTCAGCCGCGTGGCTTGGCCTGTCGATGTCCCTTCGCGATACGGCTCAGGGCACTGTCCGCACCGTGAGTCGTGCGATGTGGGAATCGGTGGCTGAGGCCCATCCACTCCCGAGAGTGGACAGCGTGGTCCGGGAGTTCCTCAGACATCCTCGATTCCTCATCCTCCCATCAGCCTTCATTGTGATCATTGGCTTTCTCACCTCGAGCATGGTGACGTTTGGTGTCGGTGGGGGAATCCTTGCGGTGTTGGCCCTCGCGACTGCGGTTGGCGTCGCGATGTGGGGGGCCCAGTCGGTAGCTGCACGCCATCCGAGTGCACAGCGAGCGACATATGCGGCGTCGTTCGCGTTGGCTCTGGCCATGGGAGCCGCTTTCAGTGTGATCGCTGGGGCCACGAGATCCACGGATACCTTCATCTTCGCCACGACGGTGATCGGTGCTTTCCTGGGAATGGGAGTGTCGGTCGTGTTGCCATCAGTTGTGGCGTCATTGAATGCAGTACGGGCAACAAGTCTGGCTGACCTACGTGATGACGTGGCGCAGGCCCGAATCGCTGAACGGGCCTGGCGAGATGAGCTCGCTGAGGTGACGCGAGAGATTGCGGCCGGCCTGCATGGAACAGTGCAAACCCGCCTCATCGCATGTGCCGCTGCGATTGATCAAGCAATCGCCCAATCGGATCGCCAGTTGCGCGATGACGCTGTGCGAGAGAGCCTCATGATTCTGCGTCAGGTTGATCGCCCGGTCCCTGAGCAGGAAGGCCTCTCGTTGGGTGTCACCCGGGTGTCATCGCTGTGGGCTGAGTTCATGGAGATCTCCGTGGAGATGGATGAGGAATTGTCAGGGAGGACAGATCTCGCATCCGTTGTTCTCGTGGTTGAAGAGGCGCTCGCTAATGCCTATCGGCACGGTCGAGCGAACGGGGTGAGCGTCACGGTGACGATCGAGGGAGATGAAGTTCGACTCCTCGTGAAGGATGACGGAGAGGGCTTTGGCGAATACGAACCAGGTATGGGTTGCGTTCTTTATGAGCGTTGGTGCGGTGATCGTTACACACTAGAGAATGGTCCCGAGGGAGGAACTGTCCTGTCGGCGATGCTGACGGTTGAGCGCCGCTAGACGAGGCGGCTTTCTTCGGCGACCTCGATGGACACGACGCAGTGTTCCGGGGATGGACGATGCCACGTTGTGGTGATGTCACCCGAGACTCCCTGGTGTACCTGGATCGTGACTTGGCTGGTGTGGGTGGATTCTCCTGAGACTTCCTCGACTGCGAGGCGCACCGCGTCATGGAGTTCCATGAGGCCCGGGGCGGAAGCCTCGGCGAGGTTCGGGTCGATCGTGATTTCGAAATCGAGGAATCCGACCCATGGTTCGATGGCTCGATTCACGGCAGAGGAGACCGAGGCCACCGGTTCGGGGAGGGTCTGGGTGAGGGAGGCGGCGCTCCATTCCAACGCATGCCGCCATCGCTCGACATCTTGAGTCATGCTGGCGCGGTAGAGCCCAGTCGCGCAGGCATGAAGGCGAACAGTGAGGTCTGAAGGAGCCTGGGGCAACACTGCGGAAGCAAGGGATTGGGCTATGTCGGCGAGAGTCACCATGCGTTCACGCTGGTATTCGCGCTGTTGGCTGGAGTGATCCCGTAGGACGGAGAGGGAGCGAGCGCGAACCCGATCGAGAGGCGCCAGGCTGGAGGCGGCCACAAGAACGGACAGGGTGACGATCGCGGCAGCCGCGAGGTCGTCCCACGCCGGTGATGATCTTGCTGGCCACGCGATGAACATCGTGACCAGCCCGGTGACGACTATCAGGCTAGCCAGGTAGGTCACTACTTTCGTGACACCGCTGAGGCGATCCAGAAGAATGTTGGAGAGCAGTAGGACGAGGGCGACCACAACGCACAGGGCAAGACTCATCAAGGTTCCTTGCAGGGGACCCGATGTGACGATGGCGTGGGGAAGCGACACGATCAGGATGACCAGGGACGTTGCGATCATCGCGAAACGTCCGGAGACGAGAACCTCCCTCAGGACGGAAAACGCTCCCGGGATGGGTGCTCGCGGATCGAGTCTTCGTTGGAACTCTTCGCGCAGGGAGTTGGAATCTCCCGACGTTCTCAGCGATGCGGACGTCCGCCACCATTCATTGGTGTCCAGCACGGTGTCCGCGCCAGAATTGAGTTCGGACAGTGACTGAATCGCCTTGCTTGACGCTTCGGATCGGATGTCATGTCGATGCCGCGCTAGAGTCGATCGAATCCCAGTCGAGACTTCACTATCAGCCACTGCTGTGAGTTCGAGACTCACGACGTCATTGATCAGTTGAAGACGTGTAGATGTGAATCGGTCCGCGGCTTCTAGTACGAGTGACATGGTCAGGCACCACCAGAGAGCAGCGAAGGCAAGTGAGGCGATCCGCACGGCCGGTGGGAGATCCGACTCGACGCCGAGAATGGCGGACCCGATGACGAGAATGAGGCCGAAGACCGCACCGCTGAGCAAGTGCAGGCTGATGGTCCGAGGCGTTGAAACTGGCTGTTCCCGGCGGCGCCGGAAGGCCGTGAGGTGCCCGATCCAGAAGATGAATCCGATTCCGGCGGCCCCCGCCAGAGAGATGATGAGCAGGGGTGCGCGTTCGCCATCGCCGACAGGCTGACCCCCGATCGTGCCGCCGGACAGAGTGATCAGGATGACGATCAGGACGGACCCGATGAGGAATGCCGGCCACGAGATGGCCCACCGACCCCCAATCCGTTCCTCAAGAGGCGCACTATTCGTGACGGACATGGCCGGCACCGATCCGTGCGTAGTACTGCTGAGCGATCAGCACTCGCACGTTGTCATCCGGGCCCACGGACAGCTCCAACTGCTTCACGAGCCGGCTGACGGCCTTGGCCACTGCTCGTTCGGTGAGGTGCTGTCGTCGACCGATTTCAGCGTTGGAGTGCCCCTCGGCGACCAGTCGCATAATCTCCACCTGGTTGTCACTGAGGTGAAGCGCTGCTGGAGCACTCGTGGAATCCGCGGGTCGATTCAGATCGCTGCAGGGGTGTTCGAGGACGACATCGAGAGTGCCCTTCAGGGCAGTCTCGTCGCCGACCAGCTTCTTGGACAGTTGCACCCCACCCACGGGGAGTCCTTGGCGTGCTCCGATGAGCCTTGGATCGTCATAGGAAGTGAGGAGCACGATGCCGATCGAAGGAAGCTGCTTTCTCAGGGCGTGGGCGAGGTCGATGCCATGGGGGCCTCGGCCAAGGTCGAGGTCCAGGACGGCGACATCGAATCCCTCGCCGCTCGTCACCACCCTGAGGGCGTCGGCTGCGGTGGAGGCGTCAGTCACGGAATAGTCGAAGCCGGCCAGGGTGCGGACAAGGAGGAATCGGGTGAAGTCGTCGTCATCGACGACGAGCGCACGAGTCCCATGGGCCGACATGGCACTACTATCCCGCGCCCTCACGGATGGGGTCAGCGGCTGGCCGCGAATGGGGGTGTGGCACCCCATTCGGGGCCGGATGTGTGCGAAACGAGGCCATCTCGCCACTGCTCGAGGTGGGGACTCTGAAGACACTGGCCGTCTCGGGTTGTGAATACGGGCTCGGTGGGGTGCCAGGAGAGCCCCAGTCGGATCTTGCGCATGACATCACGTTGGCGTAGCGATGTCAGCGCGGTCAAAGTTGAGTTGCTGAGATGCCGGTGGAATCCGTGCCCTCGCTCCGGAAGGTTGAGAGCCAATCCAATGAGGCACTTTCGTGAGCACGGCTTTCGGAGCAACACTGCGTTGACATCCCAGCGGATGTCGTTCCAGCGAAGATCCCGGACAGTGTGTAGGGCCAGACCATCCTCGAAGACAAGGATTTTGAGCGCATCCTCCACGCTTCGTTCAACATTGAGTGCGTCGGACATGGAATCACTATCGGCCTCAGAGTCTGTGTTGACCGTCGTCTCTTAGTGTGATGTGCGGTCATGTCTCTTTTTGACCGGCGATAGCCGGTCAAGATGGATGCTGGTCCGTTGACCGAACGAGTACCGGTCGTGAGTGTGTGAGTGCCACACCAGTTGGCAGCTTGTGTGCTGACCGGTAGGCGCCGGTGAGGCGATCGCGAGCATGAGTCGAGACGGTGTGGCACCAAGCGCTAATCGGCCCTCGGTCACTTAGGAGAGAGAGAATCGATATGCCAGAGCTCAAGAACTGGGACGACCCCGATGCAGAGGAATTGGAAATGCCGATGGACACAAGTCGTGAGTTAGTCGAGCTATTGCTTCATCGACCGACCGTAGATGAAGTGTCTCAGTTTCTTGTTCTCTCGGGAGTTCCAGCCCTGCATCCGTGGCAGGCGGCAATCTATGCGATTGACTCCTCAAGCAGATTGCGCCTACTCGGTTCATTCGGGTTGGAGCGAGGGCGAGGTGATCTTGATGGCAAGTCGTGTCTGGACACGCCGTTGGTGAGTGATGTGCTGCGCTGGCATCGACCTCAGACAAATCTGTCCATAGCAAGTGAGGGGAGCAATTCGGGCCAAGGGAGTGAGGAGGAATCTCAGCTCATTTGGCCCCTGTCTACACCGTCCAGACTTCGAGGGATCCTCCAACTTCGCTTCACCGGCAATACCATCGACGAGAAGGCGGAATCTGAGGCAGCGTCAGTGGCGCCGATCCTTTCCCTGTTGCTGGAATTGCTTAGCGTTCCCGAAGAGGCATCGGGAAATGGCTTGGCTCGAGCATGGGGGGTGCTTTCCACTCATTCGGATGGGAATAGTCCTGCAGTGAACACACATCCACGACATGCGAGCACAGACTGGCGGAGGGGTATCGATCGAGATCGACCTCGAGCAATGAGCGCCCGCCAGCAACGCGTTCTGGAGCTCATGTCGCAGGGAATGACGAATGGCCAGATCGCTCGAGCACTCAAGTTCAGTGAGTCGACTGTCCGTCAGGAGACGATGGCCATCTATCGATACTTGCAGGTTCCAGGTCGGGTTGAGGCCGTGGAAGTGGCGATAGAACGCGGACTTTTGCCCCAACCTGACCCGGTCAGCGCACCGTGATTTCCTCACACAAGGCACGCTTCACTCCGCAGAGATTAGGACTTGATCGGAATGCGGTGCGACTGTCCCTTTTCCTCGAATGCGGTGGGCCTTGTGACGATAATTTCCAAGATCCCATCGATGTACGACGCGCTGATGTCGCTCTCATCGATGCCCTCGGGAAGAGCGATGCACCGTCGGAGCCGGCCGTAATGAAACTCCGAGGGGGACCCGGCCTCGTGCCCTTCCTCTCGATGGGCTTCGATGACGAGCGCATCGTCATCAAGGCGGAGGTCGATATCTTCATTGGGATCGACTCCTTGAATCTCCGCCCTGATGATGAGTTCGCCGTCCCGCGAGAATTGTTCGAGCCGAAGAACATGGTCGTACTCGGGATGCCATGTGAGGTCCCCCGGAGTCAGGGAATCCAAGAGGTCGAATAGTCGAGGCCAGGGCTCCATAAATCGCTGTCGCATGGGTAGCCGACTTGCTTGTAGCGCGTTCTCCATTGTTCCTCCAGATGAAATCGAATGAATTCTCGCGGGCGTCGAACCGGGGGCGTGCCCACGTCAAACGTAGGTCGCTCATTCAGGATCGACACGGTGCGCAATCTGTAGTGAATGGTCACATCACGGTCTTTCGGAAGGGATGCACACGCACATGCTTGCGACACGGACGTACCTCAATCGAGAGCACGCGGGACGGCAGCTCGCCCGAGCCCTCAAGCATCAGACGGACAGTGAACCCATTGTCATCGCGCTCACTGCCCAAGGTGTGCTCGTCGCCCGGCCGGTAGCCGATCGGCTATCTGCGGACTTGGATGCGATATCGATCGTTGAGATTTCGGCGATTGAGGAGCCGGCAATTCGATTCGGTGCGGCGAGTGAGAGTGGAGCATCTGTCATCGACCGGAACCTATGTGTGGCGGGAAATCTCAGCTCGCCGGACATCGAGCGGGCCGTTCACCGAAGTGTGACAGAGGCGCGCCGGCGGGCATCAATCATTCGGAGTGGCCAAACCATGGCCGATGTTCATGACCGCTGCGTCATCATTGTGGACGATGGAATTCTCAGCGGACTCAGGATGAGTGCGGCCATCTCCCATGTCCGTCATGCCGGTGCCAGTCACATTACGGTCGCCGTCCCGGTCGCTCCACGGGCGGCGATAGAGAACCTTCAGGTGGTGGCTGACGAGGTTGTCTGTCCAGCGGTCATCTCGGAGGAATGCCCGATTGATGATTGCTATGAAGAGGTGACACCTGTGACCGATTCAGGGATCGCCAGCATCATTCGTCATTCATCTCATCATGAAGTCCTAGTTGACATCAGCGACCCACACGGCCGTGGGTGGGAGATGCGGGGTTCGCTTGGCGTCCCCCGGGGAGCGCAGGGGATGGTCGTCTTCGCCCATGGTAGCGGCAGTAGCCGTCACAGCCCTCGAAACCGAGAGGTGGCCGCCTCGTTGAATGAAGCTGGTTTCGCGACACTGCTATTCGACCTGCTGACTGAGGAAGAGGACTCTCATCGGGAATTGGTCTTTGATATCGACTACCTCGCTCGACGCCTGACGGCGGTCTTGGATTGGTGTGTCGACGACGAACGGGTTTCTGAGTTGCCACTTGGGCTTTTCGGCTTGAGCACGGGAGCGGCAGCAGCCCTGACCACAGCGGCGTATCGCCCCCATGTGGTGAGGGCAGTCGTCTCTCGCGGAGGCCGGCCCGACCTGGCCGGGCCGGCCCTGGAGCGTGTCGAAGCGCCGACACTCTTGATTGTGGGCGGTGAGGACCACCAGGTGATCAAACTCAACGAGGGCGCGCTGAAGTCTCTCGGGAGGTCGAGTCGGTTGGAGATCATTCCCGGTGCCACGCATTTGTTCGAAGAGCCGGGTGCGTTGGACAAGGTCTGCCTGCTCGCTCGTTCTTGGTTCGACGAGTATCTGATTGCTGCCGAACTTGAATCGAACCGATTGATCCGATATCGGCGAACCTCCTGAGAAAGGAGGTCCTAGAACGCTGCTTCGTCCACGTTCAGGTACAGCCCGTCGTTTGTCGCGAGGACATCGAACATCGGGTCGACTCGGGGAAGTTCCCGGCTGAAGAAATACTCAGCGGCGAGGCGCTTGCCGGCGTAGAACTCCCCGTCTCCAATCGCGGTGAGTTCGATGTCGAGCCAGAGCCACGCAACGACGACATGTCCGACCGCTTCGAGATAGGTGGTGGCGTCAGAGAGGGCGGTCTCCGGGTTGCGGTCGGCCCACAGCGAAGCGGTCACCTCGAGCATCCGCTGCATTCGGGCGGCGAGTGCCTCGGCGTGGGTGGCGGGTGTGCCTCCCGTGGCGCGTGCGCTTTCGATTGTGGACTGCATTCGCTGGACCAAGGCCATGAGCGCGGCCCCGGAGTTTATAGTCACCTTGCGTCCGAGCAGGTCGAGGGCCTGGATGCCGTGGGTTCCCTCATGGATGTGGTTCAAGCGGTTATCGCGCCAGCGCTGCTCGACGGGGTACTCGCGGGTGTAGCCATAGCCTCCGTGCACCTGGATGGCGTAGTCATTCGCGCGCAGGCACCATTCCGAGGGCCAGCTCTTCGCGATCGGGGTGAGCATCTCCAGGAGGAGGTTGGCGGTCTCGTCGCCCTCGCCGCGTTCCAGTTCATCCACGAGGGTTCCGCAGTACAACTCGAGAGCGAGTCCGCCTTCAACATAGGCCTTGGAGGCCAAAAGCATCCGGCGCACATCGGGGTGTTCGATGATCGGCACCATCGGTGAGTTGGGGTCTTTGCCTGCGACGGGACGTCCCTGGGGGCGCGTGCGGGCGTAGTCCAGTGCGGTGAGGTAGCCGGCGTATCCCTGGGCGACGGCGGCGCTGCCCACAGCGATGCGTGCTTCGTTCATCATGTGGAACATATAGGCGAGGCCCTTGTTCTCCTCGCCGACGAGGTAGCCGATGGAGCCGTCGTTCTCGCCGAAGTTGAGCAGGCAGTTGGTGAGGCCCCGCTGGCCCATCTTGTGGTTGAGGCCCGCAAGGCTGACGTCGTTGCTCGATCCGTCGTCGCGCTTCTTGGGGACGATGAACAAGGAGATGCCCTTGACTCCAGCGGGAGCGCCTGGGACACGTGCGAGGACGAGGTGGACGATATTCTCGCTCAATTCATGATCGCCACCACTGATCCACATCTTGTTGCCGCGGATTCGGTAGGTGCCGTCCTCCTGCGGTTCTGCGCGGCTGGTGATGTCGGACAGGGACGAGCCGGCCTGAGGTTCGCTCAGGCACATCGTCCCGAAGTAGCGGCCCTCGATCATGGGTGGGACCCAACGTTCGATCTGCTCGGGCGATCCGTGAGCGAGCAGCAGGTTGGCGTTCGCTCGGGTCAGGAAGGAATACCCGGAGGTGGCCACGTTCGCTGCGGAGAACCACGTGCCGATCGCCTGGGTGATAATGGTGGGCAACTCGATACCGCCAACCTCTTCGGGCATCGACAACCCACCGAATCCGGCCTCGAAGTAGGCCTTGAGCGCGGGCCCGACCTCGTCGTTCACTCGCACTGAGGTTCCGTCGAAGACCGGTTCCTCTTCGTCGTTTCGATGATTGTGGGTCGCGAACTTCTCCTCAGCGAGTTGCTCGGCGAGGTCGAGCAGCGCATCGACCGTCTCGCGATCGAGATCTCCATAGGCGCCACTCGCGAGGGCCTTCTCGGTGCCCAGCCACTCGTAGAGCAGGAAGTCGACATCGCGCCGGGAGAGCAAGTGTGAAGACATCAGAGGCCTCGATTCGGTGGGAGTCGTTCTGAGGCCTTACCCTGCCACATCCAGTCGCCCTCTACAGGATGATCCTTTCGTACAAGACATCAAGGGCCACGACCTCCTAGGGACGTCCTGTCCCACAGATTGAGTTGCGAAGCTGTTCCCGATGCTCGGGGAGCGGATTCGAGGCCACGCCCCTACCGAAAGGCCTCCCCATGCGTCGAACTCTCATCTCGTTGGCAGCGACAGCTGGACTCGCTGCGGCCGCTCTCGCCGGAGCACCGGCTGCCTCAGCGACGTCCCACTACTCCGAGACAGCGGAGGGCCTCTTCGAGACATGGGCTGTGACCCTCGCTGACACCGAATGCGGGAATGGTGAGGTGATGGGGAATCTGTACCGGCGTGGAGCGATCCTTCTCGCCACTTTTGATCCCATCGTGCGTGGTCGAGATGACATCACGGAGTACTTCGACGGCCTGAGCTGCCTGGAAGATCTAGATGTTGAGCTCAACACGTGGCGTGCTGGCGGACAAGGCAACCTGGTGTGGGCGACGGGCCTGTACACGTTCTCCTCTGTGGAGGATGGTGAACTCGTGGAGGTTCCCGCTCGGTACACCTATGTGTGGAAAGCCAACCGCAAGGGCACCTACCGAATCGTGAATCATCATTCATCCGTGACGCCCTAGGGACCGTTGCTTCTGGATCGGGGCATTGTCGATTTTCGGTCAGTGGCTGCGGATAGTGCTGCCTGCTTCGCTTGAGCGAAGGGCCTAGTAGATTGGGCGGACCCATTCACGGTGGGTTCCCGGGATCGAACCGCGGAACCTCCGGGTCGCTAGCTCAATGGTTAGAGCTGCGGACTTTTAATCCGTAGGTTCCGGGTTCGAGCCCCGGGCGACCCACCGCACATTGACCCCCGTTTCCCTCACAAAATGAGGGAGCGGGGGTCTGCCCATTCGCACGCACGTTCGTCCCGCCGGCAAATGCATGCGAAAAATGCATGGGACACGTGCAGCCGTGTAGAAATTCTCGCCCCGCATCGCGTAGCCCAGCGAAGTTGCCGACATTATAAACCAGATCACGCCACATGCCCAGCAGGACATTGACTGAAATTCCTCTTCCGGGACAGTCCGACAGGTACGGTCTGTCCCTGATCACTGCATTTTCCTGAATCGCGCGCTTCTCTCGAATGGCACGCCTGCCCCGAACTGCGCCCACGCCCGAAAGGTGCCCCATGAAGACCTCCTTTGTTTGGTTTGCTGTCGGCGGTGCAATCGCCCTTGTCGTAACTGGCACACTTCTCCCCGCAGCGGCTAACGAGTCGCAACCCACCGCCGAGCAGAGCCAGACGCTGTTTGCGTGCGTGAAGAAGAAGACCGGAGAGATGCGGATGGTCAGCCCAGGCACGGAATGCGGGAATCGATCACGCTTGATCACTTGGGACGTCGAGGGCCCAGCGGGGCCGCAGGGCGAGACCGGGCCGCAGGGCGAGACCGGGCCCCAGGGCGAGACCGGGCCGCAGGGCGAGACCGGGCCGCAGGGCAGCCGAGGATCGACCGGACCGACCGGACCCGCCGGACCGGCCGGTGCCGCGGGATCGAACGGTGCCGCGGCGGGGTTTTCTGCCTACAACTCTGCGACGGTATCTATC
>JBDQGZ010000010.1:0-23757 GCA_040265115.1 Candidatus Nanopelagicales bacterium
AGACGACCACGCCGGCCACGCCCCCCACCACCGCCGCAGCCGCGCCCGCCTGGGAGAACCCGCCCACCTTGACCGCCTCGACGCTGACGGTGGACGAGACCTCGTGCGTGGTCGATGACCTTGCGCCGCGCGCGACCTACACCTTCACCGTCGAGGCGGTCAACGAGGCCGGGTTCTCCCAGCCGAGCGCGGCTTCCGCGGAGGTCACGATCGAGGCCGGCGAGATCGTCATCGAGGGCAAGCGCGGCAAGGTGCGCGGTAAGAAGGGCTTCATCGTCACCGGTGTCGTGACCGGACTTGCGCCGGGAACGGTGCTGAAGCCGTTCTTCAAGTTCCGCGGGATGCCTGAGTACGGCATGGGTGTCGCACGGATCGTGGTCCAGGACGATGGCACGATCCGCTGGCAGCGACGGGGTAACAAGAAGGCCTACGTCTACGTGGCTCTCGAGGATCGTTCGGTGAGATCGAATCGAGTGATCATCAAGCCGGCAACTTAGAACTAGGAGGTTAGGACAATGTCGCGCACATCTCGTCATGTGCGCCGAAGAGGAGGTCACCTCCTCGTCGGCGCGGCCCTCGCCGCCGGGGGATTGCTCAGCACCTACATGGGTGCACTCAGGCCAACCGCGACGTACGCGGCGGTGCCGCGTAATGGTGTGGGCTGCGCGACCCCTGGTGCTACCGAGGTGTCCACTGGGTTGCAGTTGAGCGAGGCCCTGCGCACTGCAACCGATGGTGCCGTCATCTGCATGACCAATGACATCGACATGATTCGCGGTGCCCTATTGGAATCCTTCGACACCAGCCTCACCCTCGACGGTGGCGGCCACCGGCTGAGTTGGCCGAGCGGTAATGACGGGCTGAAATTCGATCTCACGAACCAGGCTTCCGCGGATCAGGTGACCATCGCCAACCTGGAATTCTCCGATCAGTTCGTCGGCGTCGGTGGCGCTATCTACGTGAATGGCGCTGGCAACTTCGAGGCGAATGACACGCTCACGCTCAGCAACGTGTCGTTCATCGAACTCAGCCAGGCCAATCTCCCTGCCGGGACGGTGTTTTCCGGCGGTGGCATCTTCGCTCTGGGTCTCGCCTCAGTCGAGATGAACAACGTGTTCATGAAGGACAACCTGTGGCAGTCGCATGGCGGTGCGTACGTCACCTCCTATCGCATCACGATGCAGGATTCCTCATTCCACGGCAACGCTTCCTATCTCGATATCGACGACACCTCGGTGACGTCGGACTGCTCGATCAACCCCATAACGAATATGCCCAGCGGGCCGGTCGGAGCAGCGGCGTTGTTGCGAGCGAAGGAGAGCGTGTCGATCACGGGCACGATCATGTGGAACAACTCCTCTGAATGCGACGGCGGAGCACTCTGGGTGAGCCAGAACGCGACAGCCGCTGACACCGGGGCCGTGGTGAGCATCGTCGATTCCAGTGTCGCGTTCAATGAGTCGCGCAGTGGATCTGGCGGTGGAATTCACGCACAGCGCCTGCAGGAGTTGTCGTTGCTGCGAACGGGAGTCCTGGCAAATGATGCTGCGGGTTCCGGTGGTGGGTTGGACTCCCGCGATGTCACCGGCACCTTCATCACCGAGAGCGGGGTGAGCTACAACACCGCCGGGGTCGAGTTCACCTCGCCTGGGGTCTCGGACGGCGGTGGTGTCCACGCCTATACCCCTGAAGCGGACTCGCGACTGTCGATCGTGGGATCCCTGGTGCTCAACAACCAAGCGGACTACTCCGGTGGAGGAGTGTTCTCCAGCGCGGCAACTACTCGTCTCATCCGCAGTCAATTGATGTCGAACAAGGCGCTCAACGGCGATGGCGGTGGCATGTATGCCCTGGAACCTGACGATAGCGGCGAGGAGGGCGTCTCATCGGTCGAGGTCACAGACAGCACCGTTGCGCGCAACACCGCCGATGCAGGAATCGGGGGAGGGGTGCGCTCGATCACGCAGGTCGGTTCGACGGCCTTGACGAACGCGACCTTCTACGGCAATTCAGCGCGTCGAGCCGGAGCACTGCAGACTCCGTCGGGAAGAGGGACAATCACCCTGAGCACGGTGGTCGGCAATATCGCCGAGGTTGACGCTGGGGCTGGTGTCGAATTGGCTCCGGATATCAACTCGCTCATCACCAACTCGATCATCTGGGGCAATGAAGGTCCTTCCGGTGTTGGAGCGCCTGGAGCTGATATCGAAGTCCCCGGGGGGCAGGGCAACCCGACGGTCATTCGCAACATCATCTACACCAGCGCTGACAGCGTGAGCCGCTCGCTGTCCCGCGGGGGCATCATCGCCGATCCGCTGCTCGCCCCTCTTGGCGCGAATGGTGGCCCCACCCCGTCGGTAGTGAAACCGATGCTCACCATGGCGCCCCTCCCTGGAAGCCCTGCACTGGGTGCGGGAGAAGCGACGGTCTTCCCCACCGACCAGACCGGTGCCGCCCGCAATCGTGCTGCGCCCACTCTGGGTGCGGTCGAGAACTCGGTCACCCTTCCCTCGGCTCCGCTGAACCCTTCGGCCTCCGCTGGCGATGCTCGTGCTGAGGTCACCTGGTCTGCTCCGGCTGATGACGGCGGGGCGGTCATCACCGGTTATGTCCTGCAGTCCTCGATCAACGGGGGAGGGCAGTGGCAGACGATCGCCGATGACATCGATCCCGCCGCCCGCGCCTATCTGGTCACCGGACTCACGAACGGGACAACGGTCGTGTTCCGCCTCGCCGCAGTGACCGACGCGGGTCAGGGCGCCTACTCAGCAAACACCGCCCCGGTCACTCCCCAGGCTGTGGCTCCTGCCGCGCCGGAGCAGCCCACGGGGGTGGCAGGAAATCGCAGCGTCGACCTGCAGTGGGGCCCACCGATCGGTGCGGCCGCAGCGGGGGTCGATGGGTACCGGGTGCAGGCGTCGACCGATGCCGGAGCGACCTGGCAGACCATCGTCGCCAACTCCGGTTCACCGGTGAACCGCGCGAACATCCCGGGGCTGGTCAATGGCACCGGCTACATCTTCCGGGTGGCAGCGATCAATGATGCAGGCCCGGGTGACTTTTCCGCGGCCTCGGCCGAGCTCGTGCCGAGCGCTGCCCTGGCGAGCGCTCCGGGACGCCCGGCTGCTCGCGCGGGGGACGCTCGCGTCGATCTCACCTGGACCGCGCCGGCGAATTCAGGCGATGCTCCGATCACCGGCTATCGCATCGAGTCGAGCACCGATGGCGTGAACTGGAACGTGGCGGTGGCGGATTCCGGCTCGGCGCAGACGAGCGCTGGTATCGCTGGCCTGATCAATGGCACCAGCTACTACTTCCGGGTATCTGCGATCACCGCGGAGGGGATCGGTCTGGTGTCCCTGCCGTCGGTCGCGGTTGCACCGCAATCACCGTTCGTGCCGCCTGTTCCGCCCGTACCTCCGGTGCCTCCGGGTCCGGGTCCCGGTGGTGGTGGACCACCCGCGAGCATCCTGCCGGCGGTGTGGTTGCCGGGTGATGCGCCATCACAGCCCCGCGAGGTAACAGCCACGGCAGGCGATGAGAGCGCGGTCGTGTCCTGGGTCGCGCCGGAGTCATCCGGGACCTATCGGATCACTCACTACTGGGTCGATGCGAGCCCGGGCAGCCAAGGCTGCCTCGCGGTTGCACCGGCGCTGACCTGCACCGTCACCGGTCTGGCGAACGGAACCGACTACACCTTCACCGTCGAGGCTTTGAATGGCGCCGGATGGTCACCACAGAGCGACCCGAGTGATGTGGTCACTCCCCCGGGAGACACCACCATCGAGATCGAGGGTGAACGCGGACAGGTGCGCGGAAAGCGCGGCTTCATCGTGACCGGTGAGACGACTGGACTCGATCCCGGCACGATCCTGCGCCCCTACTTCAAGTTCCAGGGGATGACGGAATACGAACAGGGCGTGAAGCGGATTGTGGTTCAAGAGGACGGGTCGCTTCGCTGGCAGCGGCGAGGGAATAAGAAGGTCTACGCCATCCTGCGTGTGGAATCTGACACGACGATCCGGTCGAATCGGGTCATCATCAAACCCGCGCCCAAGCCGACGCGTTAAACCGTTACTGCACGCGCCGCCATCCTGACGGGGTAGGCATGGCGATGCCCCGTGCCTGCAGGGTCTCGAGATAGCGACGCATCCCGCGCTCGCCGCGGCCCCGGAACAGCGGCAGCAGCTTCGGGATGAGGTCGGGTGCGAGCATGACGACGCGGACGAGCCATGACTCGCTGAGCCGTGGGTAGCGTTCCATCCGCGGGGAGTCGAGCATCCGCAGATAGGTCTGCGCCACATCCTCGGGACTTTGCGGTGGGTCGAGGAACTGCAGGGAGTTGCCGCCCTCGATGGCCTCGTCCTGCAGCATCGGGGTGTCCGTTGCCGAGGGCAGGATGGAGCCCACCTTGATCCCCTTCGCCTTGAGATCCATGGCGATCGACAGCATGGCGCCGCGCAATCCGAATTTGGATGCGGTGTAGATCGGTGTCTCGCCGAGGGGAAAGATCCCGCCGAGGCTCACGGTGCTGAGCAATCGCGGGTCATCGGAACGACGCAAGAGATCGATCGCGAGTCGCGACAGGATGAGGGGAGCGATCAGATTGACCTGCAACTCCTGCTCGATCGACTCCACGCTGCGAGTGTCGAACCGTGCGGTGGAGGTCATGCCCGCGTTATTGATGAGCACATCGATACGACCGTGGTGCTGATCGATGTAGGTAAGCAACTGCTCGACCTGACCACGCTGCGTCAGATCGCAGGCATACGACAGGTGGCCACCACCGAGGTCGTCCCGGAGCGCGTCGACCCGCGCGTGATCGAGATCGACGAGGACGAGTGACGCACCGCGATCGGCGAGTGCCCGAGCCAGGGTCGAGCCGATGCCGCCGGCGGCACCGGTGAGCACGATGACGCGACCGGTGGCGTCGTAACTCATGCGGCAGCCCAGGTCATGCGGCGCTCCAGTGCATCTGGCGCAGCACCCTGTCATACATCTTCGCCAGGGTGGTGGAGTCGACATAGTCGCGATGCCGGGGTGAGTCGATGAACCGGATACCGCCGGTGAGATCCGGGTGATGCCGCTCGATGAGTTCGTCGAAGCGCCGCGCCTGCTCGGGATGGTGAAGGCAGTCATCGATATAGCCGGCGACGATACGGGCCGATGAATCGAACAGGTGGTACGCACCGGAGTTCGTCTCGATGAATCCCATGGCCATGAGTCCTCTGTGGCGGCGGGAGAACACCGACAGATAGAGGTCATCGGGATGGTCCTCGGGGCCGAAGAGATTCTGGGCGTAGGGGATCGCGTGGCGATAGCCGGTTGCGGCGATGATGACGTCGATTTGCTCGCGGGAGCCGTCAGTGAAGACGACCCCGTCCTGGTCGAGATGGTCGATATCGGGCTTGGCGATGACATCGCCGTGCTGTAGTCGCGCGAGAATCTCGGTGTTGAGGATCGGGTGGGTTTCGAAGAGCCGATGATCGGGTTTCGGCAGGCCGAGTCGCGTCACATCTCCATTAAGGGTGCGCAGCATCGCTCCGAACACACGCTGCTCGACCGCGAGCGGAAGATGGGGTCCGGAGTCCGCGAACACATCGGAGGGGATGCCGAAGATGTGCTTGGGGATGAACCAGTATCCGCGACGGACGCTGAGGAATGTCTGTTCTGCGCGTCGACCGACGTCGCAGGCGATATCGCAACCGGAATTGCCTGCGCCGATGACCAGGACCCGCTTGCCCACGAGATCATCGGCATCGCGGAACTCTCGGGAGTGCCGGATCTCACCGTCGAAATCGCCGGGCCATTCAGGCAGCCGGGGGTGCCACTGCGTCCCGGTCGCCGCGACAACGAAGGAGTAGTCCTGGCGAGAGCCGTCATCGAAAGTGACGCGCCACCGTTCCCCGTCCTTCTCGATGTGCGTGACGCTGCGCCCGAAGGTGATGTGTTCGGTCAAGCCGTAGGAGTCGGCGAAGGACTGCAGATAGTCCAGGATCTGACGCTGTGATGGGTAGTCCGGATAATCCTCGGGCATGGGAAACCCGGGGAAGTCCGACATGGTGCGGCTGGAGATGAAGTGTGCGGAGGAATACATGGGAGTTCCGGGGTTATCGATGTCCCAGATACCGCCGACGCCATCGTGGCGCTCCACCTGGTCGTAGGGGATGCGACGTTCACTCAGGGCGCGAGCGGCAGCCAGGCCGGCTGGTCCTGCGCCGATGATGAGGACTTCGCGGGATGAATCGCTGGACACGCCGCGACGTTACCAAGCACCAGTGCTGCTACGACTGGCCTTCGATGATTTCCTCGATGCAGCCCGTGCCATCGTCGAGCCACTCCACCGGACCACCCACGAGGCGACCATGGTCGGTCACGACGTTGTGGCGCACGCTCAGGATCCCGCGTGCGATGGTTCCCGTTCCATCGCGGTTCGTCCACACTTCCACGGGAATATCCCCGTCGACGATGGCCGCGTCGGGCAGTTCGAAACGCGCGCCTTCCGTGTGTAGGTCCACCGTCGAGGCGGGGTATCCATTGACGACAGCCGGGGTGCGCACGGGCACGCGGGTGAGGCGACGCTGGATGTACTTCGGTCCGCTGAAGATCGCCCAGAAGACGAGGATGCCGGTGAGGATCGCGAGGATCTGCGGGCTGCGCGCCCAGGTGAGGGCGGTACCGAGGTGGGGGATGTGGACCATTTCCTCGCCCCGGATCGCATCATCGGGGATGGCCCAGGGGTCGATGCGTTCCTTGTTGTCGCCCTGGGCATACCAGTCATCCTCAGCGGACCCGGAGACGAGTCGGTGCACGATGAGGCCGTTGGAGTCCTGGACTCCGTACAGCACGACATCGCCGATCTGCCAGTCACCGGTGTCCCAGGCGAGGACGAGATCACCGGTGGAGTAGTTCGGTTCCATCGATGTTCCGGAGACGGTCACCCAGGTGCCCTTGCCGCCCAGAGCGGCAGGCCACGCCATGATGCCGACGCCGATGACGAAGAGGATCGTGATGGCGCTGGTCGCCACTGCCCAGAACCGTCGAGCCGGCGTGCGCACTTTGCGTGGAGCTCTCAGGTCGTTGCTCATGCTGTCGTCACCCCGCTCATGGTGTCTCCACGGTGAAATCCGCCCATGCCGCATCCTTGGCCCTCGGGCCGGCGACGAAGATTCCAACATCGCCATTCCCGCGCCACGTGACCTGCTCAGCCGGTGAGGCGGTGTAGGTGAGAACTGTCGAACCGTTGAGCACAGCTGAATAGGTTCCGAACGAGTAGGTCAACGACCAGGTGCCCGTTGTCGCACCACTCGCTGTCGCGAGTGTGGTCCAGGTGCCTTCCTCGAGACGCGCAATGGTCACGTCTCCGGTGTCGAGAAGTCTTA
Source organism: Candidatus Nanopelagicales bacterium (assembly GCA_040265115.1). GTDB lineage: Bacteria > Actinomycetota > Actinomycetes > S36-B12 > S36-B12 > M55B157. The sequence continues at coordinate 7,383 of JBDQGZ010000010.1, forward strand.
GGGCGACAGCGGTGTTGCTGTCACGATCGGCCTGCAGCAACAGGCCGAACTCTGCCGCACCGATGGTGGTGATCTGCGCGGTGACCCGGGTGGTGGGGATCGAGACCCAGGGCAGGGTCGCGATGCTCAACGGCACGTTGTTCTTTGTTGCCTGTGCAGCACCACCGGTGACCTCGAAGTCTGGCGAGGCCGACCACTGCTGACCAGTCGAGAGAGTTCGACCCGCCAGGTCGGTTTTTCCCGGCGATTCGAAGTCATCTTGGGCGCTGCCGATGGCCCCGGGGAGTCCGTGCTGGGCCGTGATGATCCCAGCATCGATGCCGGTGAGGTCTGCCGCTTGAGCCGGAACGATCGCGGACAGGACGAGACCCCCGGTGAGCACGCACCCACCGAGGATCATCGCCTTCGTCCTCATCCGGTCACCTCTTCGCCGTGGGACTAGTTGCTCACGATCGCGATCGCGACGTTCAGCACGGCCTCCGCATCGGCGCTCTGAGCGCTCACATCGATGGACATGGAGTTGGAGGCCAGAGCGACGATGCCGCTGTCATCAGCCAAAGCCGTGCCTCCGGTGCCGCTGATGGTGAGGTAGTAGGTGAGTCCCTCACACGCGTCGTTGACTTCGTCGAGATCGACGGTGTTGACGTTGTAGGCCTGTGTCGAGGGGCTGTAGACCATCGTGTAGTCCACATCGATCCCATCGGAATCGCAGGTGGCGACGGCGGCGCTGTCGGCGCCGGCGGAGTTATCCGAGACGCCACCCAGGGATGCGGCTGATGCGGTGACGGCTCCCGCGGCAACGATCCCTGCGGCTGCGGCAATAACGAGGCGTTTCACGCGACCTCCCAGGTCCCAAAACGGTCTTGGTCCCCGGCACGCCTAGGCGGTTGACCTAGACGCGATGTTGCGCACCCGCCGGCCGGTAGCAGGCGTCACCCCAAGGCGCGATCTTTCGCGGTGACTCCTTAAGGGTAAGGAACCATGACCTGCCATGTCAACGTGAGTCGCCATCAGGCGTGGCACGCTCGGGGGATGTTCGCTGATCGACAGGAGGCGGGCCGGACTCTGGGAGTTGAGATCCGGGCCCGTAGCCAAGGGGGATTCGATGAGCGGGGCCTGCCCCCGATCGTGCTGGGACTACCTCGTGGCGGGGTGCCCGTGGCCGCCGAGGTCGCCGAAATTCTCGACCTCGCCTGGGACGTGATCATCGTGCGCAAGATCGGAGCTCCGGATCATCCGGAGCTTGCGGTCGGCGCGGTGGGGGAGAGGGGAGTCATCGTGCGCGATCCGGCGACCTTTGGGCACTTCGATGAGGGCAGCGTCCACGAGGAGATCACCGCTGAGTTGGTCGAGGTCGAGCGGCGGGTTCGCCGTTTGCGCGGCGGGCGCCCGGTCGTCGACCTCTCAGGTCGGACCGTGATCATCGTCGATGATGGGCTGGCCACCGGTTCGACGATGGCGGCCGCCGTGAACGTGGCCCGAGCCCGCGGCGCGCAACGGGTCATCGTGGCCGCGCCGGTCGGCTCACTCCAGGCCGTGCACTGGCTGAAGGTGCTGGCCGATGAGGTCATCTGCCCGTCCATCCCTCCGGTGTTCTTCGCCGTGGGCAGCCACTATGAGGACTTCACCCAGGTGAGCGATGACGAGGTCGTGGCTCTCCTGGAGTCGACCTGATCCGGACGTCGACCTCATCGGCGGAATCGCCCGATGGGGGGTGGGGGTCCAAAGTCCCGGAATTCGGGTCCTTTGAAACTGCCATCCGCATCAGTCCTCCCGCATCCTGGAAGTGGTTTTAGGGGGTGCGTCATGAAACTCCTCACCACGCTACTGGCGAGTCTCCTCGTGATGATCACAGGGAGCTTTGCCTTCACGACTGCCTGGGCGGATTCACCCCGGGCAGCATCCGCACGCAGTGACTCGCTCGTGAAGGTGATGGGCAAGGGTGAGATCCGGGCCTGCTACAACCGCTGGGGAAATCTGCGCCTGCGCGATGGTGAGGACGGTTGCCCGCGCGGGTGGTTGACCATCACCTGGAATAAGGCCGGTCCGGCGGGTCCGCAGGGGGAGCAGGGGCTGCAGGGTGAGCAGGGCGAGCGGGGACTCCCGGGTCCCCAGGGCGATCGCGGTCATCAGGGAGCGAGCGGAGCGACCGGTCCGCAGGGGCCGCGAGGTGATGCGGGTTTTCCCGGCTATTTCGGCTCGTACTACAGCGGAGTGGATCAGACCCTGGCGGTAGCAGGTCGACCCCAGGCGATGAGCCTGGACGCCATCGTGGCGGAGTTCGGGGTAAGTGTGGTGAACGGGACCGACCTCACGGTCGATCACGCCGGTGTGTACAACATCGCTTTCTCGGCGCAGTTGGTGTCTCCGGTGAATCAGGAGCGCCAGGTGGACATCTGGCTGGCCATCGATGGGGTGAATGTCCCTGATTCGCGAACGGCGGTGTTCTTGTCCAAGACCAACCAGCGATACGTCGCCGCGTGGAACTTCATGGTCGAACTGCAGGCGGGGCAGAGCGTCAATCTCATGTGGTACGCAGATGATCCAAACGTGGAGATCTATCACGAACCGGCGCTGTCGAACCCGAGTCGGCCAGCGATTCCGTCACTCATCCTGACCATCAACGAGGTCGCGATGCCCGTGACACCGTGACCGAGTGAGAGGGTGCAGGGAAAGACGAAGATTTTCAACGGGTGCGCCGCCAGGGACTCGAACCCCGAACCCGCGGATTAAGAGTCCGCTGCTCTGCCAGTTGAGCTAGCGGCGCGTGTTGCGAGGAGTGAGGCTATCACTGGCGAGGGCGCAACCGCACCGTGGCCCCGGGAGGCCACTGGGCCGCTGCATCGGGGTCGGTGAGCACCCCGATCACCGGGTAGCCACCCGTCGTCGGATGGTCGGGGCCCAGGATGAGCGGGCGGCCGTCGGGGGGCAGTTGGATCGCCCCGCGCACCATGGGCCGCGAGGTCGCCGTAGGCGGCGGGGGAACCTCCCAGATGAGCGCCGGGCCGTTCAGTCGAACCCCTATGCGGTCGCTGTTAGGGCTCACGGTGAAGGTCCCCTCAGCCAGTGCCATGTGTCCGTCACTATGGAGTGATGCCCAGGCAGGAGTGGGCCAGAAGTCCGTCTCCAGGGCCGGCGCCGATGGCTCGATCACCACACCATCGATACCGGGGATGGGAAGAGGCGTGGTTTGGACGCCGATGAGGTCGAGCGAAGCGAGGGGGCGTGGCCCGAGTTGGGACAGGGTGTCGAATGAGCGGGAGCCGAGAATTTCGGGAGTGTCGATCCCGCCCCGAAGGGCGACGTACCGACGCAGGCCGGTCGTGGCCGCGCCGATGATCAGCTCATTTCCTGCGGCCAGGGTCAGCGCGGTGAATGCGTCGACAGCCGTGCGCACGCCCTGCTGGCGGCGATAGACGGGTCCGGGTGCGCCGGTGATCGCGATGGTGATTGCGCGGAGGGCGCGCAGTTGAAGGTCACCGCCGACGCATTCCAGCCCTGCAGCCTGTTCGGAGTTCCCGACGAGTCGCTGAGCGAGCCGATGGCTCTTGCGATCCCATGCGCCCGAGGGACTCACGGCGGCGGCGCCCCAGCCACTGCGCCCAAGATCCTGCACGAGGCTCGACGCCCCTGGCGAGATGATCTCCACCGCTGGTGTGTGCGGATGCGAGGGCAATGCCGTTCGATCTGAGAGCGTAATCATGGGTGCCCGGCTGGGCACGAATCGCACCTGCATCCCCGCGCTGAGTCGCGCGGGAGTGTCACGGGTCGGGTCGAAGAGGACCTCGTCGGTGAATCCGAGGAGGTGCCATCCGCCGGGGGAACTTCGCGGATAGATCGCGGAGTAGTGCTCGGCGATCGCCACGGAACCTGCGGGAACTGCAGTGCGCGGGGTCGCTCGCCGAGGCAGATGCAGTTGCTCGGGAAGGCCTTTGAGATAGGCGAAGCCGGGGGAGAACCCGCAGAAGGCGACGCGATATTCGGCGTGAGAGTGAGCGTTGATCAGGTGCTCGATGCTCATGCCACACGCGGCGGCCACCTCCTCGATGTCCTCTCCCTCGTAGTGGACCGCGATGTCCACGGATCCGAGGTTGTCCGTCGCGGATGCTGGCGGGGTCGCGGTCGCTTCGGCGATAAACTCGCTCAGTTCTCGGAGCATGTCGGGAGTGGAGGGATGGGCGAGCCTGATCAACAGCGTGTCCTCGGCGGGGATGCTCTCCACGAGCCATGGAGGCCGGGTTTGGCCTGGGGATGGCTGATTCAGGGTTCGCTCTGTCAGGGAACTGTGAACGCTGATGATCTGCTCGGCGGGAAGGTGCACCAGCACCGCTTCGGATCCGAAAGGCTCGAGCATCATCGGCGAGGGGGCGTGGGATCGACGGTGATGAAAGGTTCGATGGTGACGCCATGGGATTCCAGTGCCTCCCGACTGAGCCGAGCGAGCCGAACAGCATCGGGAGTGTCGCTGTGGACGCAGAGGCTGTCGACATCGCGCAATCCATCGCGGCTCCATGTCAAGAGTCGTTCCAGGGCAGCCTCCGGATCGAGAATGGCGCCGGGCAAGTCGCGGGGAGTGAGTCGACCGTTCGCGGTGTAACCACGATCGATGAACGCTTCCCGGAACACCGGGACATCATGGTGGCCTGCGCGTGTGTGCAACTCACCCGATGACATGGTCAAGACCGCGAGTCCGTGCGTCGTGGCGATCTCGAGTAGTAGTTCGGCTATCGCCGCATCGTCGAGGGCCACGTGGTAAAGCGCACCGTGTGGCTTGAGGTACGTCACCGTGGTCGTCGCCGACTCAGCAGCGTCGATGAGGTCGCAGACTTGATCGTGGAGGCTAGCCTTCAGGTCAGGCAGCGCGATGTCGAGACGGCGACGACCGAAGGCCTGTCGGTCGGGGTAGGACACCTGAGCGCCGATGGCGATGCGTCGTGCGGCGGCTGTGCGACAGATTCGGTCCATGGAGGCTCTGTCGCCGGCATGGCCTCCGCACGCGACGTTCGCGCTCGTGATGATCTCGAGCAGAAGATCATCGGTCTCTCCACCGTCATCGAGTTCACCGACATCGCTGTTGATGTCGATCCACGATGATCGTTCCGCGGTACTGACCTGGGCCACATTGCCGACGCTACCGAGGCCCTAGGCTGCGCGCTGTGCAGACTCGGGAACGCACCGGCCTTCTTCTCGCCTTCGTCGGGGTCCTGGCATTCTCGTTCTCCCTTCCCTTCACCGTCTGGGCCTTAGAGTCCTTCGACCCCTTCCTCACCGCGACCGGTCGGGCTGTCATCGCCGGCCTCGTCGCTATGGGAGTTCTATTCGTACGTCGGGTGCCCTGGCCGGATCGGCGATTGATCAAGCCGCTGCTCTACACCATGGTCGGCGCAGTGTTCGGCTGGCCGATCCTCATCGCGCTGGCCCTCCAGCGGACAACGTCGGCGCATGCGGCAGTGATTGCCGCGGTGATGCCGCTGGTCACAGCGGTGATCGCCGTCCTGCGGGCAAAGGAGCGGGTGGCGCGACAGTTCTGGATCGCGGCGGCGCTCGGTACCGCCGGGCTCATCGTCTTCGCCCTGCTCCGCGGTGGTGGTGAGGGAGGTGACTTCGTCGCCGACCTGCTCATCGCCGGGGCGGTCGTCGCGTCGTCCTGGTGCTACGTCGAGGGCGCCGTGCTCACGCGGGTGATGCCCGGCTGGCAGGTCATCTCCTGGGTTGTCGTGCTTGCGCTGCCGGTGACGCTGCCCGCGAGCGTGATCATCATCGCGCTCGGCGGTGTGACGACGCCGATCACGACGCAGGCCGTGGTCGGAATGGCCCTGCTTGGCTTATCGTCGATGTACCTGGCGTTCTTCGCGTGGTACCGCGGATTGGCGGATGCCGGTGTCGCGCGCGGGGGACAGGTGCAACAACTACAGGCCCTGCTGACATTGCTGTGGTCGGCCTGGCTGCTCGGAGAACAGGTGACCTGGGGGACGGTGGTGGCGGCGCTGTTCGTCGTGGCATGCGTGGCGTGGGCCGTGCGGGTGCGGACCCCCACGGTTGTCGCCCCTGAGGAGTAGAGGCTTCAGCAGAGCCAAACTCCGCAATTCTCTAGGGGGCAAAAAGTGCTGATAGTTGCGGAGTTGGGTTATTCGGGGGTGCCGCAGGCTTCGAGGTAGATCTGCTCGGGGGCCGGGGACTCCTCGAGGGGGGTCGAGCAGATCTCCTCGATCGGCACCGGGACCCAGAACTGGCCCTCGGCCTGTAAGTAGAACGCTGTGGTCACCACCACGCCATTGGTGTCGACGGCAGCGCGAGCCGAGGCCCAGCCATCGACACACTCGAAGGTCTCCAGCGACACGAAGGTGGCCCCGGGATAGGTCTCATCGACCTCCTGGCGAATCACGGCGCTGATGCTGGGTTCATCGCACACCGCCGTTCCCCCGATGGTCGGGTCTGCGGTCGGTGAGACGTCGCCTCCGGAGGAGCATCCGGTGATGAGCAGGCCAGCCCCGATGGCAGCGACCGCCCATTCCTGGCCCCGACTAGAGCGCGCAGGGTGCACTCGTGATCGGGAGAGGGCTGCCATATCCAAATCCTACGCAGGGAATGGCCGTGTCTTTCGGCCCCGGCCGAGCCGGACCGGTCCCATCGTGGACCGAGCTACGACCGCTCCGGTCAGGGCGAAGCCGGCGAGCATGACCCAGGCCGCTGACCAGGAAAATGCCTCGACCACGGCGGCAGTCACCATTGGCGATAGACCCCAGGACGTGAAGATCAATGCATTGAGAACTCCCTGGCTTGTCCCAATGCGCTCGGTGGGAACCAGCGACACGGTGACGGTAAAGGCCAGAGCATTCCAACCCATTCCCAAGATTCCGGCTCCCACGAGCAGGACCACGGTGAGGGGTGCGGGATTGGCAATCGCTGCGGCGAGAAGCAGCCCTGCGGTGAGCACACCTGTGGTCACGAAGAGCGAGATGCGGCGCAGCGGCCAACGATCGGCGGCGATCCCCACGAAGACCCGGATAAAGATCGTGCTCACCATGAGCCCGGAGAACACTGCGGCAGCAGCCTGGGGACTCCACCCGCGGGCATTGACCAGGTACAGGGTCAGCAGCGCGACGATCCCGATCTGCGTCACGGTGTAGAGCGAGCTGGCGATGAGCATCGGCATGACCCGTCGCCAAGGGGTAGGTACCAGCGGCGGGGCGGTCACCTCGCGTCGTTCCTCGGGCACCGTGCGATAGACGGCGACGGCGGCGACGGCGAGGACAGCTGCCAGCGCCCAGAGCGAAACTGCGAGATCGATGACCAGGGCCAGCGCCGGGAGGATGATGCCGGCTGCCGCCCCGCCCAGGGGCACCGCCGCCTGGCGGATCCCGAAGGCGAGGCCCATGCGACGAGTCGACCCGAAAGCTCGCGCGATGCTCTTGGTCAAGGCGACGGTCGGGGCTGCGGCGGCTAGGCCGGCGAGCAGGAGGCCGGCGATGGTCCCGGGAAGTGAGCCGAACCAGGCGCCGAGGCCGGCGATGACGAGCGCGCCCGAGGTGAGCAGGAGTCCGAGAACAGCAACGCCTCGGTCGGTGGAGTGATCGGTGAGCCGCCCCCATCCCAGGACGGCGAGGGCGCTGCCCACACTCCCGATCCCGAGGAGCACTCCGGTCGCGGAGGTGTCGAGCGCGAATGTCGACTGCAGGATCGGCCCGAGAGCGGGCAGCCCCTGCTGGAGCGCGGAGACGCTCACCTGGGCAGAGACCGCGGCGAGCAGTACCGCGACGGCAGCGCGGCGTACCCCGCCGCGCTCGGTCATAGTCGGCCGAGCAACTGCCGCGCAATGACGATGCGTTGCACCTGGTTGGTGCCCTCGTAGATCTGAGTGATCTTCGCGTCACGCATCATCCGCTCAAGCGGGTAGTCCCGGGTATAGCCGTAGCCGCCGAGCACCTGCACTGCATCGGTCGTGATCTCCATTGCCACATCCGAGGCGAAGGCCTTGCTCGTGGCGGAGAGGAAGGTGAGCGAGTCATCCTCGCGCTCGCTCGCTGCTGCGGCAGCGTAGGTGAGCTGGCGAGCGGCTTCGAGCTTGGTGGCCATATCGGCGAGCATGAACTGCAATCCCTGGAAGGACGCGATCGGCTTGCCGAACTGCTCGCGCTCCTTCGCGTAGGACGCTGCTGCGTCGAGCGCGCCCTGGGCGATACCGAGCGCCTGTGCCGCAATGGTGATGCGGGTGTGATCCAGTGTGCGCATCGCCAGGGGGAAGCCGCCGCCGACCTCTCCGACGATCCGGTCGTCACCGATGCGGACGTTGTCCAGATAGACCTCGCGTGTCGGCGATCCCTTGATGCCGAGCTTCTTCTCGGGTGCGCCGAAGGACACGCCCTCGTCATCGCGGTCGACGACGAACCCGGTCATGCCGCCACGGGTGCCCTTCTCCGGATCGGTCACGGCGATCACCGTGTAGTACTTGCTGACACCGGCGTTGGTGATCCACTTCTTCGAGCCGTTGAGGAGCCAGCCATCGCCATCGCGGGTTGCCGTGGTGCGCATTGCGCCGGCGTCGGAACCGGCATCGGTCTCGGACAGGCAGTAGCTGAACAACGCGTCGCCGGCGGCGAGTGGCGGGAGCACCTGGGACTTCAACTCCTCGCTACCGGCGAGGATGACCGGCATCGAGCCGAGCTTGTTGACAGCCGGGATGAGGGAGGACGAGGCACACGCGCGAGCGACCTCCTCGATGATGAGGCAGACGGCGAGCGCATCGGCCTCTTGGCCGCCGTAGGCGCTGGGAACATGCGCGGCGTGGAAATCAGCGGCGACGAGTGCATCGTGAGCCTCCTGGGGGAACCGGCTCTCCTCGTCGACGGCGGCGGCGTGCGGGGCGATCTTGTTCTCGGCGAGATCTCGCACCGCGGCGCGTAACTCGGCGTATTCCGGGGGCAGGGAATAGAGATCGAAGTCGCTCATGGGTCTTTTGTACACACCCCGGCCCGATCTCGCACGACCGGGTCGGAATCTGGCCGAGCAGTCTTCGGAAACCTCTGGCAGAGTTCGCCCCAGTCAGTATGGTTTGTATACAACCGGGCGCGATGCCTCGGGGCGTCGCTCCTGGTTGCCATCGACAGGTCAAGGAGTGGTGTCCAGTGACGAATGAAGTAGCGAACGATGAATTCGATGCCGCGGGCTACGGGCTGACACCCGTGGGCTGGGGCGAGCGTCCCGCCATCGTGGCCGTGGACTTCCAGCAGGCCTTCTGCGATCCGCAGTTCGCTGCAGGGCGCAGCCCGCACATCGCCGCTGCCGTGGAGAAGGCCGAGTCCGTCCTCAAGGCAGGACGAGCCGCTGGCATCCCGATCGTGCACACCGCCGTGGCGTGGTCACACGACGATGAGTTCACCAACTGGAAGGTGCCGGCGCTGCGGGATATCGCTCCCGGATCCCACGCGGCCTCCATCGTGCCCTCGCTGTGGGAGGACACCGATATCTATCTGCTCAAGCGCTACCCCTCGGCGTTCTTTGGAACCGACCTCAGCACCATCCTGCGCAATCGCGCGGTCGACACGGTCCTGATTATGGGTGTCACCACATCCGGATGTGTTCGCGCGACCATCCTCGATTCGTTCAGCTACGGCTTCAAGACGATCGTCGTCGAGGATGCGTGCGGCGATCAGGGTGCCGAGGCCCACAACAACAACATGCGTGATGTCGAGCGGCGGTACGCCGACCTGATCGACGCCGAAGGTGCGGCTCAGCGACTGGGGGAACTCGACTCATGACGCTCCGGCGATGAGTCTCTCTACTTCCCTCGCTGCAGTCACGGGGCGCTTCCAGCCGTTCCATGCCGGGCACCTTGACCTGGTGCGCATCGCGTTGGGTGAGGCCGAACGAGTCATCATCGGAATCACCAATCCTGACCCCGGCTCGTGGCGTGAGCACTTACAGTCCGCGCATCGTCATCGGCCGGAGGCGAATCCGTTCACGTTCTACGAGCGCATGTCGATGATCGACGCAGTCCTCGCCGAGGAAGGCTTCGGTAGCCGTTGCGAGATCGTCGCCTTCCCGCTCGATCGCCCCGATGTGTGGGGCCACTACATTCCGCTATCTGCGGTGCAATACGTGCGCGCGTTTTCCGAGTGGGAGCGCAGCAAGGCGGACCTGTTGGCATCGGGGGGATATGCGGTGCGACTCATCGACGGGGACTCCACCCAGGAGGTGCGTGCGAGCAGCATTCGCGCCGCCGTGCGGGAGGGACGTCTCGATGACGTGGACGATCTCGTGCCCCGAGGTGTCCGCTCGGTGCTGGTGCACACTGATCTCGCCGAGGCGAAGGTTCGCACGTGATGACCGACTGGCCGGTCCGCGACGACCTCCCCGTGGTCCTTGTCACCCTCGATGGCCTCGGCGATCGGCCGTGCATCGAACTCGGTGGGCGAACGCCAGCTGAAGCAGCGATCACACCGGTTCTCGATGCGCTCGTGACGCGGGGCGCGAATGGGGTCCATGTGCCGTTCGGGCCGGGCCGGGCAACCTCGAGCGAACGGTCCCACTGGGAGATGTTCGGCCTCGGGAGGCTGGCGTTCCCGGGCCGAGCCGCGCTGGAACTGCTGGGGGTAGGTGGCACACCGCCGAGCGCCACTCCGCTGTGGCATCTCGCGGTGCGTCGCGGCGACGAACACGACGGGGTGATGCGCATCACCGGCCGGCTCGGACGCGGCGAGACGCACCTTTCGGCGCGAGCTCAGGCCACCCTCGAAGCCTGGGCAGATGTTTACTCCTTCGACGGCATCAGGTTCGGCCTCGAGCCGATCCGCACGGGCGAGTGGGCGCTCTTCGCTCACGGCGCGGTGTCCCACGAGGTGAGCGACTCCGATCCGCTCTTCGAGCATCGTCACCCCTGGATGCGGCCCTTGCCGCTGGCGGAAGCGGTGGAGGCAGGTGGGGAACGGGCGTCGGAAGCCAAGCGGAGTTCACGTGCGCTGGAGGGCTTCCTGCTCGGTGCACGCTCGGCTCTGATGCGAGACGGTGTGGAATTCGATGTGCCGACGACGAAGTGGGGATCGCGCATCGATCGCCCGATGTCCTTCACCGAGACCACCGGAGCCACCGGGGTGATGGTGACCAGCAGCGCGCTCTATCGAGGACTTGCCCGGCTGCTGCAGATGCAGGAAATCGATATCGCCGCGGCGCCAGATGACATTGCTCTGGGTCTCGCTCATCGAGTCGATGTCGCGCTTGAGCTTCTCGATCGACCGGGGACACCGGATCTGATCCATGTCCACACCAAGGCGCCGGATGAAGCCGGACACACCAAGGATCCTCGGGCGAAAGTGCGTGCCATCGAGGCCTGCGATGCCGCCCTCGCGCCGCTCCTGCGTCGACTCGAGCAGAACGACGTCGTCCTCGCGATCACCGGTGATCACGCCACCCCGAGCGAGACCATGCTGTTGCACAGTGGTGATCCGACTCCCTTTATCGTCGCTGGTCCCGATGTTCGAGCTGATGACGTCGAACGATTCGGTGAGACCCCGATGCTCCGCGGGTCCCTCGGTCGACTCGCGGCCGCGGATATCTCCCCCCTGCTGCACAGTGAAGCGCGCCGCCCGTTCTTCCTCGGGCACCGGCCGGGCCCGGCGCTGACTTCTGCGCTCGCGGCCGCGGTGCCGGCAATGCCCCTGACCTATGAAGTATCCGTCCCCCCACACAGTGCTCGTCAGGGCACGTCCCACCCGAAGAAGATGGAGATGCACCGATGATCTCGACCTCGGTCGATACTGATGGCGTCCTCGCCCGAGATGCCGGAGCCCCCGAGCATCTCGCGGATGTCCTCGAGCGCGTCCGAGCGCTCTATGCCGAGGAAGTCGCTCCTCGCGAGCAGGCGCTTGCCCATCGCTTGAACGATGAGCGTCAGTACCTCGATGCTGATGGGCGATTGCACTCGGAGATCATCGCTGCGCGTCGCGAGATCATGCGTGCGTCGGGCGCTGCGGGAATCTACAGCGCCCACCTGCCCGAACATCTCGGCGGGATGGGGCTCGGCCGCGAGGACATGATCTATGTCGAGGAACTGGTCTACGGCTACGGCGTCGGACTCAACCCCGCGCTGCTGTCCTGGTCGGAAGGCGCGACTCCCAGACTGCTGTACGCCCACGAGCACCAGCGCGAGGAGTTCACCGATCCGCTGGTGCGTGGCGAGAAGACGTCACTTCACGCCGTGACCGAATCGGGGGCAGGCAGCAATCTGTTCGACATGAAGACGCGCGCCACGAAGCGCGGGTCGGACTGGGTTCTCAGTGGCTCGAAGGCGTATATCACCAACTACTTCGACGCCGATGTCGCTCAGGTGCTCGCGATGACGGATCCCGAAGGAGGGCGCAAAGCCTTCACCTACTTCCAGTTCGACACCCGGGAGGCGATGTCACGCGGATACCGCCTCGGTGCGCTCTACCAGACGATGTTTGGCGACGGCTACACCGGTGAGATCTTCTTCGATGACCTCGTCCTCCCCGAGAGCGCCATCCTCGGAGAGGTCGGCCAGGGCTTCGATATCGCGGTGATGTCGTTCAACTACACCCGGATGCGCCGGGCAGGAATGTGCTCCGGCTGGAGCCGCTATCTCATCGAGAAGTCCCTCGAGCGTGTGCGCGAGCGTCAGGTCGCGGGACGTCCGCTCGGCGCGAACCAGGGAATCCAGTGGATGATCGCCGACATGTATGTGGACTGGCTGCAGACCCGGTCGCTCTCCCTCGAGGTCGCCCGCGCCATCGACACCCCTGGTCCGTGGTACCGCATTCCCCGTCCCAGCGATGAGATCCGGCGGATCTGCGCCCTGAAGGTCAGCAATGATGAGAGTTTCTATCGCGTGGCTGATCGTGCACTCCAGGTGCACGGCGGGGCGGGAGTGATGCGCGATACCTCGATCAACAAGCTGTTCCAGATCGCTCGAAATCTCCGTATTCCAGGAGGAACGGACGAGGTCCAGCGCACGACCATCGCTGAGAGTCTCGGTCTTCGTTTCGACACCAGCAAGACAACATCCAACGCAACAGGCCAGGAGGACAACCGATGAGTACTGATCCCATTGCTGCTCGCATCGCTTCATGGGCGCATTCCGTGTCGTGGAGCGATGTCCCTGAACTGGTGCGTGAGCGTGCTGCGCTGCACATCCTGGATTGTGTTGGACTGTCGTTCGCGTCCCTTCGAGATGAGTTTGCGACGGTGGCAGCCCAAGCCACGGCCGGAGAGGGCTCCTCAGCCGTGATCGGAATGCCACAGCGGCTCCCGATCAACGATGCCGCCCTGATGAACGGCATCCTCGTGCACGGACTGGATTACGACGACACGCACCCGCCGGGCGTCATCCACGCCTCCGCGTCGGCGCTGCCCACCGCCATGGCGATCGCGGAGAGGGATCGGCTCAGCGGCGCGGATCTTCTCCTGGGCTACCTGATCGCGGTCGAGGTGTCGGCTCGGGTCGGCGCGGGTGCGCGCAGTGGTTTCCACGCGCGAGGTTTCCACCCCACCGGGCTCGTGGGTGCGTTCGGCTCAGCCGTCGCCGCCGCCCGCCTGAGTGGCCTCGATGAGTCTGGAATCGCTGCAGCGCAGGGAATTGTCGGCAGCCTGGCCGCAGGATCGCTGCAGTTTCTCGACACCGGTGCATGGACGAAGCGCATGCACCCGGGGTGGGCAGCGAGCACAGCACTCACCTCCACTCGTTTCGCGGCCGCCGGCTGGGAAGCGCCGCCGGATGTCTATGAGGGTCGCTTCGGGCTGTACGCCAGCCATGTGCCCGAAGGCCATGAGATCGACCCGGAGGCTGCGGCACGCGGGCTGGGCGAGGAATGGGAGCTCCTGCGAGTGGCGATCAAGCCGTTCCCGGCCTGCCACTTCACCCACGCGTTCGCTGACGCCACCATCGCCCTGGTGACAGAGAACGACCTCTCCGGGGACGACATTGCCGAGGTCATCTGCCTCGTGCCGGAAGAGATCATTCCGGTGGTGTGCGAACCCGCGGAGGTGAAGCTCACCCCGAGGTCGGACTACGACGCGAAGTTCTCCCTGCCCTTCGTGGTGGGTGCATCGGCGACGAAGCGGCGCTTCTCCCTCGCCGACCTGCTGCCGGATGCTCTGGTCGATTCCGACAACCTCGCCGTTGCGTCGAAGGTGAGATACGAGGTGGACACGAACAGCACCTTCCCCAAGCACTTCTGCGGTGAAGTCGTCATGCGAACGACCGATGGCCGAGAGTTGCGCCATCGTGAATCGGTCAATCGCGGGGCAGATGCGCGCCCGTTGACGAAGTCCGACATCGAGGAGAAGTTCCTCGACAACGTCGAACTCGTCACCACACGCGCCGTGGCACAGCGGGTTCTGGAAAGCGTCCTCGGTCTCGCCGAGGCCAAGGACGCAGCCGAGGCAGTGGATACCTGGCGGGGTCAGGACGACTGATGCTCGCTACGCCGACCCGCGAGTGTGGTGGATGCACCTCGAAGGCATCCCCTCACCTCGTGGCGGGGTTGTTGCACGGCCTGAGGCAGGCACAGCAGCATCCCGCCACGATCGTGGGGCTCGGTGATGATGCGTCGGTCATCCAACTCGATACTGACCGGGCGCTCATCACCACCATCGACGCTTGCCCGCCGATGGTGGATGATCCGGAGGCGTTCGGGGCAATCGCTGCGGCCAATGCGATCGGCGATGTGCTGGCGATGGGGGGTGAGGTGCTCACCTCCCTCGCGCTGGTGTCCGTCCCCCGCGGGACCGACGCCCGAGTGAACGATGCGATGCTTGCGGGAGCCCGCGAGGTGGTCGAAGCCAGCGGGGGATCGCTGACCGGAGGGCACACGGTGCACGGCGCCGGGACCCTCTTCGGACTATCGGTCACCGGTCTGGTGCATCCGGATCGCGTCTGGCGGGTTCAGGGAGCGCGACCGGGGGATCGGATCGTGCTGTCTCGGCACATCGGCGTGGGGCTTGCGCTCAGCCATGCCCACGGAGCGGAGTTGGCCAACCTCATCAGCATGCTTCGAGTCCCTGTCTCTGCGGAGGCAAACACCCTTCGTCAGCAGGATGCCGATGTGCATGCGGTCACCGATGTCACCGGATATGGCCTCCTCGGGCACCTACTCGATTTCGCGGCGCCGGACATCGTGCTGGAGATCGACGCTGATGCCGTCCCGGTCCTCCCGATCGGAAGGTCCCTAGCGCTGGCGGGCCATCGCACCACCGCGCACCCGACGAATCAGGACTGGGTGCAGCCGAGGCTCCACGTTGGCTCGAGCGTGGATGACGTGATGATGGCGTTGCTCGTCGATCCGCAGACCACCGGAGGGCTGCTTGCGGCGATCAGCGGCGATGCCGAGATCCCGAAAGGATTCACCGAGATCGGACGGGTTCTGGCCCGGACCGGGGAGGACTGTGACGTGCGTGTAAGCAGAGGTCGAGAATGAGCATCACCTGGGATCCGAATCGATACGACGCGCTTCCACTCCCGCATGAACAGTGGGGGATCGGGGTCATCGACGGCCTCACGCTTCGCGGGGACGAGACGCTCATCGATGCCGGTTGCGGGAGTGGGCGCGATGCGCTCACCGCGCGTGAAGGGCTGAGTGAGGGACGCATCATCGGTCTCGATGCCTCGCCGACGATGCGAGAGGCCTTCTCCCATCGTTTCGAGGGGGACGAGAAGGTCGAGGTCCGAGAGGCCGACCTCATGCAACCCTGGCCCGTCGACGAGGGGTGTGCGGATGCCGTCATGTCGGTGGCGGCCTTTCATTGGCTTCCCGATCATGCCTCGACCTGGCAGCAGGTTGCTCGGGCGCTTCGACCAGGCGGGCGGGTGCGCATCGATGCCGGTGGTCAGGGAAATCTGACGCGCCTGCTCGGTGCGGTCGAGCAGGTGGGAGCCAGCGACCTGCTGCCGGAGTGGAATTACGCTGGTGTCGATGAGACTTTGGCGAATCTGCGAGGGGCAGGTCTCACGCCGGTGGAGGTGCGTCTGCGGGATGCGCCGGCGTACTTCGATGATGACGAGACATATGCCGCCTATCTCGCCGATGTGGTGCTGCATCGGCTGAGCGACGAACAGCGTGTTCAGGTCGCCAGTCTGATGGGGGACAGATGCGTGGACTACGTGCGCCTGGAGGTCGCGGCGGTCAAGCCCCGTGAGGAGTCCGAGTCAGACTCCCCGGCGCGTAACCATTTCAGACGTGAAGACTAGGCGCCCTGTTCAGTCGACGTAGCCGACGCGGTGGGGGCTCCACCGGAATCTCCGCGCGGGTGTGGGTACCGGTGCTGTCTCGGGGATCGGGGCGATAACCACATCGACGTAGCCGACACGGTGCGGACTCCAGCGGAACACGCGCCTGGTGCGAGGTGCAGGAGCCGAGGGCGCGAC